>JAYVJL010000115.1:0-3149 GCA_043769295.1 Polaromonas sp. | reverse complement strand
GGTTCATGGGTAAAACCGGCCAGCATCACGTGGTCAAGCTGGTCGAGTTGCGCGACCAGTGCCGCCTTGATGTGCGGGTGACCATGGCCAAACAGGTTGACCCACCATGAGCTCACGCCATCAAGGTAGCAGCGCCCTTCAAAGTCGTAGAGCCAGACCCCTTCGGCTCTGGCGATGGGTACCAGGGGCAGCGTTTCGTGTCGCTTCATTTGTGTGCAAGGGTGCCAGACATGCTGCATGCTGCGCTGGATCAGCGAGGAGTTGTTCATAGGGCCTATCAGTGATAAAGACAGAGATGCGACGTGCAGTGGGGAAATCCAGACCCGACCCCGGCTGTCTGCACCGCAATGGGTTGAACGCCTGTCGTCGATGGGGGTTGATTAAAACAATGGCTGTGACAGCGCGTGGTGGCTGAATTTTTCGCCGTGAAAAGTTGGTCGTTTTTGAAAATTAACAAATTGATCATTATTGCGCTGATTGCTGCTGCTCACCAAGACGTGTCCGTTCTTGCAGCAGGAAACGCTGTCGCCATGATTTCCACACAAGCCCAATCCGCCGAGGCGGTAAAAGATTGGTCCCCGCGCGCGGGCAACATGATCAACATGAAAGACGGTGCGCCATTGCGCAGACGAACAAGGGCACACTCAACGTAGATCTGCTGGCTTTCCTGAAACAGGCGTAATTCGGGCACCGCCGTGCCGAAGCGCCTAAAAATGCTTCGAGGTTGCGGGGAATTTTTTGTGTAAGGCTGGGTGGGCATATCACCTCATGCTGGAGGGACAGGTGTGGATAATCACACTTGTTATTTTTTGGAAGCAGTCGCGCTGCTCTAAAAGCCGCAGCAGTTGCAGTTGTTTTTTCTGACGTCTGCTCAAACCCCACAAGCCAGAAACCGTTCTAACCGGATCATTGATGAAACCGTTATTTGATTTTTCTGAACAGGCCGTTTCAAACCTCGCCTGGGCCGATGTAGCCCGTGCGCTGGCGGAAGATGTCGGTGCCGGCGACCTGACCGCAGGTCTGATCGACCCGCAGCGCATGACCCACGCCCAAGTGCGGGTACGCGAAAGTGCCGTCATTTGCGGCAGCCACTGGGTAGTAGCCACCGTGGCGCAGCTTGACCCCCAGGTCCGTTTGACGTGGCATGTTCGCGATGGTGGGTGCTGTGCCGCAGGCCAGGTGGTATTGGAGCTGGAAGGTCGGGCGCAAGCCTTGCTGACGGCAGAACGCACCGCGCTTAATTTTTTGCAGCTCCTCAGCGCCGTAGCCACCAAAACGTCGCGTTATGTTGAAGCCGTCAAAGGCACCGGGGCGCAGATTGTGGACACCCGCAAAACGCTTCCTGGTCTGCGCCTGGCGCAAAAGTACGCGGTGCGCATAGGCGGCGGCACCAACCACCGGATTGGCCTGTATGACGCGGTGCTGATCAAGGAAAACCATATCGCCGCCGCCGGGGGAATTGCCCAGGTGTTGGCACGCGCAGCGGCTGTGGCCACCGAGGCTGATTTTGTCGAGATCGAGGTGGAAACCCTGACCCAGCTTGCCGAGGCACTTGAAGCGGGTGCGCGCATGGTGCTGCTCGACAACATGGACTTGCCCACGCTGCGCGAGGCGGTGAAACTCAACGCTGGCCGGGCGATTCTGGAAATCTCGGGCGGTGTCACGCTGGAAGGCTTGCGCGCCCTTGCAGAAACCGGCGTGGACCGCATCTCCATCGGAGGCCTCACCAAGGACGTCAAGGCGATCGATTTTTCGATGCGGTTTGAGACGCTGTAGGAACGGGTTATGAGCACATTGATTGATGTTGAATACGAGCAGCCGGCGTGCAAAACCCAGCACGCCTGGGCGCGGGTGCCCCAAGAACCTGAACCGCAGGAGCGGGCCGAACTCAAGGACAAAATCCGCCACCTGCTGAAAGAGCGCAATGCCGTCATGGTGTCGCACTACTACGTACACCCCGACCTTCAGGACCTGGCCGAGGAAACCGGCGGCCTCGTCAGTGATTCGCTGGAGATGGCGCGCTTTGGCCGTGACCATGCAGCGCAGACGCTGGTGGTTTCGGGTGTGCGTTTCATGGGCGAGACGGCCAAAATCCTGTCACCCGAAAAGCGCGTGCTGATGCCTGATCTGGATGCGACCTGCTCGCTCGATTTGGGTTGCCCGGCTGTCGCTTTTTCTGCGTTCTGCGATGCCCATCCCGACCGAACCGTGGTGGTCTATGCCAACACCAGTGCCGCCGTGAAAGCGCGTGCAGATTGGCTGGTCACGTCGAGCTGCGCGGTTGATATCGTGCGCGCCTTGAAAGAAAAAGGACAGAAGATTCTGTGGGCGCCGGACAAGCATCTGGGCAGCTACATCCAGCGTGAAACCGGCGCTGACATGCTGATGTGGAATGGCGCCTGCATCGTGCATGACGAGTTCAAGGCTTTCGAGCTTGAGGCGCTCAAAAAAGTGCACCCACTGGCCAAGGTGCTGGTTCATCCCGAGTCGCCAGCCGACGTCATTGCGCTGGCCGATGCGGTCGGTTCTACGTCGGCCATTTTGCGCGCCGCGCGCGAGATGAATGCACGCGAATTCATCATTGCCACCGACAACGGCATGATGCACAAACTGCGCAAGCTGAACCCGGGCAAGGTGTTTATTGAAGCTCCGACGGCCGGCAACAGCGCCAGCTGCAAAAGCTGCGCACACTGCCCGTGGATGGCCATGAATGGGCTGGCTGGCCTGGCGCGCGTGTTGGAAACCGGCGCGAATGAGGTGCTGGTTGACCCTGCCCTGGGTCTGCGCGCCCGCCTGCCGATTGACCGCATGCTGGCGTTTACGGCTGCATTGCGTAACGGCCAGCCAACGGCCGGGCTGGTGCCGCACATCGGCGCGGCTTGATGCAGGCATTCTCGGCACGCATCGACTTCAGCGACCCGAACAACCCCGCCGGACCGCGTTTGCGCTGCGCTTTCGGTACAGCCCGCCAGACACTGGTGGCGCACGAACTGGCGCAGGTGCGGCCGGTGCTGGAGGCGGTCCAGGCGGCCGCAGCGCAAGGTTTCTGGTGTGTTGGCTATCTGCGTTATGAGGCGGCTCCGGCCTTTGATGCCGCGCTGGTCGCTCACGCGGCTGAAGGGCCGTTGGCCTGGTTCGCGGTGTACGAC
>JAYVJL010000114.1:0-2677 GCA_043769295.1 Polaromonas sp. | reverse complement strand
AATCATGCAAGCCTCGATTTCTATCTCTGCCGACCCCAAACTCCGCTATGTTCTGCGCCTGGCCGACACCTGTCTGATCCTCGCGCAACGCCTGGGCGAATGGTGCGGCCACGCGCCTGCGCTGGAAGAAGACATTGCGCTGACCAACATCGCGCTCGATCTGGTCGGTCAATCACGCCTGCTGTACGCGCTGGCGGGGCAACTCAGCGGCCCCGATAGCTACACCGAAGACCAGCTCGCCTTTTTGCGCGATGAGCGCGATTATGTGAACCTCACCTTGGTCGAATTGCCGAACGGCATCCGCAAGGGATTGACCAACGACTTCGCCTTCAGCATCCTGCGCGTGTTTGCGGTGGCGAGCCTTCTGAAACCGATCTGGCAGCGTTTACAACTGTCCAACGACGCCGAACTGGCCGCTGTGGCTGGCAAAGCGCTGAAAGAGGTACGCTACCACCAGCAACACGCGGGCGACTGGGTGGTGCGCTTGGGTGACGGCACGGACGAGTCACACCGCCGCATGCAAGACGCGCTGAACCAGCTTTGGCCCTACACCACCGAAATGCTGAGCAGTGATTCGATCGACGATGCCGCGCACGACACCGGGCTGGGACCGCGCTTTGGCGATGTCAAAGCCGACTGGCTGGCTGATGTGAACGCGGTGCTGACCGCCGCGACGCTGCAAGCCCCCAAGGCAACGGCCTTTGTCAGCACCGGCAAAACCGGCCGCCACAGCGAACACATGGGCTTTTTGCTGGCCGACATGCAGCATTTACAACGCAGCTTTCCGGGTGGTGTGTGGTAAATCCAAGCACCGAATCAAATGCTGAATTGACTGTTGCTTTCGCGTGGGAGGTCTTGCACACCGTGCTCGACCCCGAGGTGCCGGTGGTGTCGATCTGCGATCTGGGCATCGTGCGGGACGTGCATATGCAAGGTGAGCGCGGTGTGAATGTGGTTTTAACGCCCACTTATTCAGGCTGCCCTGCTACTGAACTGATAGCTACCGAGACAAAAAATGCGCTGGCTAAAGCCGGATTTAGCCCTATCAATTTAACCACAGTGCATGCCCCCGCCTGGACCAGTGATTGGATCAGCGCTGAAGGCCGCGACAAGTTGCGCCGCTACGGCATTGCGCCACCTGGGCCTGTGATGAGTGGCCAAGACATCGTCCTGCGCTACATGCCGCAAGGTCGCGCATCAAATCAGGCCGCCCCCGCGCTGGACTGCCCGCGCTGTGGCAGCAACCACACCGAGCGTTTGTCGGCTTTTGGTTCCACCGCGTGCAAGGCTTTGTACCGCTGCCTGGCCTGCCAAGAGCCGTTTGAGCATTTCAAACCGTTTTAAAGCCGCCCTTACGACGCTTTATAGATAGACGTTTCGCCCCCATTTTGAAAAGCAATCCACATTTATGAGCACCCATTTCCACGCCCTGCGCGTCAAAAGCATCACGCCGGACACCGATGAAGCTGTCATCGTGTCGTTTGACGTGCCCAGCGCACTAAAGAATGACTTTAAATTTACCCAAGGCCAGCACCTGACCCTGCGCACCCAGCTCAACGGCAAAGAGGAGCGCCGCTCGTACTCGATCTGCTCGGGCGTGGACGATGGCGACCTGCGCATTGGCGTACGCCACGTCTCTGGTGGTTTGATGTCGAGCTGGATCAACCAGGACTTGAAGCTGGGCGCGCAGATCGATGTTTTACCCCCCGAAGGCCGCTTTTTTGTCCCGATTGACGCCACACAAGCGCGCAATTACCTGGGCATTGCGGGCGGCAGCGGCATCACGCCGATTTTGGCGATCATGAAAACCGTGCTGGCGCGCGAGCCATTGTCCCGCTTCACCCTTATCTACGGCAACCGCCGCCAAAGCTCGACCATGTTCAAGGAAGAGCTGGAAGACCTGAAAAACCGCTATTTGACGCGCTTGACGCTGCACACCGTCTTCTCGCAAGAACACATGGATTCGCCGCTCTACAGCGGGCGGTTGACGCAAGTCAAACTGGGCGAATTTTTGAACGTGTTGATGCAGCCACAGCAACTGGACCACGTGTTTGTCTGCGGCCCGCATGGCTTCAATGACGAGGCGGATGCAGCGCTGCTCGCGGCGGGTATGCCAGCGGAGCACATCCACATCGAGCGCTTTGGTGTGCCCGTGGATGCGGCGGGGACCAAGGCCAAACCAACAGCACAAGCCGGTGATGCCCCGCAAGCCATCATCCAGATCATCCGCGACGGGCTGAGCCGCGAGATCGAATTCCGCACCGAGCACGGCAACGTGCTGGACGCGGCGGCGGCGGCTGGGCTGGAAGTGCCGTATTCCTGCAAATCCGGCGTCTGCTGCACCTGCCGCGCCAAGCTGATCGAAGGTAAGGTGCGCATGGACCGCAACTTTGCGCTGGAGCCGCACGAGGTCGCCGCCGGTTTTGTGCTAACCTGCCAAGCCCATCCGCTCACCGAGCGCGTGGTGATTTCTTTCGACGAACGCTAAACAACACCCGCAACTACACACATGGCCAGAGGACGCGCCCCCGGTTACGACGCCCAACGCGAGACGATTCTGAGTCAGGCGGCCGAGCTGTTTGCGCGCCAGGGCTTTGTCGGCACCTCCATGAACGAGGTCGCCACCGCCTGCGGCATGTCCAAACCAGCGCTGTACCACTATGTGCGCGACAAGTCA
>JAYVJL010000113.1:0-3975 GCA_043769295.1 Polaromonas sp. | reverse complement strand
ACCAAGCGCGCTTGCCCAGTGTGCAGCACGTCTTATCCTGAACTGGATCCGCGTCTTTTCAGCTACAACAGCAAACACGGCTGGTGCCCGGATTGCGTGGGCACAGGCGTCAAGCTCACCAAGGAGCAGCGCAAGGTGTTTGACGACTCGGTACGCGACGACGACAACAAAGGCCGCGAACAAAGCTTTGCCGAGCCTGAAGTTGAAGATGTGGTGGACACCGCCTGCCCCGGATGCTCTGGCACACGTTTGAACAAACAGGCTCGCGCGGTCAAATTTGCTGGCGTTGGAATATCGGATATTGCACGGCTATCTGTCACCGACGTGCGCGCCTGGGTTGAAAAGCTTGCGCTGGTGGGACGTGAAAGCGGCATTGCACGCGACCTGATCCCTGAGATCAAATCACGCCTTGAATTTTTGGAAGACGTAGGCCTCGGCTACCTCACGCTAGACCGCGGCGCGCCCACGCTGTCGGGTGGCGAGGCCCAGCGCATTCGCCTCGCGGCGCAGCTCGGCAGCAATCTGCAAGGCGTTTGCTATGTGCTGGACGAACCCACAATCGGCCTGCACCCGCGTGATAACAAGATTTTGCTCAGTGCGCTTGGCAAACTCAGCGAGCGCGGCAACACGCTGGTGGTGGTCGAGCATGACGAAGACACCATTCGCCGCGCCGACAACATCATTGACATTGGGCCGGGCGCAGGCAAGCGCGGCGGGCAGCTGGTGGCGCAGGGCAGTGCGGCTGAGTTGTCGGCTGTGCCGGAATCACTCACAGGCCGCTATCTGGCGAATCCGCTGATTCATCCGCTGCATCCACGGCGCGAAACGGCGTTCCCCCCACCCCAACCCTCCCTTGGCGCGGGAGGGAGTAATCCAGGGACTTCACTCCCGCCCCTTCCGGGGGAGGGCGGGGGTGGGGGCATCCCCGAATTAAAAATCAGCAAAGCAAAACAAGCAAAACTAAAAGCCGCCGCCCTGATAGCCAACGCTGCATCCGCCAGCGCCCTACACAACGCAGCCCCGCAAGCAGCCAGTAAACACACGTCCTGGCTAACCGTGACCCAAGCCAATTTGCACAACCTGAAAGACGTGACGATTGCCGTACCGCTCTACCGTCTGGTAGCCGTCACAGGCGTCTCAGGCTCCGGCAAATCAACCCTGGCGCGCGACGTACTGCTGACCAACGTACACGCCGCCGTCATGCAGCGTTCCACCAAAGCCGGCCGCGACCTGGACGATGTGGGCAAGCACCCGGCGTGGGTCGGTTGCGAAAGCATTGCAGGCTACCGCGTGGTTGACCGCGTGCTGGAAGTTGACCAAACCCCCATCGGCAAGACCCCGCGATCCTGTCCGGCGACCTACATCGGCTTTTGGGACACCATTCGCAAATTGTTTGCCGACACGTTAGAGGCGCGAGCAAGGGGCTACCAGGCCGGGCGCTTCAGCTTCAACACCGGTGAGGGCCGCTGCCCAACGTGTGAAGGTGCAGGCGTGCGCACCATCGGCATGAGCTTTTTGCCAGACGTCAAAGTGCTATGCGAAACCTGCCACGGCGTACGCTTTAACCCCGAAACACTGGCGGTGACCTGGCGCGGCAAAAGCATTGGGGATGTGCTGAAGATGGAGGTCGATGAGGCTGTGGAATTTTTCAAATCCATGCCCAGCATTGGCCACCCGCTGCAACTCCTCAAAGACGTCGGCTTGGGCTACCTCACCATCGGCCAGCCGTCACCCACGTTGAGCGGTGGTGAGGCGCAGCGCATCAAACTGGTGACTGAACTTTCCAAAGTGCGCGACGACATCACGCGGCGAGGCCAAAAAGCCCCGCACACGCTTTACGTGCTGGACGAACCAACCGTCGGCCTGCACATGGCCGATGTAGAAAAACTGATCCATGTGCTGCACCGCCTGGTCAACGGCGGTCACAGCGTCGTGGTAATTGAGCATGACCTGGACGTGATTGCCGAAGCAGATTGGGTCATTGACCTGGGGCCCGATGGTGGTAACGCGGGTGGCAACGTAGTGGCCGCTGCGCCGCCAGAGACTGTGGTGAATCTGGGCACGCATACTGGGAATGCATTGCGGAGCGTGCTGGAACGAATCTAAAGGCCGATGTCGCTATAAATATAGAAGTAGATCGCGCATATATTTGTTGGGCTAATGTCTGATATCGGAAGAAATTGTAGACAAAGGCAAGCTGCTGACCTCTTGCAACAGTCGAGCCAACTGTAGCCCTGCGGCATTAATGACGGCGTGGCCTTTGGCCGACGTGGCAATGCTGGCATCACCTGCCGCGCCATACGGGTTGTAATCTTGCATTTGCCAGCCTAACTTGGCTGACATTCCATTGCCCAAAATCGGATACTTTTTGGCACGCTCTTCAGCCTGGGTATGAAAGTGCTGCGCGTGCGCCATGTCCACATACTTTTCCCGTAAGGCCAGCATCATGGATGTTTCCATATCACCCGCATGAATGCCAAAACGGTGCTCCTCTGGCGTGAACAAATTCATCACCTCGTCACCCAGCGGCAGGGTGTACCAGTTGCTTGAAAACACCATCAAATCATGCGCTGTGCGCAGGTCGCGCGCCACGATGTCCATCACACTGACCTGGCCGCCATGGCTGTTGAACAGCACCAATTTTTTAATGCCAGCACGTGCCACACATGCGCCGAGTTCCATCCACACGCTAATCAGCATTTGCGCGCTTAACGTCAGCGTGCCGGGGTAGCGGATGTGCTCATTGCTTTTACCCACTTGCTGGGTGGGCATGAAGAGTACTGGCAGGTCGGCAGGCAGATGCTGCAGCGCAGCTTCAATCACGCCGTTAACCAGCGTTGTGTCCACACTGACTGGCAGGTGTGGGCCGTGCTGCTCAATCGCGGCGACGGGCAGGACGGCGACGGTTTGGTTTATGACGTCACTTGCTGCAAGTTGCGAGAAATGGCGCGACGTTAAATCAGCCCAGAATTTTGAGGGTAAGTTCATGGCCAGATATTACTTGTAAAAAAGGTTGAATAGGCTAAAGCCCTAATGCCAAACCAGCGTCACTGGGGCATGATTGAAGCTGTTTTTTTCATATGGAGTTTTTTATGCAACGCCGTCATTTGCTTCAATCCGCCGCCGCACTTGCTTTGCCAACCCTGGCCAGCGCACAGACCTTTCCCAACAAGCCCATCAAGCTGGTGATTGCCTTCCCTGCAGGCGGGCCAACCGATGTGACCATGCGGGTGCTGGCCGACAACGCCTCAAAAGTTTTAGGGCAGGCCGTGATTGTTGAAAACAAACCGGGCGCAGGCGGTACGTTGCCTGCACAACAATTGCAAACCTCTGCGGCTGACGGCTACACGCTGGCGCAAATTCCACTGGGCGTGTTCCGCCTGCCGTACACCACCAAAATGACATGGGATCCGATCAAGGATTTGTCTTACGTGCTGAATGTCACGGGCTACGCATTTGGGCTGGTTGTCCCGATCGATTCACCGCTCAAAACCTGGACGCACTTTGTCGGCTGGGCCAAGGCCAACCCGGGCAAGCTGAGCTATGGCTCCACCGGCACCATGACCAGCCCGCACCTGACGATGGAGCTGATCGCCCAAAAGCTGGGTCTGGAGCTGCTGCATGTGCCGTACAAAGGCAGCGCCGATTTGATGCAGTCCATTTTGGGCGGCAACATCATGGCGGCAGCTGATTCAACCGGCTTTGCCCCGCAGGTTGAAGCGGGCAAGCTGCGGGTCTTGAATACCTGGGGCGCAGAGCGGCTGGCCAAGTTCCCCGATGCGCCCACACTTAAAGAACTGGGCCTGGACCTGGTGCAAAACTCGCCATTTGGGATTGCCGCCCCGCGCGACACACCGCCAGCGGTTGTCAAGCGCTTGCATGACGGCTTCAAGCAGGCGATGGAAATGGACAGCTACAAAACGGCTCTTGGCAAGTACGACATGCAGCCGATGTACATGAGCTCAACAGCGTATT
>JAYVJL010000112.1:0-25956 GCA_043769295.1 Polaromonas sp. | reverse complement strand
TGACGAGCCTTGACCCCAGCACTGGCTCCACAGTTAGGGCTGCTTGGTTCCCCACCTGACCCGGTTGGCCGCTTCACCATGTGGGAAGGCCCGTCGGGTGTGATTGTAATCGAAATGCATCATCAACCGGCCTGGCGGGCGGCTCCTGCAAACCCGTAGAATCCTGACATGTCTTATCTTGTCCTAGCCCGCAAATACCGTCCTAAAAACTTCACCGAGCTGGTGGGGCAGGAGCATGTGGTGCAGGCTTTGACAAACGCGCTGACCACGCAGCGGCTGCACCATGCCTACATGTTCACGGGTACGCGGGGGGTGGGGAAGACGACGATTTCGCGGATTTTGGCCAAATCGCTCAATTGCCAAGGCGCTGACGGGCAGGGCGGCATCACCGCGACGCCTTGCGGTGTCTGCCAAGCTTGCACGGATATTGATAGCGGTCGGTTTGTGGACTATACCGAGCTGGATGCGGCGTCTAACCGGGGCGTGGACGAGGTCCAGGCGTTGTTGGAGCAGGCGGTCTACAAGCCGGTGCAAGGGCGCTTCAAGGTCTTCATGATCGACGAGGTGCACATGCTGACCAACACCGCCTTCAACGCGATGTTGAAGACGCTGGAAGAGCCACCGGAGTACCTTAAATTCGTGTTGGCGACGACCGACCCGCAAAAAGTACCGGTCACGGTGCTATCGCGCTGTTTGCAGTTCAATCTGCGGCCCATGGCACCCGAGACGGTGCTGGAGCACTTGCAAAAAGTCCTGCAAGCCGAGGGGCTGAGTGCCGATACCCAAGCGCTGCGTCTGCTGTCACGCGGGGCCAGGGGGTCGATGCGCGATGCGCTGTCGCTTACTGACCAAGCCATCGCTTTCAGCGGTTCAGGCGCAGATGGCCGGCTGGAAGAAGCTTCTGTACGCCAAATGCTGGGCAGTGTGGATCGCAGCTATGTCTTCCGCCTGATTGAAGCGCTGGCGCTGGGCGACGGTAAAGCCGTGGTCGAAACGTCTGAAACCCTGCGTTTGAACGGCTTGTCTGCCGCTTCGACGCTGGAAGAGATGAGCGCGGTGCTGCAGCGTATGGCGGTGCGGCAGGCGGTACCGTCCATGCCGATGGATGAGAGCGATGCCGAGGTGGTCGAAACCGCGCGTTTGGCCGCTGTCTTGCCGCCCGACGAGACGCAGCTGCTCTACAGCCTGTGCCTGCATGGCCGCGCCGAGCTGGGTTTGGCACCTGACGAATACGCCGCCTTGACCATGGTCTTGCTGCGATTGCTGGCTTTTAAGCCAACAGGTGAAAAAAAAACACTGAATTCGGTACCTGATTCAGCGATCAAGCCGGTTGTTGCACCTGCGGCTCAACTAGTTTCACCGCAAATCGGACCGCAAGTGGTCCCATCGGCGGTCCGACCAGCAGCACCAGCGCCATTACAACCACCCGTGATGACACCGGCGGTAGTGGCTGAAATGACACCCAATCGAACTGCTGAAAACGAAATCACGGTTAAAAATGAGTCAAATTTGACTGTAGCCGGCGTATCTATTGCCTCAGAAGCTCCTAAATATGTAGCAGTTCCGGTTCGTGTTCAATCTGTACCAAGTGAACGCACCGAGCAGCGTACCGAACGTGCTACGGTCAACTCCGCCCTGGCTCCCGCTGAGCTGGTGCCTACGTCAGAGGGCGATCACTGGTTTGCCATCGTCCAACGCCTGCTGACCAGTGACGCCATCACCGCCTTGGTACGCGAGTTGGCGTTGCAGTCGCAACTCGTGGCCCGCTCGGGGCATGCAGATGATGGTGAAAATGCTCAGGACTGGTTGCTGCGGATTGAGCGCGAGTCGCTCAACCAGGGCGGCAATCGCGACAAATTGCAGCTGGCGCTCGAAAGCGTGGGTCACAACGTGCGTTTAAGCGTTGAAATCGGCCCCGCCAGCGATACCCCCGCCAAGCGCATGACCGCTGCAACTGCAGAAAAGCAGCGTATGGCACAAGATATCATCGATCAAGACGCTTACGTGCAGCAAATGGTGCGCGATTTTGGCGCAAAAGTTGTTCCAGGCAGTATCAAAATCAGTGCCTGATGGACTTTTTATACCTATTCCCTATGTTTAAACCATTCAATTAAAGGAAATCAAATGTTCAACAAAGGACAACTCGCCGGACTCATGAAGCAAGCCACTGCGATGCAGGAAAACATGAAAAAGGCGCAAGAAGAGCTGGCCAACGCGGAAGTTGAAGGCGTTTCTGGCTCGGGACTGGTCAAAGTCACCATGTCTGGCAAACACATCGTCAAACGCGTCGCCATCGATCCGAGCTTGCTGGCGGACGACAAAGACATGCTGGAAGACCTGGTAGCCGCTGCTTTCAACGACGGCGTACGCAAGATCGAAGAAGCCAGCCAGACCAAGATGGGTAGCGTGTCCAAAGGCATGCCTAGTCTACCGGGTGGCATGAAGTTTCCTTTTTAGCCCTTCCTATTTCAACGCGATACGTCGTTGTTTTTCTTTGCCGTGCTAGAGCACTGTCTGCAGCAAAATGTCTCGTCTCCCGCTGAAATAGAAAAGGCTCTATGTTTGTAGATCAAGATGTCCCACTCCAACGGTAACGCCTTAGACGCGCTGATCCAGGCCCTTCGACGTCTGCCCGGCGTGGGCTTGAAGTCAGCGACGCGGATGGCGTTTCACCTTTTGCAGCATGACCGTGCTGGGGCGCTGCAGATGGCGCAGGCGCTGAACCATGCAGTGACGGACGTGCTGCATTGCCGCATGTGCAATACCTTCACGCAAACCGAGGTTTGTGCCACCTGCCAAGACATAGAGCGCGATCAAAGCAGGCTGTGCGTGGTTGAAACACCTGCGGATCAGCAGGCGCTGGAACGCACGGGTGCTTATAAGGGCTTGTATTTTGTGTTGATGGGCAAGCTTAGCCCTCTGGATGGCATTGGGCCCAAGGACATTGGCCTGGAAAAGTTGTTTCAACGTGTTGCGCCCCGCATGGTGGCTGACGATGCAGCAGGGCTGACGGTCACAGAAAGCGTCAAAAGTGCCGAAAGTGTTGTAACAGAGGTGATTTTGGCTACCAACTTCACTGCTGAGGGTGAAACAACAGCGCATGTCATCAGCGAGGGGCTGAAGGCGCGTGGCATCCTGGTCACCCGCTTGGCGCGGGGGGTACCGATTGGCAGCGAATTGGAATATGTTGACTTAGGTACTATTGCGCACGCACTGGCAGATCGCCGCTGACGCTGTAGGTATTATTTACGCTAGTACAAACCCGCTCGGGGATGTTCCCGATGCGCACATGGCACTGCTTCTGTATTCTCTCCTGCATTGAGAAAAAGAAAAACAGGAGTCAGTGCAGTCATGGCACATGGGTTGCTAAATCGTCGTTTGTTTGGCCTTTACGCATTGATGGCAACGGGTTGGGCTTGTGCATCACCAGCATCGGCGATAACAAGCTCGGCTGGTGCCGACCCGCGTGCTGAAAAAATCAAAGTCACGCTGGCGGTGAGCGGGAAGGCCAGTTTTTACTATCTTCCTTTGACCATTGCCGAACAACTGGGTTACTTTGAGCAAGAGGGTCTAGAGCTGGAGATTCTTGAATTTCAAAGCGCCTTGAGAACCCAGCAAGCCCTGGCCTCGGGTGCGGTGGACACGGTTTGTGGCTCGTTTGACCACGTGATCACCTTGCACAGTAAAAACCAGCTGGTCCAGTCGTTCGTGGCTTTGGGGCGTGCGCCGCAAATGGCCATGGGCGTGTCGCTTAAAAATGTGCCGCATTACAAGGAGATGATTGATCTCAAAGGTAAAAAGATTGGCATCATTGCACCCGGCACAGCATCCAACATGATGGCCAGTTTGCTGATGCAGCGTGCGGGCTTGCTGCCCAGCGAGGTGAGTTTTATCGGCGTCGGCACGGCCGCTGGTGCCTTGGCTGCCATTCGATCAGGGCAGATTGATGCCGTATGCAATTTGGAGCCGGTGATGACCATGCTCGAGCAAAAAGGTGATGTCAAAATCGTCTCGGATGCACGCACGCTCAGAGGCACTGAAGCACTGTTTGGTGGGTTGATGCCCGCCGCCTGTTTGTATGCGGCACCTGAGTTTTTGCAAAAAAACAAATCAGCAGCACAAGGTTTGACCAATGCGATGGTACGTGCGCTGCTGTGGCTGCAAACTGCTGGTGCCAGAGACTTGATGAAAGTTGTGCCTGAATCTTATTTGCTTGGCGACCGTGGCCTGTACTTGGCAAGTTTCAACAATATTCGCGAATCAATTTCATTGAATGGTTTGATTTCAGATGGCGAAGCCAAAACCGCTGTGCGTGCGCTATCCAATTTTGAACCCAGCGTGAAGTCAGAAAAAATTGAACTTGCAAAGACGTTCACCAATGTGTTCGTCAAGCGGACAAAAACAAATTCGGCTTCAGTGAGGGCTTGGAATTATGCCAGTTGATGGGTCTGGCTTTGCGTATTTTTCTTATGCTGGTTAATGTTTTTTGACTTTTCGTACGGTTGCTTTCATTGCAACCTTCGAAGGTTTTGATTGTGAATGCGCTGCAGCACTGCGGTTGCTGCGACTGTGCGCCTTACCAGCCACTCTTGCTCTGGTTGGTAAAAACAGTACGACGCTTTGTTTGTTGCTCAAAGTAGCGCCAGCATTGATTTTGTTCCACTGCGCAACATCGACGGCGCTGACGTTGTAGCGACGTGCCAGCAGTGCGACAGAGTCTTGCTTTTTGGCTTTGACAACGGTGCGCGTCAATACAATCTCGGGCGCCAAAGCCATATGTGCATTGTCTGCCACATGCACCGCCACATCTTCCTGCAATTTGGCGGAACGCGGAATCAACAAGGTGGAGCCGGCGGTCACCAGCATTCTGGGTGGGATGTTGTTGATGCTGCGCAACTCGCTTTCATCCATGCCAACACGGCTGGCCACGGCAGACACCTTCATCGTTGATGGGGCTGTCCATGCGGTCCAAGAGGCCAACTGTCCGCCACTAAAACTGGCCAGGTTGCGCTTGAAAATCGTGGCGTTGTCCCATGGCAGCAGAATTTGCGGTGTGCCCGATGCCAAAATAACAGGGCGACTTGCAGATGGGTTCAGTGCTTTGAAGTCTTCCAGTTTGATTTCAGCCAGTTTGGCGGCCATTTGGACATCGATATCGCGCGCGATGGTGATGGAATCGAAATACGGGTGGTTCAAAATGCTGGGCAGGGCCTGGTTGAAACTCGCAGGTGCAGAGATGATGTTTTTAACGGCTTGCAGTTTGGGCACGTAATAGCGTGTCTCGTTGGGCATGTTCAGGTCGCTGTAGGTCAACCCCAAGCCAGCCGCGCGGTTTTTTGCCAGTGCGCGCGACACACTGCCTTCCCCCCAGTTATAGGCCGCCAGTGCCAGTTGCCAGTCGCCAAACATGCCGTACAGTTTTTGCAAATAATCGAGAGCAGCACGGGTGGACGCCAAAACGTCACGCCGGTCATCGCGGAAGACATTTTGTTTAAGGGAAAAATGTTTACCAGTGGCTGGCATGAATTGCCACATGCCTGCAGCTTTTGCGCTGGAAATAGCTTGCGGATTGAATGCGCTTTCAATAAAGGGAAGCAAGGCCAGTTCGGTCGGCATGTTGCGGCGCTCAAGCTCTTCAACGATGTGGAACAGGTATTTGCTGGAGCGTTCCGTCATTCGCAAAATGTAGTCTGACCGGGTGGAATACCACTGCTCGCGGTCTCGCACGATGTCGCTTTCTAAATTGGGCATGCCGTAGCCGCGTCGAATACGCTCCCAGACATCTGCCGGTGGCGTCAGGTTGGCGATGTCCCTGGCACCTGATGTGCTTGAGGTGATCGGCTTCAGCGCTAAATCTGAGCTGAGCGTGAATGCATTGTTGAGGCTTCCGGCGGGTTTGAAGCCTGTGCCCGTGTTAATTGCAGACGTTGTACTTGGCGCATTGCTGGTATTCTGTGCCGATTTGTTATCGGTCGTTGCACAAGCACCCAGTGCGAGTGCTATCAAAAGGATGGACATGCGCCAAAGTTGGTGCAACACAGAATAAGTTGGGATATGTTTGATGGCGATATTGTTCATTAAAACTTGTTTTTCCATTCACGCAGTATGGCGAAAGCCTGTACGTCATCCGGCGTTGAGTTAGAGGGAGCATGTGCTTGAATTGACTGGCGAACGCTGGTTTCTCTGCTGCGTAAAAAAGGGTTGATCCGGCGCTCGGTTTCAATCGAACTGGGCAGTGTTGGTTGCAGGTTCGCACGTAAAGTTTGGCAAAGCTTGGTGTAATTGATCAGATCGATGTTTCCAGGTTCCACTGCATGTGCAAATTTGAGGTTGGAGAGAGTGTACTCATGTGCGCAGCAAACCACCGTGTTGCCCGGCAAGGCGCTGAGCTTGTCTAAGGAATGCAGCATTTGAGCGGGTGTGCCCTCAAACAAACGACCACAACCGCCAGAAAACAAGGTGTCGCCACAAAAAAGCAGGGGGCATGCTTGAACAGCGGCATTCGATGACGTCAAGACCACCCTGTCGCAATAGTAGGCAATATGCCCAGACGTGTGTCCGGGGACATCCATCACCGTGAAGGAAAGCCCTAAAGCTGTAATGATTTCACCTTCGTTCACACGCGTTGCAGGTTCAGGAATAAGCTCAAACCCAGGACCGTAAACATGTGCCCCGGTGCTGAGTCGCAAGGCCTGTACCCCACCGGTGTGGTCGGCGTGGTGGTGGGTGACTAGAATGGCATCGAGTTTGAGCTGCAGTCGACCCAATGCAGCTTTGACGACCTCGGCCTCACCGGGGTCGATCACAATGGCGTGCGCGCCATCATGCAAAAGCCAAAAGTAATTGTTATCAAAGGCAGGTAGTGGAATTAAATTCATGAGCAATCAAATTATAAGTATGCAAAGTTGGCTTGAAACCCCGCCTGGTGAGTACTTGCTTGCCTGGGAGCGTAAGCAGTTTGATGCCGTGGTCGCCGATATTTTTGGCTATCATGCCCTACAACTGGGATTGGCACCACTAGAAGCCCTTCAGGCCAACCGCATGCCCCATCGTTGGTTGGCTGTTCCTGAGGCTGGCAAGAGTCTGGACTCGGTCATGCGCGCGGCATCAGATGCTTCAAGCAAATCAATCGCGCCTGTTGCGGACTTGGTGACTGATCTTGCTGCGCTGCCATTTTTTGAAAACAGCCTCGATTTACTGGTTTTACCACACAGCCTCGAGCTCAGTCCCGACCCACATGCCACTTTACGAGAGGCGCAGCGTGTTTTGGTCCCGGAAGGGAAGTTGGTTGTTTGTGGCTTTAACCCCGTGAGTTTATGGGGCTTGAAGCAAGCGCGTGGGCATTTTTATCGCCGCCTGAGTCGACTAATTACTGGCGTAGCGGGCGCTGATCCACATTCACAGAACCCATCATCTGGCGGTTTGGGCGATCTTTTTTTGCCGGAAGCGGGTGAGTTTCTTGGTTATAGACGTATGAAGGATTGGCTCAGGTTGCTGAATTTTGAAATTGAATCCCACCAATTTGGATGTTACCGACCCGCCGTACGGAGTGATCAATGGTTGCAGCGGTTTGCCTGGATGGACAAAGCGGGCGCGCGCTACTGGCCAATTTTTGGCGCTGTCTATATGGTTGTTGCCGTTAAACGCGTTCATGGCATGCGCATGCTAAGTCCGAATTGGAAGGGGGCACGGGTTAAAGTGGTTGCTCCTGTTTCTGTAGCTAATAAAGCCCATTCTATGCCGGCTATTGATGAATTCTAACTATAAATATGAATAAAATTGTGATTTACACCGATGGTGCCTGCAAAGGAAACCCGGGCCCCGGGGGGTGGGGCGTATTGCTGCGGTCAAGCGGCCATGTAGAGAAAGAACTTTTTGGCGGCGAGCTGGCCACAACCAACAACCGCATGGAGTTGACGGCGGTGATTGAAGCTTTGCGGGCGCTGAAAAGGCCGTGCGATGTTTCGCTGTACATTGACAGCAAGTATGTGCTTCAAGGTGCGACGGAGTGGCTGGCTGGCTGGAAAGCCAAGGGCTGGAGAACAGCCTCAAAGCAGCCGGTCAAGAATGTTGATTTATGGCAGCAGTTGGACATTTTGCTGCTGACCAGCGGGCACAACATCGAATGGTGCTGGGTCAAAGGCCACGCAGGTGACCCTGGGAATGAGCGCGCGGACGCTTTAGCAAATAAAGGCGTGGAGCAGGCGCTGCGTGCTATGTAAAGACCCTGTAAAGTCTGCTGGGGATGCGTGGTCATTGGCGGCGCTTAAGTAAACTGATTATTATCAAGACCGAGGCAAAGACATTTTTTATGGCTTCAAAAGTAATCTATTCAACGGTGGCTGTTTTGGGTATTGCTGCCGCATCGGGGGCCGCATGGTGGTATCAAACCAAGACGTCGACGCCGACGCCGACAGCCACTGTGGCTTTAAATGCTGAAACCAGCGGGGCAACCGTGACACCGCAGACGAAAGGTGCCGCTGGTACCTCGAATTCAGGAACCAGTCCGGCGGCGGCGCGTCCACCTTCTGTGGAGTCGGCCAAGGTGGAGGTGATGAAGTTGACCGATGACACACATACCGTCGGGAGTTTGAAGTCCCGGCAGGGTGTGACTTTGCGCCCGGAGGTCAGCGGGCGCATCACCCAACTTAACTTCAAGGACGGCGATAGAGTTAAAAAGGGACAATTACTGGTCCAGTTTGATGACCAGTTGCAGCTTGCGCAAGTGAAACAAAGCCAGGCTGAGCTGTCTATTGCCTTAGCCAATCACAAACGAAACCAGGATCTGGTGGCTCAGAACTTCATCAGCAAACGGTCGGTTGATGAAAGTGCGGCCAATTTAGAGGTCGCACAAGCTAAGTTGGTCTTATCCCAAGCGACGGCGGCCCGGTTAAAGATCACCGCGCCTTTTGATGGCATTACCGGTATCCGCACTGTCAACGTGGGTGACTACCTCAAAGACGGCGGCGATATTGTCAATATTGAGGACATCTCCGCCGTTTTTGTGGATTTCCGACTTCCAGAGCGTTTTCAGGCAAAAGTCAAAAAAGGGCAAACAGCGCAGGTTGACATGGATGCTTTGCCTGGCCGTAAATTTACGGCCATGATCCAAGCGATTGACCCGCTGGTGGATGCGAATGGCCGCTCGGTGGGGGTGCGCGCCTGTATTGACAATCGCCAGGGGCAACTGCGCCCCGGCATGTTTGCACGGGTGAATGCTGTTTTCGGAGAGCGAGATAAAGCCAAAGTCATACCAGAGGAGGCGATCGTACCTTTAACGGGTAAGCAATTTGTGATCAAACTGGTAGATGCCGCTTCACCAACTGACAAAGACAGCAAAGCCACGCAACGTGTCGAAGTGAAGGTTGGCATTCGTCGGCCGGGCAAGGTCGAAATACTTGAAGGTTTGAATGAAGGTGACGAGGTGGTCGTGGCAGGACAACAGCGAATCCAAAAAGATGGTACTGTAGTTAAGGTCATGAACTTGGCCAGGCCGGCTGAGCGCGCGACAGCAGCTAGTCCTGCTACAGCTGCCGTTGTTAGCGCCAAGCCGGAAATAGACGCGATAAAACCTGGCCCGAAGTCCGAAGCCAGAGCTTTGCTTGGCCCTAATCCCTGCCTTGAAGGTAAAACAGCCGGGAGAGCTTAATGCAACTTGCTGAAACCTCCATTCGCCGCCCCGTTTTAGCCACCGTTTTATCGCTGTTGGTTGTGTTGATCGGTGCGGTCAGTTTTACCCGCTTGTCCGTCCGCGAATATCCAAAAATTGATGAGCCTGTAGTGACCGTGAGCGTGCGCTACCCGGGTGCATCGGCTGAAGTGGTGGAATCGCAAATTGCCAAAACCCTTGAAGACTCTATCGCGGGGATTGATGCTGTAGACGTCATTACGTCGGTCAGTCGCGCAGAACAGGCGCAAATCAGCGTGCGTTTCAGGCTTGAAAAGGACGCTGATGCCGCCGCCGCCGAAGTGCGTGACCGTACAGCGCGGGTGCGGAACCGATTGCCGCAAGCCATTGACGAGCCTGTGATTGCCAAGGTCGAGTCCGATGCCTTTCCCGTCATCTGGTTGGCGTTTTCCAGCGATACCTTGAATCCATTGCAGATCAATGACCTGGTCAACCGCATCGTCAAGCCACGCCTGCAAACGGTCACGGGTGCCGCCGATGTGCGTATTTTTGGTGAACGCAAATACGCGATGCGCATTTGGCTGGACCCCGACAAACTGGCAGCATTCAAACTCACCACACAAGACGCAGAAGATGCCATCAAGCGTAACAATATTGAAATTCCGGCGGGTCGTATCGAGTCTACGCAACGAGAATTCAGTGTGACATCGCAAACCAGTCTGGAGAAGCCCGCTCAGTTTGCAGATATTGTGATCAAAACGGTTAATGGGTTTCCCGTCAAAATGCGCGATGTGGCGCGTATCCAGGAAGGTCCCGCTGAAGAACGCAGTTCTGTCCGCTTGAATGGTAAATACGCCATCTCGGTGGGGGTGATCCGTCAAGCAACGGCCAATCCGCTGGTTTTGTCGCAAGGTGTGCGCGACATGATGCCCAAGTTGAAGGCAGATCTTCCCGCTGACATGAGTATTGATGTTGCCAATGACAACTCTGTGTTTATCGAGCGTTCGATCAGCAATGTGTATCAGACCATATTTGAAGCCATCATTCTGGTGGGTTTGGTCATTTTTGTATTTCTGCGCACACTGCGTGCGTCCATTATTCCGATCATTACCATTCCTGTCAGCTTGATCGGTGCTTTTGCCATGATGGCTTTGGCTGGTTTTACGATCAACACGCTGACTTTGCTGGCCTTGGTGTTGGCCATTGGTTTGGTCGTGGATGATGCCATTGTTGTTTTGGAGAATATATATCGGCATATTGAGGAGGGTTTGGACCCGTTTTCAGCGGCGATCAAGGGGGTGCGTGAGGTGGGTTTTGCGGTGGTCACCATGACAGCCACACTGGTCGCTGTGTATGCCCCGCTGGCATTCACGCCTGGGCGAACAGGGCGCTTGTTTGTCGAGTTTGCGCTGGCATTGGCCGGGGCTGTCGTCGTGTCAGGTTTTGTCGCATTGACGCTGTCGCCGATGATGTGTTCATTGCTGCTTAAACACAATCCAAATCCAAACTGGTTCGACCGGACCATGGAACGTGGTTTGACCGCACTGACGAATGGCTACAGCCGTATGCTGCGCTGGTTGGTCACGACGGGGTATGACACAACGCATCAAAAAACAGGGCTGTCGTCAGCTGTCAAACGCACGTTTTTGCATGCGCGCTGGATCGTTCTGGGGGTCATGGCTGTATGTGCCATCTCTATCTATTTGATTTTGCCGAACATGAAGCGAGAACTGTCGCCTTTGGAGGATCGTGGTGTTATCTTGGCTGTGGTGAATGCACCCGACGGTTCAACACTGGACTTCACCTCACGTTATGTGGCTGAGATGGAAAAAACAGGCATGCAGTACAAAGAATTCGATCGCATCTTTGTCACCGCGGGTAACCCAACGGTGTCGCAAGCCAATGTTTTTTACAGAGCAGTGGATTGGAAAGACCGCAAAAAGACAACGCTTGAGCTGGCGCGTGAAATGCAGCCCAGCTTTTCGCGCTTGGCGGGTGTCACTGCCTTTCCTATCACGCCTCCTTCATTGGGTCAGGGCTTTCGCGAAAGGCCGATTAATTTTGTCGTCGTGACATCAGAGAGTTATCAAAACCTCAACGGTGTGGTGCGTCAGTTCATGGATGAAATCGGTAAAAATCCGGGGTTTTTGACGCCGGATATTGACTTGCGACTCAATAAACCAGAGTTGAAAATCGATGTCGATCGTGCTAAAGCGACGGACCTAGGGGTCAGCGTGGAGGTGGTCGCTCGTGCTATTGAGACCATGCTGGGTGGTCGTCAAGTGACACGTTACAAACGCGATGCTGATCAATACGATGTGATCGTCCAAACCCAGGCGGCTGGGCGTGATACGCCTGATGATGTTGAGAAAATATTTGTTCGAGGACGCAATGAAACGATGATTCCTTTGTCGGCTTTGGTAAAAGTACGTGAATCAGTGGCTCCTCGCGAGCTCAACCATTTTGGACAACTCAGGTCCGTCTCAATCACCTCAAATCTGGCACCTAATTATTCGCAAGGTGAGGCACTTGCCTTTCTGGATGAAACGGCAAAAAGGGTGCTCAAACCTGGCTACAGCACCGATTTGAATGGCAGTTCACGCGAGTTCAGAAACTCACAGGGATCTCTGGGGATTGTTTTTGCCTTGGCGCTGCTGTTTATCTTTTTGGTATTGGCCGCCCAGTTCGAAAGTTTTATTGATCCCTTTGTGATCATGCTGTCCGTTCCCATGTCGATGATTGGTGCTTTGCTTGCCTTGCAATGGAGTGGCGGATCGCTTAATGTCTATTCGCAAATTGGTCTCATCACCCTGGTCGGCTTGATCACCAAGCACGGTATTTTGATTGTGGAATTTACCAACCAGCTGCGCAGTGATGGTATGACCATGATTGATGCACTGGTCAAGGCGTCGGCACAACGCTTGCGTCCAATTTTAATGACTACAGGTGCGATGGTCTTGGGGGCTTTGCCGCTGGCGCTGTCAACGGGTGCGGGCGCTGAGAGCCGTATTCAAATCGGCTGGGTCATCGTGGGTGGCATGTCGCTCGGGACGTTGCTGACCATTTTTGTGGTCCCAACCATGTACAGCCTGTTCGCACGCAAGGCGGTACCGGGTGCCAAAACGACGGTTGAGCAATCCACGCCAGAGCCGCATCACGTCCCTGAGCTGATCGCCAAGTAAAACCGATAGCGTTAAAACCGATGGCGCTAATAAATGGCGTTTAAATAACGCCGTCGAACATCATCACATCAACCGCATCACCAACAGCTATGGAGGCTTGATCGTGATGCAGCACGATAAGCCCATTGGCTTGCACCATGGAGCTCAACACACCCGAACCTTGGTTGCCCGTGGTTATAACCCGTAGCGACCCGTCTGCTGCGGTGCTGACGGTGCCCCTTTGGTATTCTGTGCGACCGGGTTTTTTGCGAATAGCCTCGGTGCTGTATGCCTTGAGCAATGGAGGTTGCGGTGCCGTGCTGCCCATCATGCGCAGCAGAGCAGGGCGGACAAATGCCAAAAATGTCACCATGACGGCGACCGGGTTGCCTGGCAAGCCAAATAAAATAGAACTATCATTTTGATAGCTATCTGGGCTTATATCACGCCGGCTAGAAGTCAATTTATGCTTATTTTTGGAACCGATTCGTCCTACAGCCATCGGTCGTCCCGGACGCATCGCAATCCTCCAAAAAGCCACACCGCCAGAGTCGGCGCCTAACTTCTTCATCATGGCACGGGTGTAATCAGCCTCGCCAACACTGACGCCGCCACTGGTGATGATGGCATCGGCCTTGCTGGCGGCATCTACAAAAGTAGCTTCCAACAGCGCAGGTTCGTCTCGCACCACCCCCAAATCGATCACCTCACAGCCTAGGCGCGTCAGCAGGCCAAAGACGGTGTAGCGGTTGCTGTCATACACAGCCCCCTCGCGCGGAGGCTCGCCAAGGCTCAAAATTTCATCACCTGTCGAGAAGTAAGCCACACGCAATTTGCGGTACACGCACACCGCCGCCAAACCCAAACTGGCCAGCAGACCCAGTGCAGCGGGTGTGATCATGTCGCCTTGACCGAGCGCGGCGTGGCCTTGCATCAAATCTTCACCAGCCAGCCGGCGGTTATCACCTGTTTGCAGGACACCCGGTGCAATGGTGATGGTTGATTTTTCAATATCCAGTTCGGCTAGTTCTTGCGCAACCACGGTGTCCAATCCATCGGGCATGATGGCGCCGGTCATGATTTTGACGCATTCACCCGCGCCAGCTTGACCCTGCCAAGCTTTGCCAGCCAGTGCTGTGCCGATGATGGTCAAATGCAATGGCGCATCTTGCTTGAGTTGTGCGCCATCAAAAGCGTAGCCATCCATCGCCGAATTGTCGTGCGGCGGTACGCTGATGGGGGAGATAACGTCCGTAGCCAAGACCCGACCCATAGCATCGAACAATGCCACGGTTTCTGTTTCAGTCACCGGATTGACCAGTTCAGCAAGGAAAGCGTTGACCTTGTCTGCGCGCAATGATTGGGGATCATAGCCTGCAAGCTCAGAGGCGATTTGGTCGATGGTTTTCATGTCAATAGGATTGATGTGGTGCAATTTGGCATAAGTCAAACCCAAGCAAAGCAAGTTTGCATGTGCTCAGGTCAAACCGGCTTCAAGCTGAATCAGGTCAGCCGAGGTATTGGCGTTGTAAAACGCATCTGGCCTGTCATGGGCGAGGTTGAAGGGAACACGAACCAGTGTGTGCTGCGCGGCCCAAGCACCAATTTTACGTCCACCGTCGCTGGTGAATGCCTGCAAACTGGCCAGAAGCTCACGTTTGAGCAGACAAAACACAGGTTGATGGCACAAAACGCCGCTGGCATCCGGGCTGCTTGCCATGGCAATATCGGCATCGGCGCTGACCAATGCCTTGGCCAAGCGGTCGATTAAATCTGTCGGAAAGCAGGGTGTATCGCAGGGTACGGTCGCCAAATAGGGAGATTGGCAATGTGTCAGACCCACTAAAAACCCGGCCAGAGGCCCGGCAAAATCAGCCAAATCGTCTACCAATACTGGCAAGCCCAGTGCTTGATAGATAGCCAAGTGGCGGTTGGCGTTGATCAAGAGTTGACCGACTTGCGGTCGCAAACGGTCTATCGCATGCTGGATCAACGGTGTACCGTTGAACAGCTGCAAGCCCTTGTCCACCCCGCCCATGCGCGAGCCACGCCCACCCGCAAGGATGATGCCTGTGATTTCAGCGCGATTGATTGAGTTAATCACCGTTAGCCACCGATATAGCTCATCTCAACCCGGCGAGGAGTATCTGCCGCCGAGGTGTCAAAGGGCATGTTGCTGCGCAATTCTGAATACCTGTCCGTGCGGCCTTGCCAAATGTGGGCGATGGCCGTGGCAATAGCGGCTTCCTGGTCGGCTTCCGACAAGCTGGATTCACGCAACAAGGGGCGCAAGTCATAACCCTGGTTGGCAAACAAGCACAAATACAACTTGCCTTCGGTCGATAAGCGCGCACGGTTGCAGCCGCCGCAAAACGCTTGTGTGACGCTGCTGATCACGCCAATCTCACCCAAGCCTGGGTCATGCTTGCCTGCCGCATCGGCATAACCCCAGCGCTGGGCGGTTTCGCCAACAGCCGTCGCTTCAAGAGCGACCAATGGCAGCTCGGCGTTGATGAGTTTGACCACTTCTGCCGAGGGCATCACATCGTCCATGCGCCAGCCATTGGTTGCGCCCACATCCATGAACTCAATGAAGCGCAGCACCATACCCGTACCCATGAAGTGCCTCGCCATAGGCAATATTTGATCTGCATTGGTGCCACGTTTGACCACCATGTTGATTTTTAGGCCGCTGTAATGCCCGTGTTTGTCCAAACCCAGCCCGGCTTCGCGCGCGGCTTCAATCCCTGCGAGCACGTCGGCAACAGGGAAATCCACATCGTTCATGCTGCGAAACACTGCATCGTCCAAACCATCCAAACTGACGGTTACGCGTTGTAAGCCTGCTGCTTTGAGTGATTTTGCTTTTTTCGCTAACAGCGAGCCGTTTGTCGTCAGCGTTAAATCCAGCTTCTCACCCTCGGACGTTCTCAGGGCAGCGAGTTGTTCTACCAACACTTCGATATTTTTGCGTAAAAGGGGCTCTCCACCTGTCAATCTGATTTTGCGCACGCCATGCGACATGAACACACGGGCCAAACGTGTGATTTCCTCAAACGTCAGCAACGAGGCATGTGGCAGATAGGGATAGTCTTTGTTGAACACCTCTTTGGGCATGCAATAGCTGCAGCGAAAATTGCAGCGATCCGTCACACTGATACGCAGATCATGCAAAGGCCGACCCCGTTGGTCTGCCAGCAAACCAGTCGCCTTGACTGGCAGCAGATTTGATAATGACAGCGCAGAAGGGGTGAGATTCGACAGGCGCTGATCGTACAGTGCGATCACCCGTTTGGATGTGGCAGGTTTAGCAGCAGATTCAGGGGCAAATTCAGACATGACGTGATTTTGCCGCGTTTTACCGGTTTTGAGCCAATGAGGTCAGAGACCCTTGCGCGAGAAGGTCAATGTGGCATTGGTGCCACCAAAACCAAAGCTGTTGGAGACAGCGGTTTCAATCTTCACGTTGTCCAAACGCTGACGCACGATAGGCAATCCTTCAGCGGCTGCATCCAAATTGTCAATATTGGCCGATGCTGCGATGAAATTGTTTTCCATCATCAACAGGGTGTAAATGGCTTCGTTCACGCCCGCCGCACCCAGCGCGTGGCCGGTGAGGGACTTGGTCGATGCAATGTGCGGCACCGCACCGTGCGCCTGGTTGCCAAAAACTTCGCGAATCGCTTCAATCTCTTTCACGTCACCCACAGGGGTACTGGTCCCGTGGGTGTTGATGTAATCAACCGGGCCTACATCTTTGCCATCGGCGTCCAGCAAAGCCATGCGCATGCAACGCATGGCACCTTCACCAGATGGGGCGACCATGTCGTAGCCGTCGGAAGTAGCGCCATAGCCCACCAGTTCAGCATAGATTTTGGCCCCACGCGCTTTGGCGTGTTCGTATTCTTCCAGCACCAAAATGCCGCCACCGCCAGAGATGACGAAGCCATCGCGTTCGGTGTCGTAAGTGCGTGAGGCTTTATCGGGCGTCTCGTTGTATTTACTGGACAAAGCACCCATAGCGTCAAACATGAACGACAGTGTCCAATGCTCTTCTTCAGCGCCACCGGCAAAGACGATGTCCTGCTTGCCCAGTTGAATTTGTTCTGCACCTGCACCGATACAGTGTGCGCTGGTCGCGCAGGCTGAGCTGATGCTGTAGTTGACGCCCTTGATTTTTGCGCCGGTGGCCAAACAGGCTGAAACGCCGCTGGCCATCGCTTTGGTCACCATATAGGGGCCAACGCGGCGCACACCCTTATCGCGCAAGGTATCAATGCCGTTGGAGATGCTCTCATGCGAAGCACCGCCTGCGCCGACAATCAAACCTGTGCGCAGATTTGACACCTTGTCTTCGGGCAAGCCTGCATCTGCAATCGCTTCTTGCATGGCAATCCAGGCGTAAGCGTGGCCGTTGGCCATAAAACGCATCAATTTGCGGTCGATCAGGGCTTCAACATCTAAATTCTTGATCGAACCCGCAACGTGTGAGCGCAAGCCCTGCGCTGCGTACTCAGGCTGAAAAGTGATGCCAGAGCGGCCTTGTTGCAGGCTGTCCAAAACCTCGGCTTTGTTGTTGCCGATGCTGCAAACAATACCCATTCCGGTGACAACGACACGACGCATGGTGCAATCCTAAGACTTTAAATATGTAGTTTGAACGGTTGAAATGTCAACAAGATTAAAAGCTGTTGGTTTGTGTGAACAAACCAACCTTCAAGTCGTTCGCTGTGTAAATCTCCCGACCATCAATTTCCATGGTGGCATCGGCAATACCCATGACCAACTTGCGCATGATGACGCGCTTAAGGTCAATACGATAGGTGACTTTTTTGCCTTCCGGCAGTACTTGACCGGTGAATTTGATCTCGCCAGCGCCCAAAGCGCGGCCGTGGCCTGGGCCGCCTTTCCAACCCAGGAAAAAGCCGACCAATTGCCACATGGCATCCAAACCCAGGCAGCCCGGCATCACCGGGTCGCCCTGGAAATGGCATTTGAAGAACCACAAGTCAGGTTTGATGTCGAGTTCAGCCACGATTTGACCTGCGCCATGCTTTCCACCGTCTTCGGTGATGGAGACAATGCGGTCGAACATCAACATAGGGGGCAGGGGTAGCTGGGCATTGCCTTCGCCAAACAACTCGCCGCGTCCACAGGCAAGTAATTCTTCAAACGTGAAACTATTTTGTTTTTGCATGGTATTTGGTATTAGAGAACTCAAACTAACTGAATTATCTAACGAATCAGGGGGTAAATGAGGCCGAATGCACTCAAGACATAAAAATAGCCCACCGAAGTGGGCTATTCAGGAGGAAACCACCGTTTTACTGAACCGTCACCTCCACCCGGCGCGCTTCCGAGGCTGGGCCATCTACCTTGGCTTGCTCTGGTTTTTTGAGCTCCACCTTATCGTCGGCCACGCCAGCCGTTTTGAGGGCGGCTTGCACGTTCATGGCGCGCTGTTTGGCTAATTCGACGTTTTTAGCCGGATCGCCCGACGCATCATGGTAGCCGCTGATGACGGCTTTTTTGCCGTCAGCCACCGCTTTGACCACATCTGCCAACGCCGCAGCGCCACCAGCAGCCACATCGGCCTTGCCAGAAGCAAAGTAAAACTTCACGACGCCGTTTTCCACCTTGACCGATGCCGCATCAGCTGCAGACTGTGCCGCCGCAGCCATCGCCGCATCAGATGTCGAAGATGCCGCTGCCGGTACAGCCGGTACAGCCGGTACAGTCGGTGCGGCCGGTGTCACTGCAGCGGTTGCTGCAACCACGGCGACGACAGGTGCTACCTGCGCAGTTGGTATTTCGCCCCCATGAAATTTCATCATCAAAGGCACAATCAAGAGCGCCACAATGTTGATGATTTTGATCAAGGGGTTGATCGCGGGACCTGCGGTGTCTTTGTACGGGTCGCCCACGGTATCGCCCGTGACCGCCGCTTTGTGCGCTTCAGAGCCCTTGCCGCCGTGGTTGCCGTCTTCGATGTACTTTTTGGCGTTGTCCCAGGCACCGCCGCCGGTACACATCGAAATAGCCACAAACAAGCCGGTCACAATCGTGCCCATCAGCAAGCCGCCCAGGGCTTTTGGCCCCAGCAGCAAGCCCACCAAAATCGGCACAATGACTGGCAGAAGTGATGGAATCATCATCTCTTTAATAGCAGCAGAGGTCAGCATGTCAACCGCAGCGCTGTAATCGGGCTTGCGTTTGTTGGCCATGATCTCGCCATCCGCAAACTGGCGGCGCACTTCCACCACCACTGAACCTGCCGCACGGCCCACAGCCTCCATCGCCATCGCACCAAAGAGGTAGGGAATCAAGCCACCGATGAACAGGCCAATAATGACCATCGGGTCGCTCAAATCAAAGCTAATCGCCTTGCCGTAAGCTTCCAATTTGTGGGTGTAATCGGCAAACAACACCAGCGCTGCCAAACCGGCGGAGCCAATGGCGTAACCTTTGGTCACCGCTTTGGTGGTGTTGCCCACGGCGTCCAGCGGGTCAGTGATATCACGCACGCTTTTTGGCATTTCGGCCATTTCAGCGATGCCGCCAGCGTTGTCAGTGATGGGGCCGTAGGCGTCCAAAGCCACCACAATACCCGCCATGCTGAGCATGGAGGTTGCCGCAATCGCGATACCGTACAAGCCCGCCAGTTTGTAAGCTGACATGATGGCGATACACACAAAAATCACAGGCCAGGCGGTCGAGCGCATGGAAACCCCCAAACCGGCAATGATGTTGGTGCCGTGGCCGGTGGTGGACGCAGCTGCGATGTGTTTTACAGGCGCGTATTGTGTGCCGGTGTAGTACTCAGTCACCCAGACCAGGGCGGCCGTCAGCACCAGACCCACCGCACAAGCGCCAAACAAGGCCATTTGGCTGCCGGAGGCTTTGATGGCATTGTCCGGGATCAACCAGTTGGTAACAAAGTAAAAAGCGATCAGCGACAAAATGCCCGCCACTGCCAAGCCTTTGTACAACGCAGGCATGACGTTTTTCATACCCGGAGAGGCTTTGACGAAGAAACAACCGATGATGGACGCCACAATCGACACCGCACCCAAAGCCAGCGGGTAAACCACCGCCGCCGTACCTGCACCTGTGACCAGCAAAGCGCCCAAAACCATGGTCGCAATCAACGTCACGGCATAGGTTTCAAACAAATCGGCAGCCATACCAGCGCAATCACCCACGTTGTCGCCCACATTGTCGGCAATCACAGCGGGGTTGCGCGGGTCATCTTCAGGGATGCCAGCTTCCACTTTACCCACCAGATCCGCTCCCACATCGGCACCCTTGGTGAAAATACCGCCGCCCAAACGCGCAAAAATGGAGATCAGCGAGGAGCCAAAGGCAAAACCAATCAGCGGATTCAGCAGTTTGGCGAGGTTTTTATCGGGTGTCAGGTTGCCGTTACCCACTAAAAACCAGTAAAAAGCCGTCACGCCGAGCAAACCCAGACCCACGACCAGCATGCCGGTGATGGCACCACCGCGAAACGCCACATCCAACGCGGGGCCAATGCCTTTGGTGGCGGCTTGCGCGGTACGCACATTGGCGCGGACCGACACGTTCATGCCGATAAAGCCGCAAGCGCCCGAAAGCACCGCGCCGATGACAAAGCCGATGGCCGACAAACTGTCCAAAAAGAAGAAAATCAAAACAGCAAGGATCACACCGACGATGGTGATCGTGCGGTATTGCCGTGCCAGATAGGCGGCGGCACCGGTTTGAATGGCGGCTGCAATCTCTTGCATCCGTGCGTTGCCTGCGTCTTGGGAAAGGATCCAACTGCGCGCCCAAAAGCCGTATGCTACGGCGATGAACCCGCAAACGAGCGCCAAAATCAGCGCTGAATTGCTTGTCATGTCTAACTCCTCTTGTCGTTGATTCGCTTGAAAGGAGCAGACGTTGGCATCAATGTGACTGGATCGCTTGAAGACAACGCAAACTCCCGCTGCGTTGCTTCCTCGCTGTCCTTATTTAATAAGTATTTCGGACATATCGATTGGCCAACGAAGTCACTTTAACCCGAAAATGTGACAATTTGGCGGCAAGCAAGGCTGGTGAAAGTAAAATGCGGGTTAATACCGACGTTTACCAACATTTGGTACCGACATTTCGGGGGGCTTGTTGTCAGACCAGCCTGCCGATCCCTTTTCATCAACTCTACTAAGAAGCAACCATGTCCTTAGACAAAGTCACCCCGGGTAAAAACGCCCCCCACGAGTTCAACGTCATCATTGAAATCCCGATGAATGCCGACCCGATCAAGTACGAAGTGGACAAAGAATCCGGCGCGATTTTTGTTGACCGCTTCATGAGCACTGCCATGCACTACCCGACCAACTACGGTTACATCCCCAAAACCCTCAGCGGTGACGGCGACCCGGTCGACGTGCTGGTCATCACCCCTGTGCCTTTGTTCCCTGGCGTTGTGGTGACCTGCCGCGCCATCGGCATCCTGAAAATGACCGACGAAGCCGGTGAAGACGGCAAAGTCCTGGCCGTGCCCATCGATAAAAAATGCTCGCTTTACACCCAGTGGCAAAGACCGGAAGACCTGAACGAGCTGCGCCTGAAAACCATCTCCCACTTCTTTGAGCACTACAAAGATCTGGAAAAAGGCAAATGGGTCAAAGTCAACGGCTGGGAAGGCCCTGAAGCTGCCCATGTGGAAATCACCGACGGCATTGCCAACTACAATAAGAGCCTGACAGCATAATTTAACGGCATTTGTCGCTTTTCAAGTGCCAAATATGTCACTAGCCGGCATATTTACTGCCTGAGCAGCTATAAAAAAAAGAGCAATTCACGGTAGCGTGCGTTGCTCTTTTTTTGTTCAGAATGAGGTTGTCGACGGCGCAATTACGGCCAGTCAAGCTACATAAACAGCAGCGTTCAGGTATTCATCAGTGGGGCGTTTTATACAGGCCGTGGGTACAACAAATGCTGCAATCCCATCAGACTGGGTGCGACAAACGGTGTCCAACTCTGGTGCGACTGCGATAAGCGGTCCGCCACCGCCCACCAGGCGCTGGGGTTAAGCCCCATGCCGATGTGGCTGGCAAATATCTCGATGTTTTCTGTGTGCGGGTTGGCTTTGTGCGGTGCCTGGATGCTGCCCTGCCACGCCACCACGCCATCGGTTTTGGAATAAATACTGCTGGTAGGCACGCTGGGCGGTGTAGGCAGATCGTAGTTTTTGGCCTCTATCTCGGTTTTGCGGCCCGTGGCAAATTCATACACCCGCCAGGCGTTGGTTGATTTGGGCGAGCTGGCAAATGGCGTGCCCAGCGTGATGACGCAATGCACCATGTCCGGCAGCATTTTGGCCAGTTCACGGGCGTAGATGCCGCCCAAACTCCAGCCAATCAGGCTGACTTTACGGCCTGTCATCTTATACGCGTCCTGTACCTGCTGCTGGGCCGCGTCCAGTACGCCGTGTCGTGGCCCCAAATTCAGCCCTTGCTTCCAGCCGTGCACCTCGTAGCCCAAGCCCGTCAGGTAGCGGCGCAGCGGGGCGGTGCTGGCGTCACCCGCGCTCAAACCCGGAAAGATGATGACGGTATGGCCATCCCCCGCAGGTGCTTTTCGAAGCGCCGGCCAAGCGGGAAGCAAGGCCCCAAACTCCCAAAAAGCACGCATTTCCAGTGCAATCAAGCCAAAAGTGGGCGGGGCGTGGTAAAGCGCATCCACGTCGGGAGTGTCCAGTTTTTCGCTGATGTTCTTGGTCCGGTTCGATTTAGCTGCAGATGCCATACGATTTTTCAGTCTTGAGATTGTTGTCAACATAGGCCGCTTTGTGGTGACATGTATGTCGTTGTTTCAATGAGCTGTAACGGTAGCAGCTTTGTCTGTGACTTGCCTGTCAAAACGTCCACACAAGCCGCAAAAATCGTTAAAACTGCTCATTTACGCTGTGTTTAGAGTCAAACCTCTCATTCCCCGCCGCCTCTGGGACGCGGCTGGTTCGGGTTATTGCTGATGTATTCTGAGTTGATGACAAACTATAACTAAATTTAGCCAGATTCAGTCCCATTTTGACAGCGCAGCTGACAAACCAAGCTACCATAAAGGCCACAAACCATGTATTACGAACCCGGCGTCACCCCGCATGGCTTGCCGTTTGATCCCTTCAAATCATGCGTCGTGCCGCGTCCGATTGGCTGGATTTCCACGGTTGATGCCCAAGGTCGCCATAACCTCGCGCCCTACAGCCAGTTCCAAAACGTCACCTTCAACCCGCCCATTGTCATGTTTTCCGCGAACCAGGACACTGGTGGCAACCGCAAAGACTCGGTCCGCAACGCCGAGCAAACGGGTGAATTCGTCTGGAACATGGCCACCTACGCTCTGCGCGACGCCGTCAACATCTCCGCCGAAGAGCTGCCCCACGGCGTCGACGAGTTTGAACGCGCTGGCCTGCAAAAGCTGCCCTCCAAGCTGGTCAAACCCGCCCGGGTGGCGCTGTCGCCCATCCAGTTTGAATGCGTCTACCTCAACACCCTGCGCTTCCCCGGCGTCCCGCCCATGGGCACCGCAGACGTCGTCTTTGGTCGCGTGGTGGCGGTACACATTGCCGATGAGGTGATCGACGTCAACGGCCTGGTAGACGTCCTAAAAATCCAGCCCCTGGCCCGCATGGGCTATTTTGATTACACCTTTGTGGACAACAAATTCCACATGGTCATCCCCGGCAACAGCAAAGCCCTGCTGGCCGGGCTGGAAGGGTCGCCGGATAAGGCGAAATCGTCTACGGAGCCGATTTGAAGAGTTTTTGGGGCTGTAGCCGGCGTATTTATTGCCTGAGATGCTATTTTATTTGTAGTGCTTATTTGAGTTGCAAGGTTGATTAATTGCTTGCTTTTACTAGATTTTGATTTAAAATACTGTACATTAAAACAGTAATTTAATTAAAATGCATCTACAATTTACTTGCACTGATCTAATATTGCATCTACAATTTGCTCATGGTCACCTTTGATAAGGCCAAGCGCCTGAGCAATATCAGGAACCATGGCTTTGACTTCATCGGGTGTGCATCCGTCTTTGCAGGGTTCACGATCACCCGCGAAGATGGGCGTGATGCTTACGGCGAGCTGCGTTTGCAGACGCTGGGACTGTGGGGCGATGCGGTCGTATTCATCGTCCATACACCTCGCGGTGAGCTGGATCACATTATTTCGATCAGAAAGGCAGATAAACATGAAGAACGCATCTACTGGAAAAACTACCCCAATTGACCCTGACAGCCCACGTACAACCGTGGCTGATTGGGAGGGCGCTGTTCTCAAGCAAGGCGGCGTCGTCATCGGCAAAGCCAGAACGCGCGGCCCCAATACCCGCCCGACCAAAGAGCAAGTGGCCGTACGCTACAGCCCCGATGTTTTGGCCGCCTTTCGAGCCACGGGTGCGGGCTGGCAGACGCGGATGAATGATGCGCTCAGGGATTGGCTTCGGACGCATTCGCCTGTTTGAGTGCTATTTTTGGCTGTATCCGGCGTATTATTTGCCTAGGGCGCTATTTTATTTGAAGCAAATTGGAGATAAAAATAATGAAAAAAATTAGACAAATATTGTTAATTCTGCTTCTTGCATTTATGACGGGCAACGTAGTAGCTGCCGATGTAGTACCTTGATTGCTGGGATTCAATCTTGGTAGCAAACTAGAAGGAGAGGAATGTCCAAAGAGTGGACCAGGTGTTGTCTACCCACCCGTGTGTATCAAATACCACAATAGCTCTTCGTGGAAAGTTGGATCAATGGTCGATCACTATCAGGTTTTAATGGATTTTGATAGATTGCCCGCTTGGGCTGGAGAATTTACCTTGGTTGTGCAAGATGGAATCATCGTAGAAATGACTCTAAATACAAGAGGGTTTGTTGTTGAAACAGAGGCATACGATGCAGTCGTAAAACGTTTAGGTCGTCCCAAAACTACAGGTGTAAAAAATTGGCGGCATAGGCAAATTGGAATGATTCAGTCACGAAATGCAACTTGGAGTGAAAAAACATGGTTTGCTGTGTTTGAAGGGCTCTCCTTACAGCTTGATACTGGATATTTAACTATTTCCAAAAGAGTTGAAATTCCGAAAATAGTATCTCCAGCGCTATAGCAGCTTCAACGGACTCCTCCTCCCCAAATCCTCCATATAGTTCTCAATCCCTTGCCCTTCGCGGTCCAGAAAGCGTTGAACGGCTTCTGCGAAGGCGGGGTGGGCTAGCCAGTGGGCGCTGGTGGCTTTGATGGGGAGCAGAGCGCGGGCCATTTTGTGTTCTCCCTGCGCGCCGCCTTCAAAGCGCTGGTAGCCGTGGTCGATGCACCATTCGATGGGCTGGTAGTAGCAAGCTTCAAAATGCAGGCAATCGACGCGCTCTAGTGCGCCCCAGTAGCGGCCGTAGGCGATTTTTTCACTGATTTTGCCTAAATCTGCCTCAAATTGCTCATTTATAGTGTCATTTTGGCCTCTAGCCGGCGTATTTATTGCCTGAACTGCTACTAAACTTGTAGCAATTGGCTGGCCTTCGCGCTCTGCGGTGAAGAGCAGCCAGTTCTCGGGCATGGTTGTTTGCATCTGTTTGAAGAAGTCGCGGTTCAGGTAGGGGGCGTTGCCGTGCTCCCAGTAGGTGCGTTCGTAGCAGCGGTAAAAGAAATCCCAGTCTGCATCGCTGATATCTGCGCCCAGCGACCAGCGGAAAGTGACGCCAGCTTCGGCGACTTTGCGGCGTTCTGCGCGGATTTTTTTACGTTTGTCTTGCGCCATCGTGGCCAGAAAGTCGTCGAAATCTGCGTAACCAGTATTTGACGTGCATTTTTCCGACGAGCCGTCTCTAGGAAAAATAGCTCCCTCGGGGGGCAGCGCAGCACGTGAAACGGCAAGCGTGGGGGCGCAGTTCGTCCAGTGAAATTGCACGGTGTGCCGCAGCATAAGAGATTCAGCTTTGCAAGTTTCAACATCCTCATCACTGCAAAACAGCAGGTGCAGGGACGACAAATTTTCTTTTTCACACCACGCAATCACCGCTTTAAGCAGCAATTGACGCGAATCTGCATCCCGCGCCAGCAGACGCGAGCCGGGCACGGGGGTGAAGGGTGGGGCGATGAGGGCTTTGGGGTAGTAGGGCAGGCCGTGCTGCTGGTAGGCGTTGGCCCAG
>JAYVJL010000111.1:0-29404 GCA_043769295.1 Polaromonas sp. | reverse complement strand
GACGACTTCAACGTCGCCAAGCTGCGCTACCACCGCATCATCATCATGACCGACGCCGACGTGGACGGCGCGCACATCCGCACCCTGCTGCTCACCTTCTTCTACCGCCAGATGACCGAACTGGTCGAACGTGGCCACATCTACATCGCGCAGCCGCCGCTGTACAAGGTCAAATCCGGCAAAGAAGAGCTGTACCTCAAAGACGCCCCCGCGCTGGACGGCTTCTTGCTGCGCATCGCCCTGAAAGACGCGTCCGTCTACACCGGAGGTGCTAACCCAACGACGTTGACAGGCGACACGCTGAACGAGCTGGCCCGCAAACACGCGCTGGCCGAAGCCGTCATCGCCCGCCTGCGCAATTTCATGGACGACGAAGCCCTGCGCGCCGTCGCCGATGGCGTGGTGTTGAACCTGGACACCGTCCCTGACGCTGAAAAGTCCGCCACCGACCTGCAAGCCTTCCTGCTCAGCATCGGCAGCCATGCCGAAGTCGCCGGCGAGTTTGACGTCCGCACCGACAAACCCATCCTGCGCATCAGCCGCCGCCACCACGGCAACGTGAAAAGCAGCGTTCTGACGCAAGACTTCGTCCACGGTGCCGACTACGCCGCCCTGGCCGAAGCCGCCAACACCTTCCGTGGCTTGTTAGGTGATGGGGCGAAGGTGATGAGAGGTGAAGGCGAGCGACAGAAGGAAGAAAAGGTCAACGACTTCCGCATCGCCATGAAGTGGCTACTGGCCGAAGCCGAGCGCACCACCAGCCGCCAGCGTTACAAAGGTCTGGGCGAGATGAACCCCTCCCAGCTCTGGGAAACCACGATGGACCCCACCGTCCGCCGCCTCCTACGCGTCCAAATCGACGACGCCATCGAAGCCGACCGCGTCTTCACCATGCTGATGGGTGATGAGGTCGAACCACGGCGCGAGTTTATTGAGGCGAATGCGCTGCGGGCGGGGAATATTGATATTTGAGTTTCTGAAGTATCAAGCACAGCAAAAAGCCCTCATGCGAGGGCTTATCTGTTTAAATATTACTCTTGAGTGATATTCTTTATGCGGCTTTCTTTTTAGCCCAATTCGATAAGTTTGAGTATCGAACTATTGAGGCACTTGCTGATAACAGCATTGATGCTTTTTGCATTTCATCGTCGTTTGCTGCATCTTCTAACACGATCATACGTGCAGTATCCTCAATTTCCGCATTTTTAAGATCAGTCATTCGTCCGTAACCGGCGTAAACATTTTTCCAATCAACGCCATCTTCATCAGTCGCAGCTATTGGCTGTACATAGATTAACGTCAGGCCAGCCTTTACTGCTAAAGGCAACTCTAATTGATGACCACTTGCACCAGTGACTGTCACATTTTTTAAAACCATTGAACCCAACGATTCTTCGAGAACTGTTGCTACAATTTTTGCAAATGATTCTGATTTTGCACGCGGTCCCCAAATACTTTCGAAATGACTTACTGATAAAGCAGCATTTAATACAGAAGCCACACCACGGCCAATATCAACCTCATCAACAAATGTAGCAATTTCGCCGCCATCAGAAATCGACACCTCAAATCCTACAGATTTATTAACGGCATTGATTTTATTTTGAGTCAAGCTGATACCCATCGATGAAGCATGCATTAGAGATTCGCAGTTATCTGTCACGCGATAACCAGAGTTTGTCTTCTCAACATACAAGCCTATATGTTGTCCATCATTGCCGTATGTAAACGGCGACCAAATTCGCAGAGTTTCGTCACCAAGGTCGCGGCATTGAAACCCCATGTTTGCGATTAGTTTTTGACAATTCATAGTAGTAGCTCCGGCTCACCCTGATCAGGATGATTGAAATCTGCTTTCTCTATCCCAGCTCGTGTTGAAAAGATTTCCCACATAACTTCAGGCTTATCAGGTTGAAGTGAAATTGGTTCCGCATATCCATATCCTTCGTTTGAATATGTATGTTCATGTGCTCCATAAAAAAGTGACAGATACATTTCTCTACCAACACCTACATGATTTTTATGCGAAGAATCTGGATGAAAATCCAACGCATAAATCCTTTCATTTTGATAGAGCAAAGAAAAAGTCCACATCTCAGACCTTCTTCCCTGCCTCTTTTTCCAACCACAGATCACCAATAATTGCTCTGGCACTTCAAACTCGTCAGAAAATTGGACAAGCATCCGAGATTCAAGCCAATCAATATTGACCTTATTCTGCTTCTCTTTCCAAACCATATGTTGAATGAGGAGTTTAGGACGGCTTATCACCTCCTTAGCTTCTGCAAGTGTTACCAAAACTATCCCTCCAATTGATAATAGTATCCTTCATATTTAAGGATACAATCGGGGTAAATATTTACCCAGTGGATAAATATTCACTCAAATTTGTATCTAGCCAGCATCGCTACTGCATATTTAGCTACAAAAATAATAGTAATTTAGATGCTAAAAATCGACAAATATGCTTATTTTTGCTATCAATAACAAAAAATGCTATCATAGACAACCCTCAAGGAGTTGCACTATGACTGCCGTTATCGTTAGAAACCTGCCCGAAGAAACGCACCGCGCGCTGAAGCTGCGGGCGGCGCAGCATGGGCGCAGTACGGAGGCGGAGATTCGGAGCATTTTGCAGAACGCGGTCAAGCCGGTGCTGGGTTTGGGCACGGCTTTGATGGCTATTGGGCAGAGCGTGGGGGGTGTTGATATCAGCTTCAAACGCGACGCCAGCCCTGTAGAGCCGGCGGTGTTTGAATGATTGTTCTAGATACCAATGTCGTTTCGGAGCCTTTAAAGCAGGCACCCAACCCGGCTGTGGTTGACTGGCTCAACGCCCAGGCACCCGAGACGCTTTACCTGACCGCCGTGAACTTGGCCGAGCTGCTGGCCGGAATTGAACTGCTGCCAACTGGTAAGCGTAAAACCGCTTTGAAAAAGGCTTTGGATGTGCAAATCCTACCGCTGTTTGAAGGCCGTATGTTGACTTTTGACGTGAAAGCGGCAACCACGTTTGCGCACATCAACGCCAAAGCGCAGGCCGCTGGCAGCACCTTGGGTTTTGCCGACGGTGCGATTGCTGCGATAGCCTTGGCCAACGGGTTTGCCGTGGCAACGCGCAATGTGGCTGATTTTGCGAATACGGGTGTGAAAATCATCAATCCGTGGAGTATTTAGCAAAATAGCAGTCAAATTTGACTCTAGCCAGCGTATTTATTGCCTAAGCAGCTATTAAAAAAATAGCATTTATACTCATGCAGCTTCACCACCTAATAAGCTCTCACGAATACCGCTTAGCTCACTGAAACTTATGCGCTATTCCGGCTTGCTTCATGATTGCGTTGACAGTATGTCTAGAGTTGCAGTTTCTGGGAACCGTTACGCATTGACGGCCTTTGCACCACAGTTCGTGCGACCCTTTGCCTGCCCTACTAAAAGAAAAGCCGTGCTGGGTGAGCACGGCTATCACTGGATTATAAAAACCATTCATGCCAGGCAAGCATCCCCACTCCAAACAGTTCTAGGTTCTGTGGTAACTCTGTGGTTGTCTTGCGCGTGAAGAAGCATTTCAATGCACTGAGGTACTTCACGGAACATTTCTTCTTTGGTTGCAGACTCAACCACCAAGCCCTTTAAGTCAGGACTTGTTGCAATATACACTTGGGCTTCTGAGTCAAACTGTACATCAATTCTGCAGTAAATTGAAGCACCAAGCGCTTCCAATAATTTCCAACATGGATTGCCTAGTCGGTATAACATTTCCATTCTCCTATAGCTGAGATAGTGAATCTCTATTGCCGCAATGTTATTGTGCCACGATTCACTTGCAATGGTCTATTCGTGAAAATCCCCAGTCAGACCAGAGTTTTCAAGAAAGTGCAGAAAAAAAAGTCCCGCAGGCACCACAAAAATCCCAGGTGGAACTCGGTCGTTCGTGCGCTGAAGGACTCTCAAATTGTAAACCAATTTATTGTCCTAACGCACAATAACGATGTACAATTTATACATCATGCAGCCCGCCCAAACCCTCGTCCGTACCCAAATCTACCTCACGCAGACACAGCAAACCCGCTTGGCTGCGGTGTGCCGGCGTTCGTCGGTGACCAAAAGCGAGTTAATACGGCAAGCCGTTGACCAGTTTTTAGACCAGCAAGCCCCTGCAAACGCAGCCAACAAAGCGCAGCGTTTGAGCGGGATTGTGGGTATGTGGGCGCAGCGGGACGATGTGGTTGACCCTGCGGCCTATGTGCGGACCTTGCGGACACCTCGGTTTTAAATGACCAGCGCTGTAAAAACGGCCACGGTGGTTAAAGCGGAGGAAGTGACGCGTGTGCTGATTGACTCGGATGTGCTGATTTGGCTCACACGCGGCAACGCCAGCGCGGTGGCTGTCGTACAAAACACGCCGGATTGGGTGATTTCAGCGGTGTCTTACATGGAGTTGGCACAGGGTTGCCGCAACAAAACCGAGCTTAAAGCGATGCAAAAAGCGTTCAAGTCGAGCGAGAACGACGCGCAGCCAGACATTTTGCCTATCACCCAAACCATCAGCAACCTGGCTTGTAACTTGGTTGAAAAGTACGCTTTGTCGCACAGTGTTCATATGGCTGATGCGTTGATTGCTGCCACGGCGATGACCTATTCACTGCCTTTGATAACCGCGAACAACAAGCATTTTTCAGCGGTTGATGGATTGAAAATTAAGGTTTTTAAGCCGTAAAGTCGTTTAACTCGATTTTAACCCTATAAATCGCCTCTAGCCGGCGTATTTATTATTTATACAGCTATCAAAAGCATAGTAAATCCAAGTCCTGTCTAGAATTCATGTCTGTAACGCTTTCTACAGCAGTTGCACACAATTCAAGGCCTAAACCCATCTACAAGCTTGTTGATGTCGTCCATAGACAGCCCCAGCTCGTCCTGTGGGAAATTTTCTAGCCGCGCAACTGAGTAGCCCTCTAATCGCGCTGAATGACATGTGCGAAGCCGTTGTGAGCCTTCCTTGAAGGAAAACAGGATTGCCCCAAGCTGGCCATCTTGCATGATGGTTAGCGATTTGCCAGTTTTAACGAAATCGATAGCTCGATCGAAGTTGTTTAAACCTGCGCGATGGTCAGCGACGTCATCAATCTTTCCATTTCGTAAATGTCAGTCATCTGAATACAAAAATCCTTTAAATATGCCATTAGCCGGCGTATTTATTGCCTAAGATGCTATTAAATTAGTAGCAATTAACTTCAGCACTAAAGCCTAACCACCCCAAGCATTGCCCAAACGCAGGGGCAAACCAAGGCGCGGGTTCTTGTTCTCTTATTCTTCTAAATCTTTATATAAAGATAGTAGTAGTAGATAAGGGTTGCACTTTTGTGTGGATAAGCACTTAAAGTTGAATCACATCAGTCACTTAGCCTGCCTCTGCAGGTGTGGGTAGGCCTGGTTTTTTGCTGTCATCGTTTTCTGGATAACTTCAAGTTTAGTGACTAATCTGTGGATAACTAGCCAGTTGTTAGAAAATTATTCACAGCTTTTTCGACTGGAGGCGCTGGATTACTGGTTTTGCATCCTTAAATTAATTTTTAACCGCGTATTTCTGGTTCAAAACGCTGTTAAATGTATGGCGACTCGCAATTTTGTTAAGTGTTGTTTATTTACACAACTGGCTGCCAAAGCGTCCCCTATGTGCGCTATCGAACAGTCGCATTTATGGTGTTTTTTTACGATTGAATGCCAAGTCAACCCAACTACGCGGAACATCCGCAAGAAAGTAATAAACATGAAAAATATCAAAACCCTGGGTCTTTGCAGCCTGACCGCCGTCAGTGCACTGTTTGCCGGCGCAGCCTTCGCGCAAGACAGCTATTACTACGGTGGCGTCGGCGTGGGTCAATCACGCTCCATGGTGAAAGACGGTGAGATGGCCGACATGTTGCGGGCCAATGGCGCCATGAGCAGCACCATCAGCAAAACAGAGAGCGATACCACCTTCAAGGCTTTTGCCGGTTACCAGTTCAACCGCAACATTGGTGTCGAAGCGGGATATTTCAACCTCGGCAAGTCCGGCTTCACCGCCAACACCATGCCGACCGGCACCTACACCACCGAACGAAAAATTGACGGTGTCAACCTGGATCTGGTGGGTACGCTGCCCTTGACCGACAAATGGTCGGCACTGGCCCGCGTGGGTGCAAATTACGCCACCGTGAAAGACAATTCCACAAGCACGGGCGCGGTCCGCCTCCCATCTGGAAGCACCAGTGTGTCTTCGCTCAACTACCGCTACGGTCTGGGCGTTCAGTACGAAATCAACCAGTCCCTGTTGGTCCGTGCTGAAGCCGATTTGAACCGTATCAAGAGACCAGACGGCAGCCATGGCAACTATTGCAACTACTCGATCAGCCTGGTCGTTCCGTTTGGCCGCACACCTGCCCGTGTTGCCATGGCTCCCGTCTATGTGGCTCCGGTCTATGTGGCCCCGGCACCGGTTTACGTTGCACCCGCTCCGGTGGTCGTTGTAGCGCCACCAGTGGTGGTTGCCCCAGCACCGGCACCCGCACCTATGCCGGTGTATGTTGCGCCATCGCGTCCTGTCAAACAAGACCGGAATTAAGCAGTCAGCTCAAGTCGAGCTAAATCAAGCCAAGACCCACCGCGCCGATGCCTAAAGCAAGCCCAGGGGCGGTGGGTCCTTGTTCTCTTATTCTTCTAAGTCTTTATATTAAGATAGTAGTAGTAGGTAAGGGTTGCCCGTTTGTGTGGATAAGTACTTAAAGTTGAATCACATCAGTCACTTAACCTGCCTCTGCAGGTGTGGGTAGGCCTGGTTTTTTGCTGTCATCGTTTTCTGGATAACTTCAAGTTTAGTGATTAATCTGTGGATAACTAGTGGTTTATTAAAAAGTTATTAACAAGTTTATACAAAAAGATCGAAAATAAAAATTCTCGCTGCCGCCATGGCTGCTTGCAGACGACTTCCCGTAAAATAGACACAACTCAAGGAGCGTTGCAGCGTCATTACTATTGACGTCAGGCTTGGGTTGCACGTCACAACTCGAGCGAGACGTGTCTTAGCAACGGCGCTCACCAGCTGCTTGATTCCTTTGTGACGTCATGAAGGTCAGTAAACCTAGGTGAGCCATGTCAGATCCCACACAATCCACGCCCATTTCAAACGCGCCTGACCACAGCACGGTTCAGCCGATGCGCCTGTCCGGGCTGGAGCCGGTGTTCATCGACCAGAAAACCCTGTTCGTCAACGTCGGCGAGCGCACCAACGTCACGGGCTCCAAAGCCTTTGCGCGCATGATTTTGAATGGCGAGTTTGAGCAAGCGCTGTCGGTGGCCCGCCAACAGGTGGAAAACGGCGCGCAGATCATCGACGTGAACATGGACGAAGCCATGCTGGACAGCCAGGCGGCGATGGTGAAGTTTTTGAACCTGATGGCGTCCGAACCCGATATCTCCCGTGTGCCGGTGATGATCGACAGCTCCAAATGGAGCGTGATCGAGGCCGGGCTGCGCTGTGTGCAGGGCAAAGGCATTGTCAACTCCATCAGCATGAAAGAGGGCGAGGCGCAGTTTCTGCACCAGGCCAAGCTCTTGCGGCGCTACGGCGCAGCAGCGGTGGTGATGGCGTTTGACGAAAAAGGCCAGGCCGATACCTACGAACGCAAGATCGAGATTTGTGAACGGGCCTACCGTCTGCTGGTCGATACGGTGGATTTCCCGCCCGAAGACATCATTTTTGACCCGAACATCTTCGCCATTGCCACCGGGATTGAAGAGCACAACAACTACGCGGTCGATTTCATCAACGCGACCCGCTGGATCAAGCAAAACCTGCCGGGTGCGAAAGTGTCGGGCGGCGTGTCGAACGTGTCCTTCAGCTTCCGTGGCAACGACGCGGTGCGCGAGGCCATCCACACCGTCTTTTTGTACCACGCCATCGCGGCGGGGATGGACATGGGCATCGTCAACGCCGGCATGGTGGGGGTGTATGACGATCTGGAGCCGATTTTGAAGGAACGCGTCGAAGACGTGGTGTTGAATAGAACGCCCAACTACAAGTCGGGCGAGCCGCACTTAGATGCGGGTGAGCGGCTGATCGAGGTCGCCGAATCCGCCAAAGGCGCAGCCAAAGACGACAGCCAGAAGTTGGCCTGGCGTGGTACGGCGGACGCACCGGTCAGTGTCAACGCCCGCCTGAGCCACGCGCTGGTGCACGGCATCACCGACTTCATCACCGAAGACACCGAAGAAGCCTACCAAATCATCTTGGCCAAAAAAGGCCGACCGCTGCACGTCATCGAAGGGCCGCTGATGGACGGCATGAACGTGGTGGGCGACCTGTTTGGCCAGGGCAAGATGTTTTTGCCGCAGGTGGTCAAATCCGCCCGCGTGATGAAGCAGGCAGTGGCGCATTTGATCCCCTACATCGAAGAAGAAAAACGCCTGCAGGCCGAGGCCGGTGAAGACGTCAAGGCCAAAGGCAAAATCATCATCGCCACCGTCAAGGGCGATGTGCATGACATTGGCAAAAACATCGTCACCGTGGTGCTGCAGTGCAACAACTTTGAGGTCATCAACTTGGGCGTGATGGTGCCCTGCCACGAGATTCTGGCGCGCGCCAAGCTGGAAGGGGTGGATATTGTCGGGCTGTCGGGCCTGATCACGCCAAGCCTGGAAGAAATGCAATACGTCGCCGCCGAGATGCAAAAAGACGACTATTTCCGCATCAAGAAGATTCCGCTCTTGATTGGCGGCGCGACCTGTAGCCGCGTCCACACCGCCGTCAAAATCGCCCCGCATTACGAAGGCCCGGTGGTCTACGTGCCGGATGCGTCGCGCAGCGTGGGCGTGGCGCAGAGTTTGCTCAGCGAGCAGGCGGCTGCCTACATCGCCGAGCTGAACTTGGACTACGACAAGGTGCGTACCCTGCACGCCAACAAAAAGCAGGTTCCGCTGTGGCCCATCGCCCATGCGCGCGCCAACAAAACGCCGATCAACTGGGACAACTACACCCCCACCGTGCCAAAATTTATCGGTCGCCGCGTCTTCAAAAACTTTGACTTGATGGAGCTGGCGAATTACATCGACTGGGGCCCGTTCTTCCAGACTTGGGACTTGGCCGGGCCGTATCCCGCGATTTTAAAGGACGAGATTGTCGGCAGCGAGGCCGTGCGCGTCTTGTCCGACGGCAAACGCATGCTGAAACGCCTGATCGAAGGGCGCTGGCTGCAGGCCAATGGTGTGCTGGCGTTTTACCCGGCCAATACCGTGAACGACGACGACATCGAAATCTACACCGACGAGACCCGCACCGAGGTGGCGATGACTTGGTACGGCCTGCGCCAGCAGACCGAGAAGCAGATGATCGACGGCCCGAACGGTGAAAAAATACAGCGCCCCAGCCGCTGTCTGGCGGATTTTATTGCGCCCAAAGTAACAAAAATTACTACAAATAAAATAGCATCTCAGGCAATAAATACGCCGGCTAACCCTGATAATATGGCCAAAAATGGCCATGAAAACGCCGTCAAAATTGACAGCAATCACCCTGTAGCCCATGCGACCAAACAAGATTACATCGGCCTCTTCGCCGTGACGGCGGGCATCGGTGCGGAGAAGAAGGAAAAAGCCTTCCAGGCGGATCTGGACGACTACTCCAGCATCATGCTGAAAGCGCTCGCCGACCGTCTGGCCGAGGCCTTTGCCGAGTGCCTGCACCAGCGTGCGCGGACAGATTTGTGGGGCTACGCGACCGACGAAACCCTGAGCACCGACGAGATGATCGGCGAAAAATACATAGGCATCCGCCCCGCGCCCGGCTACCCGGCCTGCCCCGACCACAGCGTCAAGGCCGAGATGTTTGAGCTGCTGCAATGCCAGGACATCGGCATGAGCCTGACCGAGAGCTTGGCCATGCTGCCAGCGGCCAGCGTCAGCGGCTTTTTCATGGCACACCCCGAGGCCACCTACTTCAACGTCGGCAAAATCGGCGACGACCAGCTGAAAGACATGGTGGCGCGGCGGGGCGTGGTGGAGAAAGACCTGTCGCGGCTGCTGGCACCGAATTTGTAAGCGGGCGTGAGCGAGATGCCTGAAAAATTCGACGCAGATAACCCTGTTAGCCACCTTTTCGAGGGTTTGCTCCGCCGCCGTGCCGTGCTGCAAGCCGGTGCCGCCAGCGTGGTGGCTTTGTTGACGCAGGGGTGCGCGACGCCGCCTGATGTCAAGATGACAACGGGCACCGCAAGTGGCAAGCTGCTCGGCTTCACCGGCGTGCCCATCAGCGCGGCAGACAAACTGGTGGTTCCCACTGAATACAGCGCCAAAGTCCTCTACAAATGGGGCGACCCGACGGGGGTGGCGGGTGCGCTGCCGGCGTTTTTACCCGATGCGTCCAACAGCGCCGCTGAGCAAGCCCTGCAAGCCGGCATGCACCACGACGGCATGCACTTTTTTCCGCTGGGTAAGAGCGGGCGTAGCGGTTTGCTGGTGATGAACCACGAGTACACCGACGAGCAGCTGCTGCACACTGATGGTGTGAAAGTCTGGACGGCGGAGAAGGTGCGCAAATCGCAGCACGCCATGGGGGTGTCGGTGATTGAAGTTGCGTTGACGGCCAGCGGCTGGCAGCAGGTGCTGCCCTCACGCTACGCACGGCGCATCCACGGCAACACGCCGATCCACATCAGCGGTCCCGCTACGGGCGACAAACTGCTGCAAACCGCGCTGAACCCGGCGGGCGATGCGGTGTTCGGCACCTTGGCCAACTGCGCCATGGGTGTCACGCCCTGGGGCACGTATTTGACCTGTGAAGAGAACTTCCAGGGTTATTTTGGTGGCGCAAAAAGCAAAGAGTTAGACAAAGGCTTCAAGGCCGATGCCGCGCAAGACCGTTACGCCACCCAACCCGGCGGCGAATGGGTGGATTGGTTCAAGTTTGACGAACGCTTCGACATGAACCGCCACCCCAACGAGGCAAACCGCTTCGGCTGGGTGGTCGAAATCGACCCGATGGACCCGACGTCAACACCCATCAAACGCACGGCCTTGGGCCGCAAACGGCAGGAAAGCGCCACCTGCACCCTGACGCAGGACGGCCGCGTGGCGGTCTACATGGGAGACGACAGCCGATTTGAGTACATCTACAAATTTGTCAGCCGCGACAAAGTGCAGCCGGGCGGCTACCCAGCCAATGCAACCGTGCTTGACCACGGCACGCTGTACGCAGCGCGTTTTGACGCCAATGGCACGGGGCAATGGCTGGCGCTCAAACACGGCCAAGACGGGCAAGGCATGCTCACGGCAGAAAACGGTTTTGCGAATCAGGCCGAAGTGCTGGTGAAGTCCCGCCTGGCGGCCGATGCGGTCGGCGCGACCAAAATGGACAGACCCGAGTGGATCGCGGTGCACCCGCAAACCGGCGAGGTGTATGTGACGCTGACCAACAACATCCAGCGCGGCGGTAAAGACCGCCCTGTGGCAGATGCGGCCAACCCGCGCAACAGCAACGCCTATGGCCACATCACCCGCTGGCGTGAAACCGGCGATGATGGCAACAAAGACGCTGCTGCAACGCGTTTTGAGTGGGACCACTTTGTGTTGGCAGGCGATCCGACCCAGCCCAACGCCCAGACCCGCTATCCGCGCGAAGATGACGACATTTTTGGCGCGCCTGACGCCCTGCACTTTGATGCCGGCGGCTTGTTGTGGATCCAGACTGATATCGCCGGTCAGGCCGTGGGCAAAGGCCCGTACGCCAAGTTGGGCAACAACGCCATGCTGTGCGCGGACTTGCAAACCGGCCGCATCAAACGCTTTTTGACCGGCCCGGCGGGCTGCGAGATCACCGGCTGCGTGGTCACACCCGATCGCACAACTGTGTTTGTCAACATCCAGCACCCCGGTGAAGCCAGTGACGACGGCGGTGGCAGCCACAACAGCACCTGGCCGACCGGTGGGCCGCTGGGCGCTGATGCCGCCCGTCCGCGCTCGGCCACGGTGGTGATTCAGCGCAAAGACGGGGGCTGGGTTGGGACCTGAAAACGCAAGCTGAATCGGGTTGCTAGGCCAGACAGCCCAGCGCCTGCGCCACGGCTTGTGCGAGGGTTGATTTGCCGCAACCCGACACACCCATCACCACCAAAGAAGGAGCCACAGCATTCATGGGTTGATAGGATAACGCACTTGTTTCCAGTGTATATCTGCGTGCATTAAACTAATTGCACCAAAGAGAGTCAAACACTGTTGACGTTCATTTCATAAGGACACATGCCCAAAATTTTCAGCTCCCGCTCCTCACGTTCCGTTTTCCCTCGTTTCCCGTTGATTGCGGGTGCGGTCGTCCTGTTCATCGCCACGCTCACGCGGCTGGGTTTGACGGTATTTACCGCCCAAACCGTCGGTGCCGAGGCCGTGTCGCCTGCGCTGTGGCCTGAAATTTTCATCAAGGGGCTGTGGTTTGATATCGCTGTGACCAGCGTGCTGCTCGCCCCCGTTTGCCTGTACGAGGCGCTGTTGCCCAACAGCTGGCGCGTCAAGGGCTGGCACCGCACGCTGCGCTACGTCTGGTTGTGGTTTGCGGTGGCGCTGCTGCTGTTTGGCGCGGTGGCCGAGGTCACCTTCTGGCTCGAATTCAGCACCCGCTTCAACTTTATCGCACTCGATTACCTGATCTACACCTCCGAAGTGATCGGTAACATCCGCGAATCCTATCCTGTGGGCCAAATTTTGGCGGGGATTGGCGCGGTCGCTGCGGTGCTGCTGCTGGCGGTCCGCCCGGCCGTGCTGCGCGCCGACAGCCAGGGCGTCACCGGCTGGCAGCGTCTGGGTTTGATGCTGGCCGCCGTGGTGCTGGCACCAGCCATGATGTACTACGCCAATGTCGACCAGATGGAGCAGGCGCTGTTGCCAAACTTCAGTCTGGATGGCAGTGGCAACAACAATGAGGGCAGCCCCAAAAACGCCTACGCCGCCGAGCTGTCCGGCAACGGCCTCTTCACCATCGCCGCCGCCCAGCGCCGCAACGAGTTGGACTACGACAAGTTCTACCGCACCATCCCGCAAGCCCAGGCCAACACCGCACTGGTCGCCTTGGGGGTCAAACGCACCTCGCTGGGTGATGCCCGCAAGGCCGATTTGAGCGACGAACCCGCCACCAACATTATCCCCTTCAGCAGCAGGCCGAAAAACATCATCATGATCTCGGTCGAGAGCCTGTCCGCCGAGTTCATGGACTCCTACGGCGGCACCAAAGGCTTGACGCCCGAGCTGGACAAGCTCGGCAAAGAAGGCATGAAATTCGACCGCCTGTTCGCCACCGGCACCCGTACCGTGCGCGGCCTGGAGGCCCTTTCGCTGGGCACGCCGCCCATCCCCGGCCAGGCCATCGTGCGCCGCCCCAAGCATGACCACCTGTCCACCATGGGCGAACTGCTCAAATACCAGGGGTTTTCAACCTTCTTTTTCTACGGCGGTTTTGGCTACTTTGACAACATGAACGCCTACTACGCGGCCAACAACTACCGCGTGGTCGACCGCACCGACATCCCGAAAGACCAGGTCGGCTTCGAGAACGTCTGGGGCGTGGCCGACGAGTATTTGTTTGACCACGTCATCCGCACGCTGGACGACAAAGGCGCCAAAGGGACGCAAGGCAAGCCCTTCTTCGCCCAGGTCATGACCACCTCCAACCACCGCCCCTATACCTACCCGGCGGGCCGCATCGACATCCCCTCGCCCGGCGGCCGCGATGGCGCGGTCAAGTACACCGACTACGCGATCGGCAAATTCATCAAAGACGCGTCCAAGAAGCCCTGGTTCAAAGACACGCTGTTCGTCATCGTGGCCGACCACTGCGCCTCGGCCGCCGGCAAAACCCGCCTGCCAGTCAAGGGTTACCACATCCCGCTGATTTTCTACGCGCCCGGCCTGCTCAAACCGGCGGTGTTCGCGCCCCTGGTCAGCCAGATCGACATCGCCCCCACGCTCATGGAAGTATTGGGCAAAAATGGCAGCGCCCAGTTTTTTGGTCGCTCCTTTTTTGACCCCGGCCCGCCGGCGGAACGCGCCTTCATCAGCAACTACCAGGCCCTGGGCTACTTGAAAAGCAATATGCTGACGGTGCTGTTGCCCAAACAGGTTGTTGAAAGCTACCAGGTCGACCCCAAAACCCTGGCCACCACGCCCGCTGCCGTCAACCCGCAGTTGATGGACGAAGCCATCGCCTACTACCAAACGGCGTCCAAAGCCTTTAAAACCGGCGCGTTGAAAGCCCCGTTTTACAAAGAAACCGAGCCGCCCAAACCTTGACTTTGCATAATCCGCCTAAAAAGCACCAACAGTAGTTAAAAACAGGAATCTTCACTATGTCGCTGCAGCCCTTTCACCTCGCCATCCCCGTCACCGACCTGCAAGAGGCCCGCTTCTTTTACAGTGACGTGTTTGGCTGTGCCGAGGGTCGCAGCAGCGAGCAGTGGGTGGATTTCAACTTCTTCGGCCACCAGCTGGTCATCCACCTCGCGCCGCCCAACGCGGCCAAAAAAGAGGCCATCCACAACCACGTCGACGGCCACGGCGTCCCCGTGCCGCACTTCGGCGTGGTGCTGGCGTGGGACGCTTGGCACACCCTCGCCGAGCGCCTGCGCCAGCGTGAAACAGCGTTTGTCATAGAACCCGGCATCCGCTTCAAAGGCCAGGTCGGCGAGCAAGCCACCATGTTCCTACTCGACCCCAGCGGCAACGCGCTGGAATTCAAGGCATTCAAGGATATCGGGCAATTGTTTGCGAGTTGAATTTTTTGCTATAAATAGCATAGCTGAATAGACAATAAATACACCGGCTAGAGGAATAGTTATCCACATTCTTGATAAACCGAGCGCGGAGCGCTCTGACTTGGTTGGACGGGTTTATCCGTCAAACCAAGTCACAGTTCCGGTCAGAGCGCATATCCCAATCGACTAGACTCGCGCCGCCAAAAAGGTAGACGCCATGGTTGTTCCGGTCAGAGCGCATATCCCAATCGACTAGACTCGGATCGCAGTAACTCCTTGATTAAAAAGGGATTTACTGCGGTTTGAGTTTAAGAAAATCATGCGTGACTAGAATAAATCGAACTGATCAGGTGCTTTATTTGCAGGCTGTTTAGCCTGTCCGTGGAAGGAAATGATGCGTTCGTACTGTTTATCAGTGAACTGCAGCACATTGACTTTACCACCGTTGGGTAGGGCTGATTCGACGCGTTTGCACAATGTGTCTACCTGTGCTTGGCTGGTACAAAACCGCATGTAGACGCTGAATTGGCTCATTTCAAAGCCCGCATCTAACAAACCATTGCGGAATTCAGTCGCGGCTTTTCGTTCAGCCTTTTCGACCACGGGTAGATCAAACATCACCACAATCCACATCAGTCGATATCCTGAGAGCATGAGGCTAGCTCCATCACTTATTCATCGTTCAGGGCTGCCGATAGAGACAGCGGCAAACCTGGCAGAGGCAGTTCCAGTTTCTCACGCTCTCCCAAGTACACCTGAGCGAGTGACGTGCAAAGCTTTTGCACGCACACCATGACTGGTGTTGCACCGGATGCGGTTTGCATGTCGTCATACAGTGTGCGAACCAGTGCGCGTTTGGTTTCGGGACTGACTTCTTTTTCACCATTACGGTATAGCTGCCACACCTTCAGATCCATCATGGGGCGAAAGGGTTCCATCAGGTCATCTACCAGCCGCATGGCATTGCTGTCATTGCTGTGATGTAGTCCAATGCTGGGGTGTAAGCCGGCTGCAATCACGGCGCGAGCAGTTGTGGCGCGAAGTACGGTGTAACCATAATTCAGCAACCCGTTGATGCCACCACCGTTTTGATCACGTCGGAATTCGTTGCCAAAGAGCAAAGTCCAATAGCGGCGTGCACCTTGTGCTTCCAGGTTTTCTGGGTCGCCACTTTTTACTTTGGCAGCCAGCGCTGTTAGTGGTGCAGAAGGCGCACCTGTAGCCTCTAGCGCTGCACCTTGTTGCTCAAGTTTTGAACGCACCACATGCGCCCAAAGTCTTTTGTGCGTGGGTTGACTGGCCGCTATCTGCATCTCTATGCGCTTGGCTTGCTCAAAGTTGCCTTCAATCGGCAACAACATGCCTATCGCGTTATGGTTAGCCGCGCACAGCACAAAAGGTGCGCCACGTTCAGCTAAGGCCACCAACAAGTTATTGGTGTAGCTCAGGCCATGCGCATTTGCAATAACGGCAGCGATGTCATCTAGCGGTACTTGTCCCAGCTCTTTGTGCTCACCTTCCGTGTCTTGCACCACCATGAAGCCACGGTGCATAAACAGGTGCCGTCTATCATCGGCCACCTCAACAATGCGGCCAATCATGCTGGTTATTTCTTAAAACCGGGATCAGAAACCTCACCCAACGGCGAAATTGTTACACGGCGTGCTTGGGTTTTTTGCAAAGAACCAGCGTACTTAGATGTGAATGTGAAAAACTCTTCTTTATTTGCATTGCGATCGCTTACGTTAGCTTCTTGATGCCCAGCAAAGAACATTTGTCCATTGCTGCCCATCTTTACGACTCGCATTAATCGAAGTCGATCATCAACCATCATCCGTACAGCATCTCCAATTTGTAATCGCATGGCCAGTGGCTTACCTGAAATACTTAGATCACTTGATTTCAAGACGGAAAGGCCTTTGTTTGCGCCTAATTGCCTTATGAGTTGATAAGCAGCGAATGTCGTAACGATTTCACCTTCCCATTTACCCTTTTCATCGCAAACAATATCCATACAAAAATTACTGCCGCCAACATACCCTTTGTAGGCTTTTGGTAAGCCTTGGTCGTCAAGTCCATGTCGATTTGGGTCTTGGGTACTGCTGAGCGGTATAACTGTGCGGTTTTTAGTTTCACGTTGCCGCCTTCCGTCATCACCGCGCACTCGGCGTGAAGCTTCACCGTTGGAACGCAAACCCCATGCAGTATCTTCATGCATAGCCCCTTCATAGCTATGGTCTGGTTTATGACTCACATAAATATTGTTCACCGCACGCTCCACATGCTCACGGTAGCTGTCCCAAGGCAATGGCATGTTTTCCACCAATCGATTGAGTTGCCTCTCCCGCGCACTGGCGCTGGCTTGCGCAAACCGTTGCAACAAACCTTGATCCGTTACGCCAATGACGCAGGCATCGACCGCATGATGGCGGTGGTCATTGCGGTTTTTTTCGCCTGTCAGACTCAAAACGTCATTCAATCCAAACTTGCCGCGAAGCATCGCGGTCATTTGACCGGGGATGGCGCGGGTGTTTTGTGGGCAAATCAAGCTCACATATTCACGTGCCACTTTGCTGAGGTGCTTGGTATCGTTCAAAGCACGAGCTAAAAAGCCTTTGTCCTCTTTCAACCAACGCTGCAAACCATCTTCGGCAAAACGGTAGCGCTTGGATTTAGGCATCAATTCTGCGCGCTGCAGAATCGCGGCAAAGTCAAATCCGCTTGGGCTTTGCTTGCCAAATGCGTCCCAAGGTGTGTTGTTACCTTTGATGCGGTTGGCCTGACGCATGGCCACGGTTTTATTGTTCAAGCTGTCGTCAAGCGTTTGTGAAAACGGCAATATGTGCTCAATTTCCACCTCATCACTCAATAGCATGGCGGCACTGATTTGCACACCAGAGTAGGGGCAGCGGCGATCAGCAGGGTCAAAGCTAAGTTCTTCCCAAAGTACCATTTTTTGTAAATCAGGACCTTTGACGCGTTCTTTATTGCCGTCATAAAGCAAGTCTGCAATAGCCTGACGGTGGCGTTGATTCCGGCGCTGGTTTTCAGCTTGACGTTTAGTATCTTCGTCACGCTGATCTTTGCTACGTTTCAGGTCACGTGCAATTTCCACAATCACTTCACTAGGGTGGCCATAGCGTTTGATCAAAGCGTTGACGACCAGGCGTACTTGGTTCAAACCAATATGCACGGATGGATTGGCAATTTTGCCGAACCGTTTTTCTGGCGTGTCGTTCGGGTTACCTGTACCAAAGCCGACGTGGCGCTGCAGTGGCTCGCCATAGTAAGGTAGTTCAGACAATATCTCGCCAGTGTCAGCGGGGCTGATGTTGCTGTGGTGATCAAAACCTGCTGCCAACACCGCTTTGTCGTAAGTTACAACATCACGGCGTAACTCGGGCAGAATTTTCGCCAAAGCTAACGCGCTAAGTGACCCATATCCTTCAGGCAACCCTACATTCGCGATAGCTTCTGCGCGGTTTTCATCTATTCCCGTTTCTTTAACTAACCAAGCAATTAACTTGGCTTCGTTCTCTTCTTTAACGAGTTGTAGCACGATGGCATCTTGCTTAACTTCATCGAAGCCCATCCAAGCCTCGCCAAAATGATCGGTTTTACGCAAAATGGCACTGGTGACGTTGCCTTTGAATTCTTGGCGCTTCGGGTCTTCAAAGTTGAATTGCACGACCCCACCCAAACTGAGCAGTTTTTTGATTTGCGTAAAGCTGCACTTGCTGTTTTCTTCTAAGGCGTTGACCAGTTCGTTGCGTTGTGTGAGCGTAAGAGGTTCTTCTTTCAAACCTTCCCGCAAAATGCGCAGATTGTTCACTTCCTGATAAATACGAAAACGCTGTGTACTAGGCAATGCCAGCGGAGCACGCTCTTCCTCAGGTATCAACGTACAACGCCCAGGCTTGACGGGTTTTAGCGGGCGCTGATGTAAAAGACAGTCTTTGAGTTCGTAACGCGCTGTTTCATTAAACAGAGCTGGGTTGAGAGTCGATTGCTTGCTCCAAAGCGCGTCAAACTCGGCTTCAATCATCGCGCGGTCAATGTACAAATCGTAGCTTTTGTCGATGCGCGCTTTGCCATCGTCTTTGATAACTTTGGTTTGACGGTAGCGTGCTCGCACCGTTTCGCCAGCAACGTCGCGCTTGTTCAGCCATTCGCCAACAGTGCGGCAGCTTGTTTCTTGTAACTGAGCGCGTAATTTGTTGATGGCCGTTTTCAACGCTCCACTGTCGTTGTCTTTTTTGTCTGTTTTGCGGTTGCTTTTGAAGCCTCGTCGCTGGTTAATGTGGAACAAAGTACGTGCAAATTCTGAGGGCGTAAGTGCTTCGTCTAAACCTTTAGCGCGAAGTGCGTAAGGGTTTACAGTTTCCAACGCCTTACGAGCGGACTCCTCTGCAGGAAAGAAACCATGCTCAACTAGGGTTTTCATCATTCGTGACTTGCGCTTTAGCAAACGATCACGCCTGCGTCGCATGGCGCGAGCATCGCGCCTTGTAACTGCCAATGAAGAACCGTCTTTAGGGTTGCGGCCATCGGAAAAAATACGGACACCTGCTTTTGCAATGGCTTTCGGCTGAGGTGGCGCGTCATTACTAAGCGCCAATATAGCCCAGCCAATGGAGGTTGAACCCAAATCAAGTGCTAAGCGGTACTTCAAAGACAATCTCCTTGTTGCAAATCTGCTATATGCGATATCGGTAAATCGATTAAAATCAAGATGCTGGTCTGGCCGTAATTTGAGCTTAAACCCAAGGTATCGGCAATAACCTTGAGGTTTCCCGGACGGATCTGAATGAGCCGATCATTCAAGAGGCGGCGGCACTTTGTGTGCAGGTTTTCGACCCACCGCGTAGCTAAGAAAACGCTTCGACCTCTCCAGACCAGCACTTTTTATCACACTCATTCAAGCCGCCCGATCAATTCGCCAATCGGCTGCTTTCGGCTAAAGGCCGTAATAATTGTGTAAAAGCTTTCCAAGGATGTTACTTTATATTCCAAAACGACGGTTCCGATACGCACATTAACGGTTTGAGTGCGTTGTGAGTCTTTCATGGCGTCAAATTCGCAATAGATGGGGCTGCCCGGTTTTACGATTGATGACACAAATGCGGCGGGTTCAAGCTTTGTTCGTTTGATTTCATTTGCGTGCGCATGGATGACGTGCGCCAAACCCCACCGTACATTGCCAGCCTGCAAACGTACTGGTCCTCGAGCAAATTCACGCAGCGGATGATTTATGTATGGAAACACAGCATAATCTATGCAGTCAGCGCTATTTTTGATGAAATTAAACATGTATGTGGTGGGTGAACGTTTAGGAGATTATAATCAAACTATTCTGATCATGCGAACGTTTAGTTCCGGTCAGAGCGCATATCCCAATTTTTAGACAAATTAGCTTCTAGATGGTATATTCCAGTCACTTATCGATTGGGATATGCGCTCTGAACGCTAACAAGCTGAAAGATGCACTAAATGGAAAGGCCGCTATATGCGGCCTTTCGTCTTTCTGCCTTGTTTTCTCTCTCGATGAATTGTTCGTGCACATTTTTAATGAGTTGCAGATTTTGGAACAATCATGATTGCTCAAATAACAAGTGAATGCTAACGAGCGTTGGGATTTTTGATGTGAATATTCACGTGCACACGACTTGTAAAACGAGACTGCCACTGAAAACAATAGATGCTATAAATAACATAGCACCATAGGCAATAAATACGCAGGCTAGAGGCATATTTGACCTCTATTTTATCCAAATTGAGCCACAAACACGATTTTTACAGGCACCGCCTTGCCTTTGCTGACATCAACGGTGGTTTGGTTTTTCATGATGTGAAGCTTGCCCGCATAACCTTATGCACATATTGCATGAAATAAAGCCGTAACCCGCCGGTAACTGACAGGACAGGTTCATAAAATCAACATCCCAGCGTAAATAGACGAGCGTCCCTCTCCAAGCGTTCAAGAGCCGCGTTTTCAAAAATGACCCCGACGGATGTTGCCGCGTCTTTTTTGAAAAAACGATTTTTAACTTTGGAGTCTCACCGATGAACGCACCCACCCTGCAAGGCTTGAACGTCAACGCCCCAAGCTATGTGAAAAATGCCAAGCTGATCGCTTGGGTGGCCGACATGGCCACGTTGACCAAACCGGACGCCATCTACTGGTGTGACGGCAGTGAAGAAGAATACCAACGCCTGTGCCAGCAATTGGTCGATGCTGGCACATTCAAAAAGCTCAACCCTGCCAAACGCCCGAACAGCTTTTTAGCGCGCTCTAACCCCAGCGATGTCGCCCGCGTGGAAGACCGCACCTTTATTTGTTCGGAAAAAGAAGAAGACGCCGGCCCGACGAACTACTGGAAAGCGCCCGCCGAAATGCGTGCCACGTTGCAGCCTTTGTTTGACGGCTGTATGCGTGGTCGCACCATGTACGTGGTGCCCTTCTCCATGGGCCCGCTGGGCAGCCCGATTGCGCACATCGGCATTGAGCTGTCCGACAGCGCCTATGTCGCGGTCAACCAGAAAATCATGACCCGCATGGGCAAAGCCGTTTACGACGTGTTGGGTGCGGACGGCGAGTTTGTGCCCTGCGTTCACACGGTGGGCGCGCCTTTGGCTGCCGGTCAACAAGACGTGAGCTGGCCGTGCAACGACACCAAGTACATCGTGCACTATCCCGAAACCCGCGAAATCTGGAGCTATGGCTCGGGTTACGGCGGCAACGCCTTGCTGGGTAAAAAGTGTTTCGCACTGCGCATCGCCTCCAACATGGGCCGCGACGAAGGCTGGTTGGCCGAGCACATGCTGATTTTGGGTGTGACCAATCCGCAAGGGAAGAAGTACCACGTCGCCGCCGCTTTCCCGTCGGCTTGCGGCAAAACCAACTTCTCCATGCTGGTGCCGCCCGCCGGTTTTGAGGGCTGGAGCGTGACGACGATCGGCGACGACATCGCCTGGGTCAAACCCGGTGCTGACGGCAAAATGTACGCGATCAACCCGGAAGCGGGTTACTTCGGCGTCGCGCCGGGTACCAACATGCTGACGAACCCGAACTGCATGTTGAGCCTGAACAAAGACACGATTTTCACCAACGTCGGTTTGACCGACGATGGCGACGTCTGGTGGGAGGGCATGGAAGCCGATCTGCCCGTACCTGCGCATTTGATCGACTGGCAGGGCAAGGACTGGACGCCGCAAATCGCCAAAGAGACCGGTGCGAAAGCCGCCCACCCGAACTCACGCTTCACCGTCGCCGCCACCAACAACCCGGCCCTCGACCCCGAGTGGAACAACCCGGCTGGCGTGGCGATTGACGCGTTCATCTTCGGTGGCCGCCGCTCCACGACCGTGCCTTTGGTGTCCGAAGGCCGCAATTGGGTCGAAGGCGTCTACATGGCCGCCACCATGGGTTCAGAGACGACCGCCGCCATCGCTGGCCAGCAAGGCGTGGTGCGCCGCGACCCGTTTGCGATGATCGCCTTCTGCGGCTACAACATGAGCGACTACTTCCAGCATTGGCTCAACATCGGTGAACAAATCAAAGCCTCCGGTGGCAAGCAACCCAACATCTTCTGCGCCAATTGGTTCCGCAAAGACGCCGCCGGCAAGTTTGTCTGGCCAGGCTACGGCGAAAACATGCGCGTGCTGGCGTGGATGATCGACCGCATTGAAGGCAAAGCAACCGGTGTGGATCAGCCTTTCGGCGTCAGCCCGACCTACGAAGAGCTGAACTGGACAGGTTTGGACTTTACCAAAGAGCAGTTCAACACCGTCACCAGCTTCGACAAAGCCGCCTGGACGGACGAGCTGAAACTGCACGACGAACTGTTCACCAAGCTGGCCTACCACCTGCCGAAAGAGCTGAGCGAGACCAAAGACAAGCTGCAAAAGCGTATCGCGGCGTAACTTGTACGGCTAGTTTGCAACTTACTTCATAAATGAAGCCGTGGTATGCCACGGCTTTTTTGGTTTCTGCGAGGCTGATCTAAAGAGCCTAAGCGGCGTCGGCCGCCAGCTCTGGCAAGGCTTTCACCGCTTCATACAAGGGCGTGAAGTCCGGCGCGGTCATGTCAAAGAGCTGCTGGAAACTGTCGATGACGAAGTAGGTCTGCTGGTAGCTGTCGATTTTGTAGCGCGTGCGCATGGTGCGCACCGGGTCCAGCGGCAAACGCTGCGGCTCAGGGCTGTGGACCGCGTATTGCAGTTCACCGCTGGAGCTGAGGATGCCCGCACCATAAGCACGCAACCCACCTTCGCGCAGCCCGTCGGTTTGCTGGATCAAGCCAAACTCAATCGTGTACCAGTACAGCCGCGACAACTGCTCGCAGGCGTTCAGCCGGTGTGCCTTCAAGCCACCTGCGCCGTAAGCCTGCATGTGGTCGGCAAACACGGGGTTGAACAGCAGCGGTACGTGGCCAAAGAGATCGTGAAACACATCCGGTTCGACGATGTAGTCAAACTCCTGTGGGGTGCGAATCCAGTCCGTCACCGGGAACTTACGTTCCGACAGCAGGGTGAAAAACGGCACCTCCGGGATCAGCCCCGGCACCGCCACCACTTGCCAGCCAGTGGCGGGTAACAGCCGCGCGTTGATGTCCTCAAAACGCGGGATATGGTCGCTGGCCCCCAAGGACGGCAACGCGGCGATGAACGCATCACATGCCAAACCGGGCAATAAGGCGCTTTGTCGCGCATACAGGCGGCGGTAGGTATCGTGGTCTTGTTCGGTGTAGATGGCGTAGTTTTGCGGGCAGGTGTAGTCGCTGCTGACGCCGCCATCACGTGAATAATCGCCCCGTGGTGGCCGCTCTGAATTGCCGTAAACCACAGGCGCTGGTGCGCCGCCAACAGTGGTTGCAGCGTTCAAAACAGGGGTATCCACGGGGGCGTTCATAAAGTGTCAATCAATCTTGATGTTGGCGGCTTTGATCAGCGCACCGTATTTGCTGTGCTCGGCCTGCACAAACTTGGCAAATTCAGCCGGGCTGAGGCGTTCGGGCGTGAAACCCATTTTGTTGAACTTGTCTTTGTTCTCCGGCGCGTTCATCGCATCGGCAAACGCGGCGGCGTATTTTTGGACATCGCCGTCACTCACCTGGCTGGGCGCAAAAATGCCAAACCAGGTGGAGACGTTGAAACCTTTGACGGTGTCGTTGATGGCTGGCACATCGGGCAAGGCTTCGCTGCGTTTTTGCGTGGTGACGCCAAGCGCCAGCAGCTTGCCGGCGCGGATTTGCGGCAAGGCGGAGGCCAGGTTGTCAAACATCACATCGACCTGACCCGACAGCAAACCCAGTTGCGCGGGACCCGCGCCGAGGTACGGAATATGCACCATGCTGGTTTTGGTGAGCGATTTCAGCATCTCACCCGCAATGTGTCCGATGCTGCCGTTGCCGCCCGAGCTGTAGTTCAGCTTGCCAGGGTTCTTTTTGATGTGCGCAATCAGGTCTGCCGTGCTGCGAATGCCGAGTTTGGCCGCCACATCCGCGTTGATGACCAGGACATTCGGGATTTGCGCCACCAGGCTCACGGGTTTGAAGTCTTTGAGCGGGTCAAAAGGGTAGTTGGGTACCAGCCACGGGTTCGCCGCGTGGGTGGCCACAGCGCCCATCAGCAGCTGGTTGCTGCCGGGGGCGGATTTGGCCACCTGGTTGGCCCCAATCGTGCCGCCCGCACCGGGTTTGTTCTCCACCACCACGGTGGTGTCAAGCTTGCTGCGAGCACCTTCGGCCAGAATACGCGCCGAAATGTCCAGCGGGCCACCCGCCGGGTAGGGCACGACGATGGTGAGGGGCTTGTTTTGTGCCAGCGCCAGCGAGGGCCAGACGATGGTGGCGCTGGCGAGCAGGGCTAAAACGAGGGCGGTGCGGCGATGGTTCATGGAGGCTTCCTTCAAAAGGCTAAAACCATGATCGTAATCGTATCGCCACCCTGCGCGGTCAGGCCGACGTTGTCGTCGCTGCCGAGGGCTTGGCCGCCAGCACGCCACGGCGTATCTGGTCCAGCTCGATGCTCTCAAAAAGTGCCTTGAAGTTGCCTTCGCCAAAACCCTGGTTGCCTTTGCGCTGGATGAACTCGAAAAAGATCGGTCCCAGTTGGGTTTCGCTGAAAATCTGCAGCAGCAACTCGCCCGGCGCACCGTCCATCAAAATATTGCGCTGCTGCAGCGCCGCCACGTCTTCGCCATGGCCGGGAATGCGTTTGTCCAGCAACTCGTAGTAGGTGTCGCCGGTGGTCAGCAGCTTCAGACCGTTCATCTGCAGCGCATCGACGGTTTCAATCAAATCGTCGCTGCCCAGCGCGATGTGCTGGATGCCTTCGCCGTGGTAGCGGTCCAGGTATTCCTGGATTTGACCGGCTTTTTCATTGCCCTCTTCGTTGATGGGGATGCGGATTTTGCCGCAGGGGCTGGTCATGGCCTTGCTTTTCACGCCGGTGGCCTGGCCTTCAAAATCAAAATAGCGCACTTCGCGGAAGTTGAACAGGCGCTCGTAAAACTCGGCCCACTCATTCATGCGGCCGCGGTGCACGTTGTGCGTCAGGTGGTCGATGTAGGTCAGGCCGTTGCCGGGCGGGTTCAGGGCGTGGGCGGCATCCAGGCCCGATAACTTAGGCCAAGCCTCAAAGTCCACGTCAAAAAAGCCGATGTTGCCAATGTCCCCGTCTTGGGCGCCATTTTTGCCGCGCCAGCGGTCGACCAGATAGATCAAACTGTCGCCTATGCCTTTGATGGCGGGGATGTTCAGCTCGCCCGGCCCGGCTTTGCCAGCGTAGCCAAAAGCGCCCAAATCCAAAGCGCGCTCATAGGCCGATTTCACGTCCTGCACACGAAAGGCAATCGCGCAGATGCTGGGGCCGTGCAAACGCGCAAAGCGCTGCGCGAAGGAGTCCGGCTCGGCGTTGATCAAAAAGTTGATGCCGCCCTGGCGGTACAGCGTCACGTTTTTATGCCGGTGCCTGGCAACAGCGGTGAAGCCCATGCGCTCAAACAGCGCGCCCATCGCCTGCGGGTCCGGCGCGGCGTACTCAATGAACTCAAAACCGTCGGTCCCCATGGGGTTGTCCCACGTCGTGCTTGCTTCCATCGCTGTCTCCTGTGTTTTGATTTGAATGAAGTCGTGAAGTGTAGGTTCGCACATCGTGTGAATTCCTGCAATCTGCAGCGCCTGGTTGGTCATAAACGCAGTAATCATGCAAAATAAGCAGCATGGAAACACTAGACAAGCTTGATAAAGCCATACTGCGCAACCTGCAGCAGGACGGTAGAGCCACCTTTGACCAGATCGCCGAGCGCATCGGCCTGTCCGCCAGCGCCGTGTTGCGCCGCGTCAAACGGCTGGAAACGGCGGGTGTGATTGACCGCTACGTGGCCATCGTCAAACCCGAGGCCGTCGGGCTGGGGCTGACGGCGTACATCAACGTGCGGCTGGAAAAGCATTCCGAAACCCACAAACGCAACCCCATGGACGTCTTTCGCGCCAGCGTGCAAACCTGGCCCGAAGTGGTGGAATGCGCCGCGTTGACCGGTGAAATGGACTACCTGCTGCGCCTGGTGGTGGCCGACATGGCCGCCTACAGCCGCTTCATCATGGACACGCTGCTCAAGCATCCCAGCGTGCAGGACTGTAAAACCAGCTTTGTACTGGACCGTGTGAAAACGACGACGGTGCTGCCGCTGTAGGCTTAAAACCAACAAGCGTTGCAAAATGTCGATGGCCTTGCCATCAAAACTGACGCGCCGGGCATCCTTCAGGCACTTGCCTACAAACAATCGCTTTTTTGTCCGACATCAAGCATCACAAAGGGGGATGAAAATAATTCTCTGTCAAGTACGGACCAAGCTATAAAAGGATGTTGAACATGGCTACACGCAAAAACGACGCGCGGGCACCTGTCATTCTGACGGGACTGAAACCGTCGCCCTCTGACGCGAACCGCTCGGAACAGGCCGCAGGAATGCTTGCGCAAGCTCCCGGCGAGTCACTCACCACCAACCAGGGTTTGCGCATCAGCGACAATCAAAATTCCCTGCGTGGTGGCAGCCGCGGGCCGACGCTGCTTGAAGATCACATCTTGCGCGAAAAAATCATGCATTTTGATCATGAGCGCATTCCTGAGCGTGTCGTGCATGCGCGGGGCGCGGGTGCACACGGTGTGTTCGAGGTCTACAAATCAATGCAGGCCATCACCAAAGCGGGTTTTCTGCAAGAACCGGCAGTGAAGACGCCCGTGTTTGTGCGCTTTTCGACGGTTGCCGGTTCGCGCGGGTCGGCCGATACGGCGCGTGACATACGCGGATTCTCCGTGCGGTTTTATACCAGCGAAGGAAATTTTGACCTGGTTGGAAACAATGTTCCGGTGTTCTTTATTCAGGATGCGATCAAATTTCCTGATTTGATTCACTCGGTGAAACCCGAACCACACAACGAAATTCCTCAGGCATCATCCGCGCACGACACGTTTTGGGATTTCGTTTCAATGGTGCCAGAAACGACACATACGGTGATGTGGCTGATGTCGGATCGCGCTATTCCACGCAGTTTCTCGATGATGGAAGGGTTTGGTGTTCATACTTTCCGCCTTATTGATGAGGCGGGGGCATCCTGTTTTGTGAAATTTCATTGGAAACCGGTACTCGGTGTCCACTCACTGGTATGGGACGAGGCCGTCAAGCTCGCGGGCAAGGACGCAGATTTCCACAGACGCGAGTTGTGGGACGCGATAGATCAGGGCCGGTATCCCGAGTGGGAATTTGGTGTGCAAGTAGTGCCGGAAGCTGACGAGCACAAGTTCGACTTCGACCTGCTCGATGCCACCAAACTGATTCCTGAATCGATGGTGCCTGTGCAGATCATCGGCAAACTCACCCTCAATCGCAACCCGGACAACTATTTTGCCGAAACAGAGCAAGTGGCATTTCATCCCGGACACCTCGTTCCCGGCATTGATTTCAGCAACGACCCACTGCTGCAGGGGCGGCTGTTTTCCTACAGTGACACGCAACTCTCGCGTTTGGGAAGCCCCAACTTCCACGAAATTCCGATCAACCGCCCTCTTGCGCCTGTCGATAACAACCAACGCGATGGCCATATGCGGCAAACCCTTGTCAAAGGCCGCGTCAGCTATGAACCGAACACCCTTGGCGGTGGATGTCCGATGCAGAGGCCTTGGGAGCAAGGCGGCTTTGTGAGTCATCCTGAAGACATGACTGGTATCAAGGCGCGTTCGCGCAGTGCCACATTTGCGGATCACTTCTCGCAGGCAGGACTGTTCTGGCGCAGCCAGGCAGCGTGGGAGCAGGATCACATCGTTGCCGCGTTCTGCTTCGAGCTGGGAAAAGTCGAGGTGGCCGCGATTCGTGAGCGGATGGTATCGACTTTGACTCAAGTTGACGCTGCGCTCGCCCAGCGCGTTGCCGATGGGTTGGGATGTGCTGTCCCAGCACCGCCGGCCGACGCAGAAAATCTACCGCGCACGACAGTGCCCAACAGTGACGCTACGTTGAGCATGGCATTGGCGCGCCGAGATTCTACTGCGGGGCGCAAAGTCGCCGTGTTGGTCGCCGATGGTGTCGACACCGCATCGATTGATGTCATGCGTCAAGCGCTGGCGACGGTTGGTGTAACGCTCAAAATCATTGCGCCGCGGCTCGGCGAAGTCAAGAGCGAAAAAGGCACCATGCTGAAGGTGGATCACAGTCTGGCGACGGTAGCGTCTGTGTTGTTTGATGCTGTGCTCATTCCGGGCGGAAAGCCAAGTGTGCTGTGTAGCGACGCCAACGCCGTGCTGTTTGTCAAAGAAGCTTATAAACATGGCAAACCCATTGCTGCGATTGGCGAAGGCGCCAAACTGGTGGCAACAGCCGCTCGGTCAGGAGGGTGTATCGATGGCGAGTTTGCTGGGCCTGGTGTTTTCACTGCAGTTGGCAAAACCGTAAGTACGGCGTTTGTGAAGCGCTTTGTTGAGTCGATTGCGCAGCACCGCTTCCCTGATCGAAAAGATCTAGCTGCGATCATTGCGTAGCCATATAAGTTTGTATTTACAGTTTGGGACAACAATCCCATTGACCACAAGACGTAAAAAATGAACAACAAGGCCGCTAAAGATGCGAAAAAGAGTCAAAAACAGTAAAAATAGTATTGAATCGGTCTATAGCCGGCGTGTTTATTGTCTAGACTGCTATTAAATTAGTATTATCTTTGTTGGGTTGCGAGAATTCACCAGTGACCGCAGACGTGTGGCGCTGCAAAAGCGCCAGCCCGTTGAACACTATAAAAGCAAAAATAGCTTCAAAATGAGGTGAAAGAGGGGCAAAAAAGCCCTTGAAACCTCGAGTAATGCACAAAAAATAAGGTGTCGCGCCTAGTTACACATATTTTGTTGCGATGCAGCATTTTTCCTATGGACTATTGCGGGAAAACCCTTATATTTGAGGCATGGATAAAACCAAACAAAGCATTATCGTCCCGATTCGCTCGCTTGGCCCCAGCCACCGCGAACGGATTGCGCAGCATTTGCTCGCGCTGGATGAGCAAGACCGTTACCTGCGCTTTGGCTACCCTGCCAATGATGAACAAATTCGCCGTTACACCGACGGTCTGAACTTCGAGCGC
>JAYVJL010000110.1:0-29574 GCA_043769295.1 Polaromonas sp. | reverse complement strand
ATACGCCATGGGCGGAGTCGCCCGCAAACAGCACGCGACCATGACGAAAACTGGCCATGCGCTGGCAGGCAAAGGTGTAGACGCTGGCCCATTCCAGTTGAAATTCTGGCGAAGTCCCCGCATTTTTAGATCCATAAGCCAACAACGCCTGGACACGGGGAATGATTTTTTCAGGTTTCATTTCTTCCTCGGGATCGGCATCCCAGCCCAATTGAAAGTCGATGCGCCACACGTTGTCAGGCTGGCGGTGCAGCAACACGCTTTGGTTCGGGTGAAACGGCGGGTCAAACCAAAACCAGCGCTCGGTCGGGAACTCGGCGGTCATCTTCACATCGGCAATTAAAAACCGATCCTGAAACACCCTGCCCGTGGTCTCCAGCCCCATCAGTTGACGAATGGTCGAACGCGAACCGTCGCAGGCCACCACATACTGCGCCTGCAAGTCGTAGTTGCCTTCGGGCGTTTCCACCGTCAATGTTGTTTTGTCAGCAGTTTGGTTAATAGCTGTGACTTTATTCAACCAGCGAATGTCCAAGTTAGGCAACTCCGCCGCACGTTCAGCCAAATAGCCTTCCACGTAGTATTGCTGCAGGTTGATGAACGCAGGGCGTTCATGCCCAGCTTCAGGTTGTAAATCAAAACTATACAGCGGGCTATCTTTCAAAAACACCTTGCCCACGTTCCAAGACACGCCTTTGTCCACCATGCGCTGGCCACAGCCTAGGCGGTCAAAAATCTCCAAACTACGTTTTGAGAAGCAAATCGCCTTAGAACCACTTGCTGTGAGTTTGCCTTTGTTCAACAGCACGACGCTTTGGCCACGTTGCGCGAGGTCAATAGCCAAAGTCAAACCAACCGGTCCTGCACCAATGATGACGACAGGTAGCAAACTCATGCTCTTATCCTAATTATTGGTTTTCTAATGCTTTCCACATCTCAATATCGCGCTCAGCTGTCCAGATGCGCGGGTCTGTGTACTTGGTCGCTTCGTCGTAGGCGCGGGTCACATCAAACGGCATGCAGTGGTCAAAAATCACCCATTGGCCATAGGTGGGGCGCAGACGGGTCATGGTATCGTTGTAGACGGTGTTCAGGTCTTTACCGGCTTTAGCGCCGGCTTGGACGCTGGCGTAGACGTCTGACACAAAAGCGCGCGTCTCGGTCAAACCTTGCGCGACTTGCGCAGGCGTTTGCAGCGCTGCGCCACGGCCTGGGACGAGTTTTTCGGGCTTCAACGCGGCAATCGCATCCAGTGTTTGCGGCCAGTCTTTGAAATAGGCATCACCCGCGTAAGGCGTTGCGCCAAACTCGACCAAATCGCCACTGAACAGGATTTTTTGCTGCGGCAACCAAGCCACTGTGTCGCCTTTGGTGTGGCCACGGCCGAGTTGCAGCAACTGCACTTCCAATTTACCCAGCCAAACCGTCATCTTGCCGGTAAAGGTCATGGTCGGCCAAGTCATGCCCGCTGGCACGGACTCCACAGCGTTGAACAGACGCGGGAAGCGGCCAATCTCGCTGGCTTTGTCTTGCTCGCCACGCTCGACGATCAAGTCATACGTGTCCTGGCTGGCCAGAATTTGCTCAGGTTTGTACGCACTCGCGCCCAGCACGCGCACCGCGTGGTAATGGCTGAGCACCACGTATTTGATGGGTTTGTCGGTCACTTCACGGATACGGCGAATTACATCTTCGGCCATCACCGGTGTGGCTTGGGTGTCTATCACCATCACCGCATCGTCGCCGATGATGATGCCGGTGTTGGGGTCGCCCTCAGCCGTGTAGGCGTAGGCGTTGTCCGAGAGTTTGTCAAAACTAACTTTTTTAACTTCCAGATCGGCCTGGCTGGCAAAGGTCTTGGCTGGGGCGGGTGTGCTCATGTGAATATCCTGAACAAGGTTGATGAATGTGTTGGAAAGATGCTGCGAAGGTGCCAGATTAGATTTTAATCTTAACTAATATGTTTGTCTATGTATAATTTATGGGCGAATATTAACCGTAGAATTCGTTATTGTCTAATTAATTTTTAAACGAGACATCACCACATGGTTTCCAAAGCAATGGCTTCTTCTTCGACCTCCACGTCTGCGCCGTCCAAACGGCGCGCCATGCAAAGAGGTATACAAAGCATGGAAGTCGGTGGCCAGTTGCTGCTGGCTTTGGCACAGCATGGCCGCCCCATGGCCTTGAAGGATTTGGCGCGGGATGCCAACATGGCACCCGCCAAGGCGCATCCGTATCTGGTCAGCTTCAACAAGCTGGGCTTGATCGTGCAGGACGATGTCAGCGGTCACTACGGCTTGGGGCCTTTGGCGATGCAGCTGGGTTTGATCAGTCTGCAACAATTTGACCCCGTGCGCCTGGCGACGCCGCTGCTGGCCGATCTGGCGCGGCAGCTTGGCCACACCGTCGCCTTGGCGGTGTGGGGCAACCGCGGCCCGACGATTGTGCGGATTGAAGAATCGCCGAATCTGGTCCACGTCACCATGCGCCACGGCACGGTAATGAGCCTGCGCAACACCGCTTCCGGGCGCTTGTTTGCGGCGTATTTGCCGCAAGACGTCGTTTTAGCCGCCTTGAACGAAGAGCGCGACTATGAGCTGCGTACCGAAGACCGGACTGGTTTGAAAGCCACCGCCTCCCCACTGGGCATCGACCTGGCATTTGCGCAGTTGCTGGAAAAAGTGCGCAACCAGGGCATCAGCAGCGCGGTGAACATTGTCGTCCCCGGCGTCAGCGCACTGGCCGCACCTGTGTTTGACGAATCTGGCAAGCTGGTGCTAAGCCTGACCGCGATTGGCCCGAGCCCGCAGTTCGATGTGGGTCTGGACGGCAACATCGCCACCGCGCTTAAAAGCCTGGGCAAAGACCTGTCACAGCGACTGGGCTATCGAGCGGCACCTTAACCTTAGCTTACTACATATTTGATAGCACCTAAGGCAATAAATACGCCGGCTAGGGCCATATTTGACACAAAATCAGCCTCGAAAACATAAAAAAGCCGCCAAACTGATGTCTGGCGGCTTTTTTGAGATGGTTGGTTGAAAAGTTGGCTGAATACTCAGCGCAGATCAGCGAAATTTCGACTGTGGCACGGTCTTCAAATCACCATCCAAAGAACTGATGTATTTGGACATTTCTTTGAGTTCGTTGTTGGAGAACTGCTTGGCCATGCCTGCCATCACGCCATTGGAACGGCCCACTTGGGGGTTCTTTTCGGTTTTGTAGGCTTTCAGAGCTACGAACAGGTAGTCCGCGTGCTGGCCGGCAATTTTCGGGTAGCTTGGGTCGATCGGCTTGGCAAAATTGTCACCGTGACAGGCCACACAGCCGCCTTTTTTCAACAGGGCATCGACTTGAGCGCTAGGCTCTTTGCCTGGTTTGGCGGGCAAAGTCGCGCCTTCCACCACACCGTGGACGCTGTAGTAGGCGGCCAGGTCAGCCATGTCCTGGTCGCTCAGGCTGCTGGCAACACCGCGCATGGTGGGGTGCTTGCGTTCACCTTTTTTGTAGGCATCCAGGGCTGAAACGATATATTTGGCACTTTGACCTGAAATTTTGGGGACTTTGTAGATTTCTGGAAAGCTGGCCTGGTAGCCCACGATGCCGTGGCAGCCAATACACATGGCGATTTTGGACTTACCGGCGTTGACATCGCCCTTGACTTCTTGCGCGCTGGCAGACATGGACGCACCCATGAGAGAGGTAAAGGTCACGCAAGCGACAGCAAGAGTGGATATCGTTGCTGACAGCTTTATCATTAACTTGTTCATTTTTCGAGCACAATCTGATGAAATAATCTGATGAGAGTTTGAACTGCGCTATTTTTAGCCCAGCCAGCTCAAGATTATATCCGTGGCAGATACCTGAATGCTTACTAACCAACGCTGAAACTTCACCATGAAATTCCAAGGCTCCCAAAACTACGTCGCAACCGATGACCTGATGCTCGCCGTCAACGCCGCCAGCACCCTGCAAAAACCGCTGCTGGTCAAAGGCGAGCCCGGCACCGGCAAAACCATGCTGGCCGAAGAAGTGGCGGCCACGCTGGGCATTCCGCTCCTGCAGTGGCACATCAAATCCACCACCAAGGCGCAGCAGGGCTTGTACGAGTACGACGCCGTGAGCCGCCTGCGCGACTCACAGCTCTCCACCCTCGACGGTGGCGAGAAGGTCAAAGACATCAACAACTACATCGTCAAAGGCGTGCTGTGGCAGGCGTTCACGGCGGACCAGCCGGTCGCCCTCTTGATCGACGAAATCGACAAAGCAGACATCGAGTTTCCGAACGACCTGCTGCGCGAGATCGACCGCATGGAGTTCTACGTCTACGAGACGCGCCAGCTCATCAAAGCCAAGCACCGCCCGCTGGTGTTCATCACCTCCAACAATGAAAAAGAGCTGCCGGACGCATTTTTACGCCGCTGCTTCTTCCACTACATCAAGTTCCCGGACGCGGTGACGATGCAAAAAATCGTCGATGTACACTTCCCCGGCCTGAAAAAAGAGCTGCTCAACGCCGCCATGAAGACCTTTTACGAAGTGCGCAACCTGCCCGGTTTGAAGAAAAAACCCTCCACCAGCGAGTTGCTGGACTGGCTCAAGCTGCTGGTCGCCGAAGACATCAGCCTGGACGCCCTGCAAAGCAAGGACGACAAAGTGGCTATTCCGCCCCTGGTGGGCGCGCTGCTGAAAAACGAGCAAGATGTGACCCTGTTTGAAAAACTGGTGTTCATGCAAAGCCGTAATCGCTGATGCCATAGTTGATTTAGACCACCTCCATGGCAACTAAAAACAAAGATGGCAGCGAAAAAACCCTCAAACAGCAGTTGATTGAGGGTTTGACCGACTTTTTGGGCTTCGCAGGCGGTGCCTTCCTGAGCTACTGGGTCGGCACGCTTTTGGGCTTTGACATGGCCGTGGCCGGCAACACCAGCAACGTGGGCATCATCAGCGTGGTGGTGATGCTGATCAGCGGCGGTTTAGGCATTAAATTGGCACGCAGCCGGCGTAATACATAGACTTGGATGGCGCCCATCATGGCATTTTTAGAACCCGTCACCCTCACTGATCGCAACGTGCGCCTGGCGCCTTTGAGCCTGGCGCACGAAGCGGGCCTGCGCGCTGCGGCTGCGGATGGCGAGTTGTGGAACATCCGCGTCACCTCGGTGCCCGAACCCGAGCAAACCCGCAAATACATCGAAGACGCGCTGGCGATGCGCGACGCCGGCAATCGCTTCGCCTTTGCCGTGATTGAGGCATCAACGGGAAAAGTGCTGGGCACCAGCAGCTACCACGACATCCTGCCCGCCGTGAAACGCGTCGAAATTGGCTACACCTGGTACGGCCAATCCAGCCAGCGCAGCCACGTCAACAGCACCGCCAAACTGCTGTTGATGAGCCACGCGTTTGACACCCTGGGCTGCCACGTGGTGGGCTGGCGCACCGACAACTTCAACTTCGCCAGCCAGGCCGCCATTGAGCGCCTGGGTGCCAAAAAAGACGGCGTCATCCGCGGCCACGCCGTGCGCCGCGACGGCACCATCCGCGACACCGTGATGTACAGCCTGCGCAGCGGCGAATGGCCCGAGGTGAAGGCGCAATTGCTGCATGCGCTGAACAAACCGCGCGCGGTGATCACAGTCACGACAGCGACGACAGCGACAAAATAGCCAAAGGCTTAGGAATTCACCATGTTGATCGACTTTTTCTACACCCTGCGCGACGCCAAACTGCCGGTTTCCGTCAAAGAGTACCTGGATTTGCTCGCCGCTTTGAAGGTCGGCGTGTTGGGGCCGAACACCCCGGAAGACGAAGCCGAGCACAGCGACTCGGGCAGCGGCTACGACATCAACGATTTTTACTACCTCAGCCGCTTGGTTTTGGTGAAAGACGAAAAGCACTACGACAAGTTCGACCGTGCGTTTGCCGCTTACTTCAAAGGCGTGGAAGCGATTGCCGATTTCACCAAAGAAGTGCCGCTGGACTGGCTGCGCAAGAACCTGGAACTCAACCTGACGCCCGAAGAACGCGCCAAGATCGAGAAAATGGGCTGGGACGAACTGATGGAGACGCTGAAAAAGCGTTTTGAAGAGCAAAAAGAACGCCACGAAGGCGGCAGCAAGTGGATTGGCGCGGGTGGCACCTCGCCTTTTGGCGCGAATGGCTACAACCCGCAGGGCATCCGCATCGGGCAGGAGAAAAGCCGCAACAAGAGCGCCGTCAAGGTGTGGGACCAGCGCGCCTACAAAGACTACGACGACAACCAGGAGCTGGGTACCCGCAATATCAAGGTCGCGCTGCGCCGTCTGCGCAAGTTTGCGCGCCTGGGCAACGAGGAAGAGCTGGACCTGGACGACACCATCCACTCCACCGCCGCCAACGCGGGGTATCTGGACATCAAAATGGTGCCCGAGAAGCACAACAACGTCAAAATTTTGCTGCTGATGGACGTGGGCGGCACCATGGACGAGCACATCCAGCGGGTTGAAGAGCTGTTTTCAGCGTCCAAGTCGGAGTTCAAACACCTGGAGTTCTACTATTTCCACAACTGCGTCTACGACTTCATGTGGAAAAACAACCGCCGCCGTTTCGCCGAGAAGTTTGACACCTGGGACGTGATCCGCAAGTACAACAAAGACTACAAACTCATCTTCATCGGCGACGCCACCATGAGCCCGTATGAGATTTTGCAGCCCGGCGGCAGTGTCGAATACGACAACGCCGAAGCCGGTGCCGAGTGGCTGCAGCGCCTGACCCACGCCTTCCCCAAGTTCGCCTGGATCAACCCCGAGCCGCAGGGCGTGTGGCAATACCGGCAAAGCATTGCGGTGGTTCAACAACTCGTCAACAACCGCATGTTCCCGCTGACCATCAAGGGGCTGGAAGAGGCGATGCGCTTGTTGAGCAAGTAAGCAGCCGTCCGATTATTCCCAATCAAGGCACTACAATCCCAGCTTCCCCTTGTAGTTCAACGGATAGAACGAGTGCCTCCTAAGTGCTAAATACAGGTTCGATTCCTGTCGAGGGGACCACATTTGAGTCAAATAATGGTAAAATACGCCTCTAGCTGGCGTATTTATTGCCTAGTCTGCTATTTATAATATAGCAAATCTTCGCTTTTTATGACGTTTCATCGCACTTCATCACGCCAATGAACCGATCCCCGGTAAGCATGCCAGCTGGCATGGCCCAGCCAGGGGCCGATCAACAGCAAACCCGCACCCCAAGGGATGAGCGCGGCGGAGACCAAAAGCGTCAATAACGCGCCCCATAACAACATGACAAACAGGTTGCCAAAAACCACCTGCAGGCTGGTGATGGCGGCGGAGATGGCATCGGTGTCGCGGTCCAAAATCATGGGGATGGAGACCACGGCCACGGCAAAAACCAAACCGGCAAACAAGCCCCCGACCAGTCCATAAACCGCCAAAAACGCCCAGTTTTGTGGATTGAAGATGGCTTGTATCACTCCGGTGGTGGACGGCATGCCAGTATTAAAGAATACCGCAAACACGACCAGCGACGCCCTGCCCCACAGCAGCTCAAGCACGATCAGCACCAGCACCAGCATGCCCATGCTGCGGATATGTTTGTCCCAGCAGGTCAAGGATGCACCCAACGCGGGGGCCAGGCCCTGTTCACGGCGGCGGCTCACTTCGTACAGGCCCATGGCCAAAAACGGCCCGACCAGCAGGCAGCCCGAGGCCAGTGACATCGCGTATTCAGGCTTGCTGCGAAAAACGACCCCCAGCACCAGCGCCATCACCCAAAAACACACACCGTAAAAAGCGGCAATGCCCTTGGCGGCCAGCAGGTCGTGCCAGCCTTTGGCCAGCCAGATGAAGGGGTCCGTAAAACGCAGCGGGACGATGTCTTTGGTCGGCGCGTCGGACGGGGGTGGCACATAGGGTACGTAATTATCGGCATTCATACCCATGACGATAGATCAGCGCACGACCCGTGACCATTGCGGAAAACACTATGGCGATCAGCGCGTCCGCAGCGTCCGGCTCAGCAGCATCACCGGCAGCAAACCCACCAGCACCAGTGCCAGACAAGGCAGTGCGGCTTCGCCCAGCCGCTCGTCACGCGCCAATTGGTAGGCGACAACAGCGAGCGTGTCGGTGTTGAACGGGCGCAGCACCAGGGTGGCGGGCAGCTCCTTCATCACATCGACAAACACCAAGAGCGCGGCGGCGGCGGTGGAGCGTGTGAGCAGAGGCGCATGGACGCGGCGCATCAAACCCAGCCCGCTGGTGCCCAGCATGCGGGCCGAGTCGTCAAAACTGGTGGGGATTTTGGCGTAGCCGCTTTGCACCGACTGCAGCGCCACGCCGGTAAAGCGCACCACGTAGGCCCACACAATGCCCAACACCGTAGCGGTGACCCAATAACCCACACCCAGCGCCGGAGCAGCCGCCTGCAGCCAGCCCACCGGCAGCAGCAGCCCGACCACAATCACCGCGCCGGGAACGGCATAACCCACCCCCGCCAACTGCACCACCCCGCGCGTCAGCGCATCGGGCCGGGTGCGCACGGCAAAAGCCAACATCAGCGCCAAAGCGACCGCCAGCACCGCGCTGATGCCACCCAGCATGACGCTGTTGACCGCCCATTGCCCAAACTGGCCCCACGGCAGCGGCGCGTCTTCCGACTTGAGCGACGCTAAAAAAGGCCGCAGCATGAAGAGCAGCGGCAGCACAAACCCCATCAGCACCGGAAAAGTGCAGACCAACCAGGCGAGGGCCAGGCGCTTGCCGCCCAGACGGGAGGCTGAAGCTGTTGCTGTGGCCGATGAAGGGGCCGATTTGGCGGCAGGATTTCCCCCCTTGGTCACCGCAAAGCGCATGCGCTTTTGGGCTTTGTGCTCCAGCTTCAGCAGCAGCATCACCACCACCAGCAGCACCGTGGCCAGTTGCGCGGCGGCGATGCGGTTGTCCAGTACCAGCCAGGCTTTGTAGATGCCTGCGGTAAAGGTCTGGATGCCAAAGTAGCTGGACACCCCAAAATCGGCCAGCGTTTCCATCAGCGCCAGCGCCACGCCTGCCGCCACCGCCGGGCGGGCCAGCGGCAGCGCGATCTCGCGGATACGCCTGCCCATGGGTGCGCCCAGCAGGCGGGCGGCATCCATCAGGTGCGTGGCGCGGTCGGACAGCGCCGTGCGGGCCAGCAGGTAGACATAGGGATAGAGGCAAAAGGTAAACACCCACGCCGCGCCTCCCAAACTGCGCACTTCAGGGAAAACGCGGCCTTCCAGCCCAAATGTCGTCCGGATCGCCGTTTGCATCGGCCCGCTGTATTGTAAAAAGTCGGTGTACGCGTAGGCCACCACGTAGGCGGGCATGGCCAGCGGCAGCAGCAACGCCCACTCAAAGGTTTTGCGCCCCGCAAAGTCAAACAGCGTGACCGCCGCCGCGCCAGCAACCCCCACCACCGCCACACCCACCCCCACGGTGATGCACAGGATCAGTGACGTCAGGGCGTAATCCGGCAACACAGTGCGGCTGATTTCTTGCAGCATCTGCGCCGACTCGTCATTCCACTGCAGCACAGATGCCAGCACCGACAAAACCGGCAACAGCAACACCACCGCCAGCAAACACAAAAACCCCCGCAGAAAATTCCGCGCAACCCAGGCACCCAGCCCCCGCACCAGCGCCGTGCGCTGAAACGCCACGGCTGGGGCAGAGAAAACAGGCGCGGTGGGGGTGGAGGTAGGCGTCAACATATGAATCTAAATGCGAATTGTACGCATCTACAAACCGCAACATCTGTTAAGACCTACAATAACTGCCATGTATTTAGAGGTTTCCCAACTCCAGGTTCAGTACCCCAACCGCCCCAGCCCCGCCGTGGCCGGCGTGTCGTTTGGCCTGCGCGCCGGCGACATTGGCGTGCTGATCGGCCCCTCGGGCTGCGGCAAAACCACCCTGTTACGCGCCGTCGCCGGGCTGGAGCGCGCCACTGCGGGTGAGATCAGGCTCGCCAAATCGGTCGTCAGCAGCGTCAACACCTACGTCCCCGCCGAGTCGCGCCGCATCGGCATGGTGTTTCAGGACTATGCCCTGTTTCCGCACCTGGACGTGGCCAAAAATGTCGCTTTTGGCATCGCGCATCTGCCCAAAGCCGAGCGCATCGCACGCGTCGCCGAGGTGCTGGACCTCGTCGGCCTGCCCGACACCCAGCACCGCTACCCGCATGAACTCTCGGGCGGGCAGCAGCAGCGCATCGCCCTGGCGCGGGCGCTGGCGCCGCAACCGCAGCTCTTGCTGCTGGACGAGCCCTTTTCCAACCTCGACGTGGACCTGCGCGAACGCCTCGCCCACGAGCTGCGCGTCATCCTCAAAAACGCCAACGCCACCGCCCTGTTTGTCACCCACGACCAGCTCGAAGCCTTTGCCATCGGCGACGTCATCGGCGTCATGCACGAGGGCCTGCTGCACCAGTGGGACGACGCCTACACCCTCTACCACCGCCCCGCGACCCGCTTTGTCGCCGATTTCATTGGCCACGGCGTCTTCATGCCAGCGACGATCTGCGACCGCTGTACGCCAGATTCGCCTGAAAACAGTCCCACCAGCAGCCACGTCCTGGTCCACACCGCCATCGGCGACTTGATCGACCTGGACGAATGCCCCCTGCCCAGCGCCTACCCCAACGGTGAATGCGACGTGCTGCTGCGCGCCGACGACATCGTCCACGACGACGACGCCCCCGTCAAAGCCCAGATCATCCGCAAAGCCTTTCGTGGCTCCGAGTTCCTCTACACCCTGCGCCTGAAAACCGGCGAAACCGTCCTCGCCCACGTCCCCAGCCACCACGACCACTCGCTTGGCGAATGGATAGGCATCCGCGCTGAAGTGGACCATGTGGTGACGTTTGAGCGTGCTGCTGAATAGGATTTTGCGGACTGAAAATGGGAATCCGGCTTGAATCAGCATCCATACAGCCTCTAGCCGGCGTATTTGCTGCCTAAGCTGCTATTTAGTTGATAGCAAAATGACGAAGTCCGGTTTGAGGGGTTTTTGACCCATTAAATTACACGCTAACCGGCGTGTTTGTTGAATTTGATGCTATGGTATTTGTGTATAAATGAGTTGCCCGTGTCATGGTTGATTTTACTGCAGTTGAGTAAACAATCTTTGCGTGCATCTCAAAAACGCACGAGCTTGTGGCTATGCGTCCCAATATGCGACTAAGACGTTTCACGGGTTACAAATTAACATTTGTGTTTACATTTGTGCTTGCTTTAAACCGGTATTAGTACCAACTAATTTGCTTGAAAAGCTGACTGTAAATCAATAGTATGAAGACACCGGTGGCTAAATTTTCCGCAGGTTTCTTAGCCGCCTTTGTTGCTGTCCGGCTGGTACTTCCAGCTCTTGCACGGCTTATCTTGCCTTCAGTTCTTTAAATTGAGCAAAGTAAAGGGGAATCCTATGAAGTACCTATTTTTGATCGTCACCGCACTTAGTCTTTCTGTGCAGGCACAGAATCCAATGTCGACAACATTTCCGGATGGAACATCAAGTCCATCGGCTGACGAACTCCGTACTCGGCTGAGCGGCAATGTGTTTTCTGTCAAACCATTTAGCGGCCCAAACTGGCGGTTGCAGTACAAAGAGGGGGGCTACTACTTTGTCAACGCTGGTTCCTTCAGCGACTCCGGTGAATGGAAAACTGAAGATGGAAAACTGTGCGGAAAAGGTCAAAAGAGTGGCGGCTCCTGCAATGAGGTTCGCACGACCTCTGAAAGTATCTACCTCAAGCGCGACAGCGGCGAGGTCATACAGCTTGTCAAACAATAAACCATCGCCTGAAAGCGCTTCGAATCCAGTTGCAGCCGACCGCCAATATGCAGCGGCTGGACGAAAGCATTGCCGCAGTCGCATGCTACAAATTTAATAGTATTTAAGGCAATAACCACGCCGATTATTGGTTTAAAACACCTGAAAATTACCAGTTTCAAGCCTGCAGCCGCTCAATCTCACCCTGCGCATCCGCCGCCCAAGCCCAGGGGTACGGCCTGCGGCGTGTTGGGGGGCCGTTGGCGACGACGGCTAATCAGAATATGCAGCAGGTTTTGCGGCTTGACTTGCAAGATTTCATAAATACAATGTATGTATGATTAACTTTGAATGGGATGAGGCCAAAGCGGCTGCAAATCTCAAAAAACACCAAGTGTCTTTTGAAGAGGCGAAATCGATCTTCTACGATGAGTTTGGTGTTCAGTTTTTTGACGATGAACATTCCAACGAAGAAGAACGATTCCTGATGCTCGGCATGAGTTCAGGTGCAAAGCTTCTCATCGTCTGTCATTGCGAACGAGAACACGGTGCGACTATTCGCATCATCTCGGCACGCAAGGCAACCAAGCGTGAAAGCGCGTTTTACAGAGGTGGCAACACATGAAAGCAGAATACGATCTCTCCAAACTGAAGTCTCGCAAAAATCCCTACGCATCCAAGCTGAAGAAGCCCGTCACGATGCGACTGTCAGAGGACGTGGTGCAGTATTTCAAAGGCATGGCCGATGAGGCGGGCGTGCCGTATCAAAGTCTCATCAACTTGTACCTACGCGACTGTCTTGCCAATAGCCGAAAAGTGCAAATCAATTGGCCGCAAGCGGCTTAAGCTGCGAAGCGTTTCTCAGCCTGCAATATCTTTGCAAAATGGGCTGAAAATGGGAATTTGGCTTAAATTAACCTCAATATAGCCCCTAGCCGGCGTATTTATTGCTTAAGCTGCTATTTAGTTCATAGCAAAATGGCGAACTTTAGTTTAAGTGATTTTTGACCTATTAAATACCACGCTAGCAGGCGTTTTTGTTGGCTTGGGTGCTATGATATTTGTTTAGAAATGGCTTGCGCGTGTAAAACAATTTGAATAACCTTTGGACTATATTGCAATTCAGTTTTAGAAGATTTTGATGATCAGATTCAAAAATGGTAGTCAGATTTTTTCGCTGGTTTGCTATTTGTATAACCCTGAGGAATATAAATCTATATGAGAGCCACAGAAATGAAAGAAAAGAACACATTTGATAGCTCGCATTGGCATGACGATCAACACCACTACGCAGCAGTTGGTCAACTTGTCACGATTTATACGCAAGTTGAACTAACAATCAAAAGTATTCTTTTCAACCTATTGAATATGCCCGAGATTGAATTCAATATCCTTCTTGAATTTGGACGCATTAAGTCTTCTGACACGCCAACGATTATCAGAAATTTAGTCGCAAGTCGAGAGCTCGCAAACGAAGTACGGAAACAGAACTTGATCGATGCACTTAAGAATTTCGAAAAACTAAGTCAAAGTCGGAATCAACTCGTACATTGGTTATGGATTGGAGGTGGCACCGAGCCGACATTGCTGAACTTAAAGGTAAAGGCAAGACAGGCTTCATCGACTATGAGAAAGGGTGTGACCCTTGCTGAAATTAGAGGATTATCAAATGAGTTACTGGGCATCAATGCGGTTTTATGTAGTTATCTTAGTGGGGCAGCGTGTCCACAAACGCTTATGTATCAAGATTGATAAGTTCAGTGCTGACTTGGTCCCAAACGCCGCACCAGTCTAAAGTCCAGAAGTCCTAGGCTTGCAAGATTAACTGATTTGTCCTGTGGTGGAGTGTAATTGCGATGAATCGGCAGTTAACAGGCAATTCAGGGGAAATATTTCTGCGTATTATTGCTTTTAATATCAATATCATCTAAATATTAACTATAAATTCGATAGCATCATAGACAACAAACACAACGGTTAGAGCCCAAAAATGCCTCTAAATCAACGAAATCAAACCTTCAACCGCTCAATCTCCCCCTTCACATCCGCAGCCCAAACCCGCCTGTCACGACCTGCAGCATGTTGAGGGGCGCCGTAGGTGACGACGGCTACGATGTTGGGGGTTTTTAGGGTGCGCCACAGGGATGCAATCAGGGTTTCGTCGCCCACGTAGCTGGGGCCTTGGCTCACCTCCCCACTGTGTTCGTCGACAAACTGCAGGGCGACGGGTTGCACGGGGGCTTGGGCTTTGAGGGCGGCTTCTAGCAGATTACCGTGAAAAGGGAGCAGATCGACGCCGTTGCCGGTCGTGCCTTCGGGGAAAACGGCCAGAATGTGGCCGTCGGTCAGGGCCTCGCTCATGTGGTGGACGACGCGCATGGCGTCGCGGCGGGACTCGCGCTGGATGAAGAGCGTGCCACCGGCGGTGGCCAGGGTGCCGACAACGGGCCAGCTTTTGACGTCGGCTTTGGAGACAAAGCGGCAATGCCGCGCGGCGTGCATGACCAAAATGTCCAGCCAAGAGATGTGGTTGGCCACCAAAAGCACCGGCCCGGCGCTGGGCGGCGTGCCATTTACTACTAATTTAATAGCAAGCTTGGCAAGCAATGCGCCGGCCCAGACCTCAATACGCTTATTTCTTTGGTGCTGCGACAGCTTGGGGAAGTGGCCGTAGATGGTGTACAGCCCCACGGCGATGTGGGGGACGATGACCAAGAGTTTGCCGATGGCTACCAGTCTGGACATGATCTAGGGCGTTGGTAAAACGAGTTGTTTGTCTAAAAATCAATGCCCGGCTTCAAAAGCCACATGCCCGCCCACCAGCGTGGCGCGCACGCGGCCGGGCAGCTCGTAGCCTGAAAACGGCGAGTGTTTGCCTTGACTGCGCAGGGCTTCGGCAGTGACCACCCAGGAGGCCTGCGGGTCAAAAATGCACACATCTGCCGCACCGCCCACTGTCAATTGACCCTGGCTGGCATGCGCCGGCCCGACGGCAGCGCCCAGCACGGCGGCGGGTTGGCTGGTCAGGGTGGCGAGGATGTGGGACAGGTTCAAAGGTGTGTCAGCGGCATCGAGCTGCCATTTCAAAGCCAGACTCAGCAACAGCTCCAGGCCGGTGGCACCAGCTTCAGACTCGGCAAACGGCAGGGTTTTGGCGTCTTCGTCCACCGGGGTGTGGTCGGACACCAGCGCGTCTATCGTGCCGTCGGCCAGGGCGGCGCGCAGGGCATCGCGGTCGCGCTGCTGGCGCAGGGGCGGGTTCAGGCGGGCGCGGCTGTCGAAGTAGCCCAGATCGGTGTCGGTCAGGTGCAGGGAGTTGATGCTGACGTCGCAGGTCACTGCCAAGCCGTCCAGCTTGGCCTGGCGTATCAGGGCCACGCCAGCGGCGCTGCTGATACGGCAAATGTGGACTTTGGCGCTGGTGGCGCGCATCAGCTCAAAAATGGTGTGCAAAGCGATGGTTTCTGCCGCGACGGGGACGCCGCTCAAGCCCATGCGGGTGGCCAAAGGGCCGCTGGCGGCGACGCCTTTACCCAGGTGCATGTCTTGCGGGCGCAGCCAGACGGTGTAGCCAAAGGTGCTGGCGTATTGCAGGGCGCGTTGCAGGACTTGGGTGTTGCCCAGCGGCACCTCGGCCTGGCTGAAGCCGACGCAGCCGGCCTCGGACAGGCCGACCATCTCGGTTAGCACGTCGCCTTTGAGGTTGACCGTCAAAGCACCGAGCGGGAAAACGCGGGACTGGTGCAGCTTTTCAGCGCGGAACTTGAGCATTTCGATCAAACCGGGCTCGTCCAGCACGGGGTCGGTGTCGGGCATGCAGACCAGGCTGGTAACGCCGCCAGCGACCGCAGCGGCCAATTCGCTTTGCAGCATACCTTCGTGCTCATAGCCCGGCTCGCGCAGGCGGGCGGCTAGATCGACCAGACCGGGCGCGACGACGCAGCCGGTGGCGTTGATGGTTTTGTTGGGCGCAAAGTCGGCGGGCACGTGGTTGATGGCGACGATGCGGCCGGCGGCGATGGCCAGGTCACAGACTTCGTCAAAACCGGTAGCAGGGTTGATGACGCGGCCACCTTGAATCAGTATTTTCATGTTGGGCTCTTGTTTTGTTCTTTTAGGCTGGTTTCAACTGAATTACGCTTCGTTCCCGGCGACGATGCTCATCACCGCCATGCGCACCGCGATGCCAAAGGTCACCTGCGGCAGGATCACGCTTTGCTGGCCGTCGACCACAGCGGAGTCGATTTCCACGCCCCGGTTGATCGGGCCAGGGTGCATGACGATGGCATCGGGTTTGGCGAGTTGCAGCTTTTCAGGCGTGAGGCCGTAGCTTTTGAAGAATTCCTGGCTGCTGGGCAACAATGCGCCGCTCATGCGCTCGCTTTGCAGGCGCAGGGTGATGACCACGTCACAGTCTTTGATGCCCTCTTCCAGCGTGTGGCAAACCCGCACGCCCATCTGCGCCATGTCGTTGGGCACCAAGGTTTTGGGGCCAACAACGCGCACTTCGGCGCAGCCCAAGGTGGTCAAAGCATGGATATCCGACCGTGCAACGCGGGAGTGCAGCACGTCGCCCACGATGGCCACGGTGAGGTTGGAAAAGTCTTTTTTGTAGTGCCGAATGGTGAACATGTCCAGCAAGCCCTGCGTCGGGTGGGCGTGGCGGCCATCACCGGCGTTGACGACGTGAACGTGGGGGGCGACGTGCTGGGCGATCAAATATGGCGCGCCTGATTCGCCGTGGCGCACCACGAAAATGTCGGCGGCCATGGCGCTCAAATTGGCGATGGTGTCGAGCAGGGACTCGCCTTTGGAGGCGGAGGAGCGGGCGATGTCCAGGTTGATGTCATCGGCGCTGAGGCGCTTGGCGGCAATCTCAAAGGTAGTACGTGTGCGGGTGGAATTTTCAAAAAACAGGTTGAAAACGCTTTTACCGCGTAAGAGCGGGACTTTTTTGACCTCGCGGTCATTGACCGAGACGAAGTTGGCCGCGGTGTCCAGAATGTGCGTCAAGGTCGCTTTGGGCAGGCCTTCAATGGACAGAAGGTGGATCAACTCGCCGTGTTTGTTGAGCTGGGGATTTCTTTTATAAAGCATGTTTGTTCTGTTTGAAGGTTTATGCTGTTTTATGCTGAGTGGCTATGCCGCTTTGGTTTCGACCTCAAAGCTGAAGCTGCCGGCCTGTGGTCCATTCTCACTGCGTGCCAAGGCCAGCGACTGGTTGGCAGGCAAGACCAAACGGGCGGCGGCAAACTCGGCGTGGATGGGCAGCTCCCGCCCACCTCTGTCCACCAGCACCGCGAGCCGTACGCGCTGCGGGCGGCCGTAGTCAAACAGCTCATTCACCACGGCGCGAATGGTGCGGCCGGTGTAGAGCACGTCGTCAAACAGCAAAATGTCAGAGCCAGTCACGTCAAATGGCAGCAACGTTTGGCCGCCCGAGCTGAGGCCGCGCTGTGCGAAGTCGTCACGGTGCATGCTGGAGGAAATAGTGCCGGATGGCAGACTGCGCTTCAAATCGCGCTGCAACCGCTCGACCAGCCAAGCACCGCCAGAGGTGACGCCGACCAGCTGCGTTGCTGGTGTGACGGTTTGTTGAACATAGCGCAGGAGTTCTTTGTAAAGCGCCTCGGCGTCTAATGCAAGGTCCAGCATCAAGGTGCCCGTGGCCGGGCTGTGGGGGGACGTCAAGGCAAGCTCCTTAAAAATTGCTCCAGAATGATACAAGCAGCCGCGGCGTCGGCATCTTTGGCACCCATTTCAAGCGCTTCGGTGGTGCTGTAGCGCTCATCCACCTCGTAGACCTGTAGTTTATAGCGGGCCTGGAGCTGGCGGCCAAATTTTTGCGCGCGGCGGGTATTGTCATGCGCCGCACCGTCCTGGTAATACGGCACGCCTATCACGATGGCGTGGGGCTGCCATTCTTTGATGCGCGCATCAATCAAGGGCCAGCGCGCATCGCCCTCGGCTTTGACCGTTACCAAACCCTGCGCCGTGCGGGTAAAGCGGTTGCCGACGGCCACGCCGGTGCGTTTGAGGCCAAAGTCGAAGGCCAGAAAGGACTGGAAATGGGAGGGAACGGCGGAAGGATCAGAAACAGGCAAGGCGGATGAACTTGAAGCCGCGTTCATGAATGCCCTGCCTCGGACGACAGCATCCAGGCTTCCACGCCCAGCAGTTTGAGGGCCTGGTCATAGCGTTGCGCGATGGGGGTGTCAAAAATAACTGCCGTGTCTGCCGCGACGGTGAGCCAGCTGTTGTCGGCCAGTTCAGACTCCAGCTGCCCTTCGCCCCACGATGAATAACCAAGCGACACCAGCACGCGTCGCGGGCCGGAGCCGGTCGAAATGGCTTCCAGCACATCGCGCGAGGTGGTCATCTCCAAACCGCCGGGAATCACCATGGTGGAGGCGTAAATCGAATCGGTGGGGGGTTTGTCGCCATCAGACGGTGTGCCCAGCATGGCTTCATGCAGGACAAAACCGCGTTCGGTCTGCATAGGACCACCTTGGAACACCGGTGCATCGGTCAAATCCTGGCGCTGCAAAGGTAGATCGACCTTGTCAAACAGGTGTTTCAGGTCCATCTCGCTGGGTTTGTTGATGACCAAACCAAGCGCGCCGTGCTCATTATGCTCACACATATAGACCACCGATTTGGCAAATCCCGCATCTTGGAGCCCGGGCATGGCGATCAAGAAATGATGCGTGAGGTTAATCGGTGCAAAATGGGTGGGGACAGAATCAACAGTCATAAACTAATTTTAACGGGAACATGAGCAAACAATTCGATACTGGCTTAATGTGGTTCAGACGCGACTTGCGGGAGGATGACAATGCGGCGCTGTACCACGCCTTGAAAAGCTGCAAAACCGTCTACTGCGTCTTTATTTTTGACCGCCAGATTTTGGATGAGCTGCCCAAATCAGACCGCCGGGTCGAATTTATACAGGAATCTTTGGTTGAGCTGGATGCGTCTTTACGTAAGTTGGCCGATAAAGTGGCAGATAAAAGGGCAGGTAAAGTGGTAAGTAAAGGGGCTGGCAAAACGCAGGCCGGATTGATCGTTCGGCATGCCTGGGCCAGCGAGGCGCTGCCACAATTGGCACAGCAACTCGGTGTGCAGGCGGTGTTTGCCAACCACGACTACGAGCCGCAAGCGGTTGAGCGTGATGCTGCCGTCTTGGGCAGTCTAGCCAACATGGGCATTGCTTTTCACACCTACAAAGACCATGTGATTTTTGAGCGCACCGAGGTGTTGACGCAGATGGGTAAACCCTATGGTGTGTTTACGCCGTATAAAAATGCCTGCCTGAAGAAGCTTGATGATTTTTACCTGAAGTCCTACCCCGTAGAGGCTTATGTGGATGCGTTGGCAGATCGCCCGGCAGATTATCGACAAGGCGTACCAACATTGGCGGACATAGGATTCGAGACAACCAACCTCTCCACCCTCAAAATTCCGACGGGAGCCAGCGGTGGGCGGCAGTTGTTTGAGGATTTTTTTGATCGCATGGACCAGTACCATGCCACGCGGGACTTCCCCGCCGTCAAAGGCCCGAGCTATCTAGGCGTGCATTTGCGCTTTGGCACCATTTCCATCCGTAAATTGGCGGCGACGGCGCATCAAATGACCTTGCAAGGTAGCCAGGGTGCGGCAGTGTGGCTGAGTGAGTTGATCTGGCGTGATTTTTACTTTCAAATTTTGAGCAATTTTCCGCACGCGGCCACGCGATCTTTCAAACCGGAATACGACGCGATTCAATGGGAGCATGGCCCACATGCGGAGAAACTGTTTGCGGCTTGGTGTGACGGGCGCACGGGCTACCCGATCGTGGACGCGGCGATGGCGCAGATCAACCAGACCGGCTATATGCATAACCGCCTGCGCATGGTGGTGGCCAGCTTTTTGGTGAAAGACCTGGGTATCGACTGGCGCTGGGGTGAGCGTTACTTTGCAGAAAAGCTGAATGACTTTGACCTGTCAGCCAACAACGGCGGCTGGCAGTGGGCCAGCTCAAGTGGGTGCGATGCGCAGCCGTACTTCCGGATATTCAACCCCACCAGCCAAAGCGAAAAATTTGACGCCGAAGGCAAATTCATCCGCAAATATCTGCCGCAATTGGCCCAACTGCCCAATGCGGCTTTGCATGAACCCTGGAACGCCAAACCGATGGATTTACTGGCGGCCAATGTCACGTTGGGCAAAGACTATCCACGCCCCATTGTTGACCATGCAGAAGCGCGTGCCCGTACTTTATTGCGCTATGCGGTCGTAAAAAAGACGCTGACAAAGTAGCGCCTTTTTTGAGAAGCATATTGCAAACTAGACCACTATATCTTCAATAACAGGTTTGGTGGGTGAAGTGTGCTGACGCAACACGGCCAGCAAACCTTCTTCTGAATACGGTTTACCCAGGTAATTGTTAACGCCCAGCTCTTTGGCCAGATCACGGTGCTTTTCAGCAATCCGTGAAGTAATCATGACAATCGGCAGGTGCTTCAAACGCGCATCTCCACGGATGTTGCGAACCAGGTCAAAACCATCCATGCGCGGCATTTCAATGTCTGACAGCACCACGGCAGGGATCTCGTCACCCAATTTCTCAATCGCTTGCAAGCCGTCAACAGCCAAGACCACACGGAAGCCCTCGCGTTGCAACATGCGCTGTGTCACGCGGCGCACAGTGATTGAATCATCCACAACCAAAACCAGGGGTGTTTGCTGTTCATCTTGCGTCTGCCCTGGCGCAACCAGCCCATTTGCAACCTTCACAACAACAGGCGCATGACTTGCAGAAAATTGTTGAGCTGCAGCACCGTAGACAGAGGCCAAAGCAACCGGGTTATAGATCAAAGCGACCGCACCGGAAACCAAAATCGCCATGCCTGCCAGACCGGGCAAACGTGCCAATTGTGGTCCGAGGTTTTTGATCACCACCTCTTTGTTACCAAACACCTCGTCCACGTGGATTGCGACCCGTTGGCCGGCACTTCGGAAAATAATCACAGGGTTGGTTTTTTGCAGCGGCTCGACGCTGCGCTGTGACGCTTGCAACAAAGAACCCGACCAGTAGAACGGCAGCGCATCTTCTTGAGCGCCCCAATAGCCATGGACATAGGCTTGCTGCACATCGGCAGAAGGTGCGCGACGGACAATTTCCACCAAATGCGCCGGAACGCCGAAGGACAGGTTGCCGGATCGCATCATGACCACCTGCGTCACTGCCGTGGTCAAAGGCAAGACCAGCTTGAATTTGGTCCCATTTTGAAGCTCGCTTGCGACTTCAATACGACCACCCAAGGCCATGATCTCCGCCCGAACCACATCCAGACCAATGCCGCGACCAGACAACTCGGTCACTTGCGATGCCGTGGACAAACCTGGCGTAAAAATCAAATTCGTCGTCTCTGCATCTGACAATTGATCGTCGGCAGAAATCAATTTCTGTACAACGGCCTGATCACGAATACGCTGATAATTCAAACCTGCGCCATCATCACTAAACTCAATCACCACATCATTGCCGTCTTGCAGCAAACTGATGGCGATGGCACCCCTCGGTTCTTTGTTAGATTTCAAACGCTGCTCGGATGATTCGATGCCATGCGCGACGCAGTTTCGCAACAGATGCTCAAAGGATGGCGTCATACGCTCCAACACGCCACGGTCCATCTCGATGGAGCCGCCAACGATATCGAGCTTCACCTGCTTACCTGTGTCTTTGGAAGCTTGGCGGACCACGCGGTACAAACGATCAGAGATACTTTCGAATTCCTCCATCCGTGTGCGCAACAAATCACGCTGCAAGTCACGTGTTTGACGCGCTTGCGCGACCAGATCGTCTTCAGTCAACTCAACCGTGCGTTGCAAGCTTCGCTGCACGGTAGCCACGTCATTCACCGACTCGGCCATCATGCGCGTCAACTCTTGCACACGTGTGAACCGGTCGAACTCCAAAGGATCGAAACCTTTTTGCGAATCTTTGGCCTGCTCCATGCGTGATTGCATTTGTGTTTCGGCCTGAAACTCAACGTCGCGAAGCTGTTGCCGCAATCTATCCAAGTTGCTGGTCAGGTCGCCCAAAGAGCCGCGCAATGAACCCAGTTCAGATTCAATACGTGTTCGCGTCAGCATCACCTCACCGGCCTGGTTGACCAGACGGTCAAGCAATCGTGCGCGAACACGAACGGATTGGCGCGACTCTTTTTTGTCAGCCGTCAAGATGCTTACCGACGCAGGGGCCACGTAAGCTTTTGCTTTCGCTTCAGAAGGGGCAGAAGGGGCAGCAGGGGCGACCGGTTGTGGCTCATCCAACGATGACGCACTGGCTTCATCCGGCAGTGCATGCGCGGCAAGTGGCGCAGCCGCGGGTACTACAGCGGGTGCTTCAACTGGCTCGACGGTTTCGCTGGGCATAACCAAACCATCAAAATCACTTTGCAGAACATCCAGTCTAACCAGCAAAGGCTCAATCGATGCCTCGGTCAAGTCTTCCGTACCGAGTTCTTCAATTTCAGACTCCATACGATGAGACAACTCACCCAACCGCATGGCCCCGGCCAACCTCGAACTGCCTTTGAGCGTGTGCAAGGTTCTTAAAATCTCAGAACGGGCACTCAAATTGTCGGGTCGCGTTATCCATTGACGCAATGCGCTCCCCAAACGAGGCAAGAGCTCTTGCGCTTCTTCTTCAAAGATATGAAACAAGTCAACATCGAGGGCGTCAACCAATTCAATATCGTCATCATCATGCTCATGGGCCGCTGTTTGCTGCGGATTGAACGATGCTTTGGGCGTAGATGCTTTGGAATTCGGCGTAGTGGCGGCAAAGATCGTTGCGAAAGTTGTCTTTGATGGCACAATCGCCAGCGCTGGTGCCGTCGCTTTCGGCACGGCGGCAGGTTCTGCCGTCACTTCAGTAAACCTGATATTTGCCAGTTGTTCTAAAATTGCTGCATCGGGCTCCTTCAAAAAACCTGCCGCAAACTGATGCAACAAACGGTGGCACTCCTCAGCCGCGCTTGAAAATAATTTAGCATGCTCTGGCGTACCTTGGGGACACTGATAGGCTCGATCCAGCGCATGCTCCAAGGCTTTGGCCAGTTCAGCCAGACGCGTAAAACCGACGGTGGCGGAACTACCCGCTAAAGAATGCGCCAATCCGACAGTCGAGTTTTGGAGTGGTCGATGTAATTCCATCGACCATTCATCAAGTTCCATCACCAAACGTCTCGCCCACTCGTCGGCTTCGTTCAAATAGACGTTGTAAAGCGGGATACCAATCTTGAGCGACCCGATAACTTTAAATTGTTCTTCATGCTGTTCGCTCATTTCGGCCATCAAAGGCAGGTCGACATCATTTGAAGCGAAAGTCAGTGGCAATGCTGATTCAATCACTGGCTCAGGCTTTGCTATCGTTTCAATCTCTGAAACAAACTGGCTGAACATCAAATCCTTTTCTGAATCTGGCTTCGGCTCTTCATGATGTAGCGCCTCGAATGAAATATCGGCATCCGTTGTTGATGGTTCAATATCGGGGGATGGTGTCTCGACAACCGCGACATCTTCCAAAGAAGTTGTCGCAAGTCTGGTTTCCATGATGGCCGACGGTGCAACGAGCAATGGCTCGACAACAACAGCCGGCACAGAAACGGATGCTTCGTGCGGTGTGCTTGCAAGCCCTGTAGCATCGAATCGATTTTCAACGCGCATGGCATCTGCTGCACGGCGGAAGGCATCAGCCGTCCAATGCGCACCTTGATTCGCAACCAGGTCTTGCACCCATTGCGAGAAAGTATGAAGCGCAGCGCTTGAGAGCGCCAGCAAACCAGGATCAAAGGGCTCTTGATCGGCCAGCTTGCTGTTGATGAGTTGTTCAAATGCCCAGCCAGCTTCACCAAATTCGGTCAAGCCCACCATGCGAGAGCTGCCTTTGAGCGTATGAAACACACGGCGCAGCGTTGCTTGCGCTTCCAGATTATTCGGTGTTTCAGACAAGGTGTCCAGCGTTACCAGGCTGTTCGCAATCACCTCTCTGGCTTCTTCAAAAAAGATGCCTTTGAGCTCCAGATCATCTTCAAGTTGTTGGTCAAAACTCCTGGTCACAATTTCATGAACTTGCAGAGCTTCCGGTGAAACAGAGGACTCTTCTACAACAGGTGCAACAGACACAACAGGCACGCTGGGGATTGCCAAAGCCAAAGCGGCCGGTTCAGCGGCAACAACAGCCTCATCAGTCACAGCAACATCAGCGGTGTGTGCTTCTGTTACTGTCGAGACACGCCCCATCAGGGGATTCAAATCCCCTGTTTCTTCATCGAATACAAATAATTTTTTAACGAGTGCAGGTTGATAGTTGAGCATATCAATCAAGAAACCCAACGCACCTAGATTATTTCCAAATTTATCAATAATGCCCGTCGCCCGAGCATGTTCAAAATCAAATGCAGGCACTGAAAATTCTTCAACACTGGCTCTCATCGCCATGACTGCGCTTGATGCTTGCTCCAAGCCCAAAACGGAGAATATTCCCCGCATTTGGCTCAGTTTGCCAAGCACGCTTTGCAGCGCTGTTTGATCAGATGGTGCTCTGAAATATTGATCGATTGATTTTTCAATATCGGTCAGGCAAATACGCAGCTCACCAACCACACTGCCCATGGATTCACGGTCGCTGACCCTGCGGTACAGCTCCTCGATCCAGGGTTCAACCGTTTTGGCTTGACCACCAGTGCGAACTTGTTCCATCCTGTCGGCCAAACCAATGGCGCGCGTATGCATCTCGGCATCCGTCGAACCCCATTCCTCAAAAACCGCCTCCAAATACAGTATCGCCGTGGCAACTTCCAGGGCCAGCTCAGTATGCGGCGGTTGTTTGGAGAGGGATACACTGTCAATCGCATTGGTCAATGCATGCGCCAGCGGAACGCTTGAGGGATACAGCTTGAGCAAGGAATCGGTCACGAGCTTGAACTGCTCAGCCGTGCCCCGTATCTTTTGAATATCACCGCTTGACAAAGCCGTCCATAATTCCTTGGCAACAACGATGCGTTTTCTTGACAATGCCAGCACGGCGGGATCAAAATGACCGTAGCGGCTGACTTCATAATCCACAGGCGGGAGGTTTTTTAAGCGCCAAGTTTTCTTGACAGCAGCAAGGCCAGGAACCAAAGCTGGATTTTCAATGCAGGCTTGCTCACAGAAGAAAAGCATGTCATGCATGAATTTGTCGGAAAAGACCCAGTCTCCATGCTTCATGTTGTTGTAATGAATCACAACACCCGAAGCTGCCCTCTTGACGTATAAATCTATCGGCAATATTTCTTGCGAAGCCGCCTCAAAGAAGGCAGCACAGACCTTCCAGAAAATGGCCGCTTGGCTGTTTGTTTGGGTCTCTGACAGACCCAGGCTTAAATGACTCAAGGAACCCGCCGCCTGGGAATCTGCGGACTGCATCAATTTAAGCAAGGCGGAGTCCATGGCAGACCGCACCTCAGGATCGTAATCCAGCGATTGCGGACTGGCAGGCATGACGGGATCCAGCCATTCAAAAGACGCGTGCTCCCATAAATCAGCAGGATGCACACGCTCGGCACCAGCCAACATTTTGATATCGCGGTATTGAACAAACAACGCCAAAGAAGAAACGGTCTTGCCAGACAGCAAACACTCCAAATACTCCATGACCGCGAAACTGGTGCGCTCCAGCTTGCTGAGCGCATCTTCAGTGGTCAGGTTGGGACGCTGTATGAGCTTTTGAACAACAGCCTCCATTGTGCCAACAATCAACACTGTTTCACGCAAACCCAACATCTCCAACGCACCGACAATTTGATGCAATTGCTGTCTGGCAGCGCGCAATTGGTTTGGATCTGCAGCCGCCAAATCGGAACCATGAGCCACATCAGCTTCTCGAACAAATCGTTTCAAGCCTTTGATGGCCGTGTCAAAGGACTTGCGCAACTCTTCAAATACCCAAGCCAATGGACCTAGATCCATGACTGGTACGTCGGTGTCTGGAATCATTTGGTTATCGTCAAGTTGCATAAATGAATCAAGAGTATATATAGGGGCGTTTGTTAGGCGATTTTGAATCGTGAAACGGACTCTCTCAAATCATTCGCCATTTTTGACAGTTCGCGCACCTGCTGAGCTGTCGCACGGGTACCCTCACCCGTCTGCTCCGTCACCGCGAAAATATGCTGAATGTTGTTGGCAACGATGTTCGCAGAAGCCGCCTCATCAGACGTCGCTACAGAGATTTGCTCAATCAGTTCAGCCAATCGACGCGAAACGCGGTCAATTTCAGTCAGTGCCGTACCCGCAGAGTCAGACAATTTAGCCCCTTCAACCACACCGTGCGTAGAGCGCTCCATCGCAGCCACCGCATCCTGGGTATCGGTTTGAATGGCTTTCACCAGTGCCGAAATCTGTCTTGTCGCATCTGCTGAACGCTCCGCCAGACGCTGCACCTCTTCCGCAACCACAGAGAAGCCCCGTCCCGCTTCACCAGCCGAAGCCGCCTGAATCGTCGCATTCAGCGCCAGCACATTGGTCTGCTCGGTAATGTCAGAAATCAGTTCGGTAATTTCGCCAATCTCCTGCGAAGATTCACCCAGACGCTTGATGCGTTTGGAGGTTTCCTGGATCTGATCTCGAATGGAGTTCATACCACCGATGGCGTTCTGCACCGCAGACAAACCCGATTCCGCAGCGATCAGCGATTGACGAGCCACCAAGGCTGAATCCTGTGCTTGAACGGAGACCTTGTTGATTCGGCCCGCCATATCCACCACCATCTTGCCAGTCGCATTAATTTCACGCAACTGCTCTGTTGACGCGGCCAGCAACTCGGTCGATGTATTTTCCACCTGCGTGGTTGTTTGTGCCACACGACCCGCCGTGCTTTGCACGTTACCCACCAACAAACGCAACTCTTCCACCGTATAGTTCACAGAATCCGCAATCGCGCCGGTGATGTCCTCCGTCACCGTCGTCTCTTGCGTCAAGTCACCCTCAGCAACCGCTTGCAACTCGTTCATCAAACGCAAAATAGCAGCCTGATTACCATCGTTCACCCGCTTGGCTTGCTGCTCCTGGTTTTCCGCTGCGAGCTTCTGGTCTTGCGCCAGCAACTGTTGACGCTTACTTTCTTGCAATTGCACATAAGCCAAACCAGCAGCGCACAAAATGGCAAATAATGTAGCCAAAACCAGAGCAAAAATAGAACCAGCACTCAGACCGGATTGTGTAGACAACTTGCCTTGCAAGTCTTCCAGATTACGACGCAACGGCTCACTGTCTGAAATAATCGCGACCTGCGATTCACGTGCGGAAACAATACCCTGCAAGTTGCCCAAAATCGCACCGGCTTGTAAGCGCGTCTGCTCATACAAAGCCATCAACGCATCCAATCGCTCTTTCGTTTGTGCGTCTTTGGTGCCCGCTAGGCGCAATTCAGCACTGCCCGTTTGCAGGCCTTGTGCGATTTCTTTGAACGAATTCAAATCTTTACCCAGCAAGAAAACAGCCTCGGGGCTCACACCTTCCATGGTCAAAAATTCATTGGCTGATTTACCGATACGTTGCGTCAACATCACCAGCTGACCCGCTGCTGAAATCTCGCTAGGTGCAGCATTTTGCTGCAATTTGAGTGAAGAAACTGTTTCTGCAATTTCAAGCAAATCGGATGACTGGCGATTGATCGTACGCAGCGCCGTACCCACTTGGGTCAGAATTTTTTGCTGGTCCAGTACGGTTTTCGCACTTTTTTCGGCGCGTTCCATCAATGGGAATATTTTCGCAACGTCTAGCTGCGCCTCTTCTGGCACGGCTTCAATTCGCATGGCTTCATCGCCAGCCTTCAAACCACGAACTGTTTTAGACAGAACTTCAGCGCTTTCTTTCACGTCAGGAAACGCCTGTGGACTTCCAACCAACGCCTGCGACACAGATTTAGCCAACCGCTGCGACTGCATCAATGCCTGCCCGGTTGCTGACAACTGTTGCGACACTTTATCAGCCTGCGTCAATGCGAAAAACGTCACCAAGGCCAAGACAACCAGCGCCAGTGCCAACATGCCGGCAAAAATACGCTGGTGCGCAACAACCGTTCGTCTTCCAAGAACAGGGATGCTCAAGAGGTTCTGGTCGAGCACCTCGCCATCACCTTTGATATCCGCCCGAGATGCTTTCGCTTGTGGCTCAGCCGCTTGACTCGCCGTCTCCAATACGGAGGTGCTCGCCAAGGCTGCGGTCGTTTCTGGCGATATATCAACAACAGCCATGTCTCCCTCGGCGGGCAGGGTGTTTGGTTTACGGGAAAACAGTTTTTGGAATGGATTGGGTTCAGACATGAAACAGCCTTAAAGAAGTCAGTACGCGTTAATATTTAAAAAACTATTTTGTTGCGAGAGCAACTGCAGATTTATCTCTTGCCAATGCACGCCATTTAAATCAATATAGGTGTGCCCAAAAAACACGGGGGCGCCTGCGTCGGGCTGCATGGATTCACGAAAAGATTCTGTGCTGCGCAGACCCTCCAGGCGGTCCACAAACAGGGCGCAGTTCACCTCAAGTGAAGCACTCAAAGTCACAAAGCGTGACTCTGAACGTGATTGCTGCTTGCGCGCCAAAGGTTTCTTGCTGTTCACAAAACTGGCGAAATCAGCAATGCCGAACAAAGAACCACGCAGATTGGCCACACCCAGGTACCAATCTTGCGTATGCGCCACTTTGTGGGTGGCCGTCCAGGGAAATATCTCGCCAGATTGACTCAATGGAAATAAAAATTTTTCGCCATCAGAGTCAACCGCAAGCCATGCAGCACTGGAAGCCACATCACCGGCTCTAACCGCTTGCAATTTATCGGCCAAACGGCTTTGTAATTCGCGTAGTGTTTTTCGCTTATCCATGCAATATAGGGCTTTGAAGGCTTAAAAAGAAGGGAAGTATCAGCCTTGCGCCCGAATTTTTGCAATCAATTCGTCGGGGTTAAACGGTTTGGTGATGTAGTCTTTTGCGCCTTGACGCAATCCCCACATCCGGTCCGTCTCTTGATTTTTGCTGCTGCACATGATGATCGGCACCTGTGCATACAAAGGATCGCGGTTGATGGACCTAGCCAGCTGAAAACCATTTTTGCCTGGCATGACCACGTCAAGCAGGATCAAGTCTGGCGTTTCATTCGCCAGGCATTTGATGGCTGCATCGCCGTCATCCGCCGTTGTGACCTGGAATCCGTTCTTTTGCAAAAGATCAGAAATGAACATCAACTCTGTTTTAGAGTCATCTACCACCAGTACTTTATGAATTGCCATTATTGAGCCCCAAGTTCAGTTTCATGTTTTGCGCCGGCGAAGTGCTGCACAGATTGCAGCAGCGCATCTTTGACGAAAGGTTTTGTTAAATATTGTTGTGCACCGACCATACGGCCGCGCGCCTTGTCGAATACGCCGTCTTTGGATGACAGCATCACAATCGGAATACCGACATAACTGGGATTCCGCTTGATGATGGCGCACGTTTGATAGCCATCCAGACGCGGCATCAAAATGTCGCAAAAAATCAAATCGGGCCGGTGGTCGCATACTTTGGACAAGGCGTCAAACCCGTCTTCAGCAAGAAACACCTCGTGTCCGCCTTGCTTCAAAAACATCTCGGCGCTTTGGCGCACCGTGTTGCTGTCATCAATGACCAAGATTTTATAGGTCAGTTTGGGTGTATTCATGGGCATAGTCTCAGTGTTTAAGCTCAGCTTGTAAATTCAGTGTCCCACCATCAA
>JAYVJL010000109.1:0-3706 GCA_043769295.1 Polaromonas sp. | reverse complement strand
TGTCCACGGCGCCTTCAAACTGGTTGTCGCGGTGGTTGCGGGTGGGCAGCGCGCCCACTTCGTTGATGACGCTCATCAGCACCTGCGTCCCCATCGCCGGCAAGCCGGTACCTGTCACCCCGTTTTCAGCCAGGATTTTTTTCTTCTCGGCGATCACCTTCATGAACTCTTTGGGGTTGTGCAAATTGCCCACGCCTTTGGTGCCACGCACCGCGATGGCTTTGAGGTTTTTGCTGCCCATCACCGCACCCACGCCCGAGCGGCCTGCGGCGCGGTGCATGTCGTTGACCACAGCTGCGAACAGCACCCCGTTTTCACCCGCTTTGCCGATGCTGGAGACCCGGGTCAGCGGGTCTTGCAGACTCTTTTTGAGTGTTTCTTCGGTTTCCCACACGCTCTTGCCCCACAGGTGGGCAGCATCGCGCAGTTCGGCGACGTCGTCGTTGACGTACAAGTAGACCGGCTTCGGGCTCTTGCCCTCAAAAATCACCATGTCCCAGCCGGCCATTTTGAACTCTGCCCCCCAATAGCCGCCGGAGTTGGAGCAGGCAATCGCACCTGTCAGCGGGCTCTTGGTGACAACCGTGTAGCGGCCACCGGTGGAGGCCATCGTGCCCGTCAAGGGGCCGGTAGACCAGATAATTTTGTTGGCTGATGAAAGCGGGTCGATGGTGGCATCCACCTCTTCAACCAGATACTTGGTGCCCAAGCCACGCGAGCCGATGTAAGAGCGCGCCCAGCCCATGTTCAACGGTTCAGAGGTGACCGTGCCCGCTGTCAAATTAACTCGTAGGATTTTTCCTGCCCATGACATGATTGATTCTCCTTAATCGGCTAAAAATTACGACACGGAGGGCTGATTGCCCAACTTGTTGGCCCACTGTTCCATCTTGCCCAGACCGGTCCAGTTGGCGTCGATGAAGGTGATTGCGCCTGTCGGGCAGGCCGACGCGCAGGCGGGGTCGCCACCGCACAGATCGCACTTTTGCACCTTGCCGGTTTCTTCCACGTAATTGATGGTGCCAAAAGGGCAGGCGATGGTGCAAACCTTGCAGCCCACGCAGGTGCTCTCGTTCACCACTTTGGCCCCCGTGAGCTTGTCCACGGTGATCGCTTCTACAGGGCAGGCATGCAGACACCAGGCCTCGTCGCACTGGGTGCAGGTGTAGGGCACTTTTTTGCCTGTTTCATGAAAGTTGAAGACCTTGATGCGCGATTTGGCAGTGGCAAAGGTACCGTAGTTCTCGTATGAACAAGCCATTTCGCACTGCAGGCAGCCGGTGCATTTGTCCGCGTTGATGTGCAATATCTTTTGCATGTCTTCCTCCACAAAGTAGGGGCACGCGACATATGTAGCGCGGTGCCTATGAAATGAAATACATAGACATTGTTTGTCGCTTAAGCTCGTAATTACCTAGGATAAACCCTAGTCGGGATTATCTGTTCACTGATAATTCTCAAATTGATACAAGGTCAATGTGCGGCTATACAAATAGTAAAGGCGCAATAAAAGCAAACCAGCCACCCACCAGGTACAAGAGCACGCTTAGCCCGTACACCCAGCTGGCGGTCTTACGGGTGCGCATGCAGGCGTCGCGCAAAGCTGGGTCAGTGGGGCAAGGTGCAAATCGGTTGCGCCATTGCAATGTGCCACTAAATAACAGCATTACACCGGCAAAGGCGAACAACTCAACTTTGTATTCACTCAGCACCACCAATTGCGGTACAACAGAGATCAGCGACGACAGCGCAGCCCCCGCCCCCAGCGCCACCAGAAGCGCTGGTAGCGCGCAGCACAGCAAAGTGCTGGAGCTTGCAAATAAACTGGCGATAGAAGACCACAAACCAGAGTGCAGTTGCGATTCTTCGTTCATTACTTGGCCTTTGGCTGACTTGTCTGGGCTTTGATGTCCGCCACAGACAGTGCCACCGTTTCCAGCTTCACCACGTCATAGCCCGCGTCCACAATCGCGGCGCTGATGGCTTTGTTGTCCAGTGTCTGGCCGTCTTTGGCTTCCACGGCGACGATTTTCTTTTTCAAGTCCACAAACACCGATTTGGTGGCGGGCAGCTTGGACAAAGTCGCCTCAATCCCCTGCGCGCAAAATGCGCAGACCATGCCGTTGACCGTGGCTTTGACGGACTGTGCCGCAAATGCGTTTCCCGCAGCCAAAAAAGATGACGATTGAAAGAGCGATAAGTGCGTATTTCATGATGAGTTTCCTTAAAAAATATACATAAAGTTAAAACGAGCTTGCTTGGCGTTGTTCACCCCAGCTTCTACAAAGTACCGGTTGTGGATCAGACGCAGCATGGGCGTGATCTCCGTTTTGTCCGACAAACCGCGCATGCGCTGCGCCTCCACGATGAACCAGGGTTGAATCTCATCGTAGTCCACTTCGTAAAACGAAAAACCTGCACGCACCGAGGCATAGTCATGGTTGAGACCTTTGGCGCGGTACAGGCGTGCATTGGCCGACAGGTAGATGCGCGTGGTCTCGTAATCGACCTGAATGCCCGGTGACACCAGCGTACGCGTCCCGCTGAAATCGTTGCCTTTGACCGCGCCCAGGCCGGTTTGCAGCCATACATTGGCCTGCGCCTCGGGCAGGTTCCAGCGCTTGAGCAGACGCGTGTAGTTGATGTCCACGACCTCGCGTGTGCGCTGCTCATCGTCAGAGCGCATGCGCAGCACACCAGCACCGATGGCATCGCGTGGCGTGAGCGCGTAGTTGGCAAAGGTCTCCTGCCAATTCGGGCCAAAGTCGCCCATGCTCATCACGCTGCCTTTGAAGCCCATCGGGCCGGCATGGGCGGCAGCCACGGACAAGAGCGACAGCAAACTTGCAACTGTACACCAGCGCCTTGCTTGATGGGCCAGGCGAACCATGATCATTTGGCCTTTTCTAGCGACATGATCGTGAAGGTGCTACCCACCTTGTCCGCGGTAAATGTCACTTTGTCGCCGGCTTTGACGCTATCCAGCATGGCTGGGTCTTTGACCGCAAACACCATGGTCATGCCGGGCATATCCAGGTTTTTGATCTCACCATGTTTCAGGGTGATTTTTTTGTTGTCGAGATCGATTTTGCGGATTTCAGCCTCTGCCGTGGGCAAAACTGCCTGTGCAAATGCTGAGATACAAAGCAGCGCGGAGGCGGCAGCGGTGGAAAGATTGAGAGTTTTTGAGAAGGTTTTTTTCATGATGTGTCCTAGTTTTTCAGGTGGTTTGCGGTGGTTTTTGGCGGGATAGCTCATGTTGCAACAACGGTGATCTTGCCCCGCATGCCAGCGCTGTAATGCCCTGCAATCAGGCACGCAAAGTCAAACTCGCCGGCCTGGTTGAACGTCCAGACGATGCGGCCCGTTTTGCCGGCGGGCACATGCGCCATATAGGGTTCGTCATGCTCCATATCGGGAAATTTGACCATCAGCGCAGCATGCTCTTCCAACTCCTTTGGGGTGCCTATTACAAATTCGTGCAGCATCGCACCGGCGTTTTTGATGACGATGTTGATGGTTTCACCCTGTTTGACGCTGATCTTGTCGGGCGAGAAACGCATGGTGTCCAGCATGGTGATAGTGACCGTGCGTTTGGCGGCTTTGGCGTCACCGGCGATGCCCCATGCTTTTTGTTCTTTTTTGACGCTGCTGGCCGGTTTGGTGTGCGTGGCTTCGCCATGTGCGTAGGCAGGCGTAGTCAGAC
>JAYVJL010000108.1:0-27430 GCA_043769295.1 Polaromonas sp. | reverse complement strand
GGGCCAGAACCCTGCAACGCGCACATTTCAGGCTTTTCGGATTTTCATCAATGCAGAGCTTGAAGAGTTGCAACAAGCGCTAGAGGCCAGTTTGGATGTGCTGAAGCCGGGCGGGCGCTTGGTTGTGATCAGCTTTCATTCCTTGGAGGATCGTATTGTCAAGCAGTTTATCGCAAAGCACTCCAAGGATGTGTACGATAGACGCGCACCTTTTGCCCTGCCTACCGTGAAGAAGCTCAAGGCTCTTGGTCGGGTGATGCCCAGCGCTGCAGAAGTGTCTGGCAATCCAAGGTCTCGCAGCGCGGTCATGCGTGTAGCAGAAAGGCAGGCAGCATGATGCGGCTTAATCTGTCATTGTTCATTGCCGTGCTGGCGACTATGCTTTATATTGTGCAAGTCCAGTACGAGTCTCGGCGTTTGTTTGTTGAAATTGAAAAAACAACATTTGATGTGCGAAAGCTTGAGATTGAGAACGCCACGCTTCAGGTGGAAAAGCGAGCCCAGGCAACACCTTTGCGCATTGAGAAACTGGCGAAAGAGCGGCTCCATATGCGTTCAGCCATGCCTGCGGTCACGCAGTACCTTCGGTTAAACCGTGATGACAACTCTGGAGAGTTGAAAAAATGAATCACGGTATTTCCTACGCCTCTAGTCCGCTATTGGCCAGCAAAACCCCGGTATGGCGCAGCAAATTTATTGTTGCAGCCATTGCCATTGGGTTTGCGGCGCTCGCGGGGCGTGCCGTATACATACAAGTCATCAATAACCAATTTTTCAAGAAGCAGGGCGAGCTTAGATTTGTTCGGACGCTTGATTTGCCGGCAAATCGTGGGCAAATATTAGACAGAAATGGTTTGATTTTGGCATCCAGTGTCATGTCGCCAAGTGTCTGGGCCATTCCTGAAGATGTTGAAATTACGGATGTCAATTTGGTCAAGCTGGCGAAGTTGTTGGATATGCCCGTTGCAGAGGTATCGAAGAAACTGAATGATGAAGACAAGTCATTTGTTTGGTTGAAACGACAGGTTGATGCTGTAAATGTAAAAAAAATAGAAGCGCTGGGCATTAAAGGCGTTTATTTCAGAAATGAATACAAACGCAAATACCCTGAAGGAGATGCCTCTGCATCACTGATGGGCTTTGCAAATGTGGATGGTCAAGGCTTAGGCGGTGTTGAGCTGGCCTTTAACCAAGCCCTGGCCGGACATGCCGGATCACGCAAGGTCATCAAAGACCGTCTGGGTCAGGTTGTTGAAAATGTAGGTGAACAACTTCCCCCAACAGCTGGGCGTGATCAGCAATTGAGCATTGACAGCAAGATTCAATTCTTTGCCTATCAAAAACTGCGCGACGCAGTGCTGGAAAATAAAGCCAAATCTGGAAGCGTGGTGGTGCTGGATGTGGTGACCGGTGAAATTTTGGCGCTTGCCAATTTCCCGGGTGGTACTTCCGCGAAACAAGAGGGTTTGAACGGCGCACAACTGCGAAATAGAGCGCTTACCGATACCTTTGAACCCGGGTCAACGATGAAGCCCTTTGTGGCCGCTTTGGCTTTGGAAAAAGGTTTAGTTAAACCCGAAACGGTGATTCAGACGGCTCCCGGCCGCATCATCATCGGCGGGGCTACTATTTCGGATGCGCATCCGCATGGCGAGCTGACGGTTAATCAGGTGATACAAAAATCAAGCAATGTTGGCATTGTGAAGATGGCGATGCAAATGCAATCACGTGAAATGTGGACGATGTTCAATCAACTTGGGTTTGGGCAAAAACCCCAGCTCACATTTCCTGGTGTCGTTGGCGGGAAACTGCGAGCCTACAAAAGCTGGCGGCCAATTGAGCAAGCCACAATGAGTTACGGGTACGGTTTGTCATGCAGTTTATTTCAACTGGCGCATGCTTACAGTGTTTTTGCGCGCGATGGAGACTTAATCCCGATCACGTTGACGAAAACTAATGAAGTTGCGGTTGGTACACCTGTCATCTCCCCCAAAAATGCAATCGCAGTACGGAACATGCTGCATATGGCAGCTGGAGATGGTGGTACGGCTCCTAAAGCGCAGGCGATCGGATACTCAGTTGGTGGCAAAACTGGGACTGCCCATATTCAAGAAGGCAAGGGCTATGCCAACAAAAAATACAGAGGTTTTTTTGTGGGCATGGCCCCTATTGAAAAGCCTCGTATTGTCGTCGCGGTGATGATCGACGAACCGAGTAATGGTAAATATTTTGGTGGTGACGTGGCTGCACCTGTATTCAGTGAAACTGTTCAACAAACTTTGCGTATTTTGGGTGTACAACCAGACATCAATGTAAAGCCTCAGATTGTGACGATGGCTGTTGAGGAGTCTTTTTGATGATTGAGATTTCCAATCCTAAAGAAGCGGCTCAATGGTTGCAAACGAAGGTCACGGGCGTATTACACACTGACAGTCGTCAAGTTAAAGCAGGTGATGGTTTCATAGCTTGGCCCGGTGCGCGAACAGATGGACGCCAATACGTGCCTCAGTCGCTCAAGCAGGGTGCTCGTGCTTGTTTGGTTGAAAAAAATGAAATATCAGTGCACGCTCTGGAACGTTTAGATGGCAATGTGGCATGTTATTCTGGGCTTAAAAAGGCGACAGGCTTGATTGCTGCTGAGTATTACGGTCATCCCAGCAGTGCCTTGGATGTTATTGCGGTTACTGGAACGAATGGCAAAACTTCAACTGTCTGGTGGTTGGCACAAGCGCTTTCGGCATTCAAAATTCCCTCGATAAAGAAGTGTGGAATGATTGGCACACTTGGTGTCGGACAGCCCGCGCCAATCAGCGCTGATTCTGCAGAAAGTCAAACCATTGTTTCAAATGGATTGACGACGCCCGACCCGGTGCTTTTGCAGCAGGCATTTCGAAATTTTGTGAATGCCGGATTTACTGCATGCGCGATCGAGGCCTCGTCTATTGGGATTGCAGAAGAGCGGTTGTCTGGTACCAAGATCACAGTTGCCGTATTTACCAACTTTACGCAGGACCATTTGGATTATCACAGTTCAATGGATGCCTATTGGGAGGCGAAACTGAAACTCTTTTCATGGCCAACATTGCGTGCTGTGGTTGTCAATATTGATGATCAAAAAGGACGCGATCTGATTGCAAGCTTCAAGTCAAGTCAGTTGGACATTTGGACGACGTCAATTTTTGAAAAAGCACGGCTAAATGCGCACGATATTGGTTATTTTGAGAATGGACTGCAATTCAAAGTAACTGAAGGCGAACAGACGTTCTTGCTTCGCACGCCAATGATTGGTGCTTATAACGTCTCCAATTTGTTGGGTGTCATCGCTTCAATGCGAGCCCTTGGTGTGGGGTTGGCGTTTGCTGTTGAGGCTTGTCAGTTGCTGACCCCTGTCCCTGGTCGAATGGATTGTGTCTCCGGCGCAGGGCAGCCTTCTGTCGTCGTGGATTATGCGCATACACCAGACGCCTTGAAAAATGCTTTGATCGCTTTGCGATTGATGGCGAATCAGCGTCAAGGTCGATTGATTTGTATATTTGGTTGCGGTGGAAATCGGGATATGTCTAAAAGGCCTTTAATGGCGGCTATCGCCGAGGCGTATGCAGATGTCGTTGTGGTGACGTCTGATAATTCGCGGAATGAGAGTCAAGAGCATATTTTTAGTCAAATCATGGGTGGTTTTCATCAGCCTGTAAAGGTCACGCTGGAGTCGGATCGGGCAATAGCGATATTGCAATCTATTCAAAATGCGCAACCCAGCGATGTGATTTTGATCGCCGGGAAAGGGCATGAGAACTATCAAGAGATTGGCGGGGAACGGTACTTTTTCGCCGACAAAGCGCATGCAATATCTGCCTTGAACCTGAGGTGCGCAGCATGATGACGTTAAAGCAGATATCGTCTTGGATTGATGGCGGAATATTGTACGGTGATGAAAACACTTCGGTGACTCGTGTGATTACGGATACGCGTACTTTGACGGCAGGTGATTTGTTTATCGCTCTTCAAGGTGAACGTTTTGATGGCAATCTATTTCTCGATCAGGCCAAATCGATGGGTGCAAAGGCTGCAATAGCGCAATCTGGTTTAGAGGCGGCAGATCTGGCAGGAATTGAGGTGGCAGATACAAAAATTGCATTGGGGCAAATTGCAGCAGGTTGGCGCAAGCAATTTAGCTTGCCATTGGTTGCTGTTACAGGCAGTAATGGCAAAACAACGGTGACTCAAATGTTGGCGTCAATTTTTAGGGCTTACCAAGGCGATGCTGCATTTGCAACCATCGGTAATTTAAACAACGATATTGGCGTTTCCCAAACTTTATTACGATTGAGTGACCGTCATAAGATTGGGGTCGTTGAATTGGGTATGAATCATCCAGGTGAAATTTCTTATTTGGCAAGTTTAACAAAACCGAATGTCGCCTTGGTCAACAATGCACAGCGTGAGCATTTGGAGTTCATGCTGTCAGTTGAAGCAGTCGCCAATGAAAATGGTGCAGTTATTGCGTCTTTGCCCCATGATGGCGTTGCGGTATTTCCGGCCGACGACGACTATGTAACTGTTTGGCGTAAGTTGGCTTTAGATCGGCCAACGATCACGTTTGCATCACAAGGTGATGCTGATATTCATTGTACGGATGCAGTTTGGGAAAATCGGCATTGGCATGTTCAAGCAAAAACGCCTCAAGGCATGCTTGCGTATGATTTGCACATTGCTGGGCAACACAATGTCAAAAATTCACTTGCTGCTGTGGCATGTGCATATGCAGCAGGAGTGGCTTCGGCATTTATTGTTGAAGGCTTAGAAGCGTTTAGGCCGGTGGCTGGCCGTTCTAACGCCCAAATTATTCACTGGCATGGCAAGGAAATTATATTGATTGATGATACCTATAACGCGAACCCAGATTCAATGAAAGCGGCTATAGATGCGTTGGCTGGGCTTGATGGCCCACACTTGTTAGTTATCGGTGATATGGGCGAGGTTGGCGAGCATGGCGTCAGATTTCATGCGGAAGTTGGTGAGTACACAAATATTAAAAAAATAGAAAACCTATTCACAATCGGCGCCCTTGCTGAGGAAGCAACGAAGCACTGTGCTGGCAGCCGACACTTTGACGATGTGAAGTCTCTAAATATTGCGGTTATGAATCAACTCACACAAGTTAAAAGCATTCTGGTGAAGGGTTCGCGTTTTATGAAGATGGAGCGCGTGATTCTGGCTATTCTGAACAACAGTAAAGCTCAAAAGGAGCCCAAAAATGCTGCTTAGTCTGGCCCAGTGGTTGCAATCACTTTCGCCCGAGTTGGGGTTTTTTCGCGTTTTTCAGTACTTAACATTTCGTGCCGTGATGGCGGCGATGACTGCTTTGTTGATTGGGTTAATTGCTGGTCCCTATGTCATCAATCGTTTAAAAGTGTTAAAAATTGGACAGCATGTGCGTAGCTATGGCATGGAGACGCATTTGACGAAAAGTGGAACACCGACGATGGGTGGTGTCTTGATCTTGTTAGCCATCTCGATTTCGACATTGCTTTGGTTTGATCTCAGTAACCGATTTGTCTGGATCGTGTTGGTCGTGACCATCGGATTTGGTGCAATTGGTTGGGTTGATGACTGGCGAAAGGTTGTTCACCAGGACCCGGAAGGTATGAGATCACGTGAAAAATATTTTTGGCAATCTGTGATTGGCTTGTTGGCGGCGTTGTATTTGGTATTTAGTATTTCAGAAAGCTCGAATCTCCGCGTTTTGGAGTTGTTCCTTAAATGGGTGCAGTCTGGATTTGATGTTAATTTACCTCCTAAAGCTGGGTTGCAAGTTCCTTTTATCAAGGTTATCAGCTATCCATTAGGTGTATTTGGGTTTGTGCTATTGACCTATTTAGTTATTGTAGGTGCAAGTAATGCTGTGAATTTAACCGATGGTTTGGATGGTCTGGCCATCATGCCGGTAGTTATGGTTGGATCATCATTGGGTGTTTTTGCATATGTCACTGGTAGTTCGGTGTATTCTAAATATTTATTCTTTCCATACATACCAGGTTCTGGTGAGTTACTTATATTTTGTGCTGCCATGGCTGGTGCCGGATTGGCATTTCTATGGTTTAACACTTATCCTGCTCAAATATTTATGGGTGATGTCGGAGCGTTAGCTTTAGGCGCAGCTTTGGGTACTATTGCAGTGATCGTGCGTCAAGAGATTGTGCTATTTATTATGGGAGGTATTTTTGTCGTAGAGGCTCTGTCTGTTATGGTACAGGTAAGCTACTTCAAATATTCTAAAAAGAAATATGGTGTCGGACGGCGTGTATTAAAAATGGCGCCTTTGCATCATCATTTCGAAAAGAGTGGTTGGAAGGAAACACAAGTAGTTGTGCGATTTTGGATAATCACCATGCTTTTATGTTTGATTGGTATTTCAACTTTGAAGTTGAGATGAAAAACATTCAAAATAAAAAAGTACTCATTCTTGGCTTAGGTGTATCCGGCCTTGCTATGGCACGCTGGTGTTCTAGATATGGTGCAGAAATTACTGTTGTTGATACTCGTGCGGTGCCACCTCAATACAATGCGCTTAAAAAAAATCTTCCTAATGTGAAATTTATATACAGTGATTTTGGACCTAATCTCATACTGAAAAATTCTTATGATTTAGTGTTGATAAGTCCTGGCATAAAACCAAAAGACGTCGAAGCAATTTCGTTGGCTTCGAAAAATAATAATATAGAAATTTCTAATGAGTTAATATTATTTTCAAATGCATTGACGAGTTTAAAAGAGTCTCAATCTTACAATCCCTGCATACTTGCAATTACAGGAACGAATGGAAAAACAACTGTAACCTCACTTACGGGAAAGCTTGTTGAGTGCACGGGAAAAAAAGTGGTAGTCGCAGGAAATATTGGTCCCAGTTTGCTCGATACATTGATTAAAAAATTTGATTTGAATGAACTTCCTGAGGTTTGGGTGCTAGAGCTCAGCAGTTTTCAATTACACGAGGCCCAAGCGTTTGAGCCAACCGCTGGTGTAGTGCTCAATTTGTCGCAAGATCATTTGGATTGGCACGGTAGTATGAAAGAATATGCGCGAGCTAAGTCTTTAATTTTTGGAAAAAAAGGTGTCATGGTGTTGAATCGAGATGATTCTGCAGTCATGGAAATGCTATTGCAAACAGATGGTTCAAGGAATCCGCGTAAAGTTATTACCTTTGGTGCCGATATGCCAAAGCGAGTCGGGGATTTTGGATTGGAGTTAATCAATGGGATGGCTTGGTTGGTAAAAGCCGTTGGTATAGAAGAAACGGTCTCAAAACGTAGAAATTTATCTACAAATATTAAAGAAGAAATTTATATCCAACGCTTTATGCCTGCAGATGCGTTAAAAATTTACGGCAGACATAACATGCTAAATGCATTAGTTGCATTGTCTTTATCGGAACTGGCAAACTGTACTATGGCGCCAGTTTTATATGCCTTACGTGAATATCGTGGTGAGCCCCATCGAGTTGAGTCAATTGGTGTTATTAGAGGTGTAGAGTATTTTGATGATAGCAAAGGTACAAATGTTGGTGCAACGGTGGCGGCACTCTGTGGATTGGGCGTTGATCGAAAGGTAGTAATTATTCTTGGTGGTGAATCCAAAGGGCAAGATTTTTCGCCTTTACTAAAACCAGTGAATCAATATGCCAGATCTGTAATTTTGATAGGTAAGGACAAACTCACAATATTGGATACACTTCGTGATTCGACTATTCCTATTGTGATAGCAGATACGATGCTGGAGGCCGTCTCTACCGCCTCTGAGCGGGCCTGCAATGGAGATGCAGTTCTACTATCACCAGCCTGCGCCAGCTTTGATATGTTTGATAATTATGAGCATCGGGGACGTGTTTTTTGCGCTGTTGTCAAACAAATCGCAAATAAGTTGGATGAGAGTACGATGTTATGAGTGCCTTTTTTCCACACTATGCTAATTGGCGGATATTATCTGGTAAGGTTTTTAATGAAAATATTAATCCGTTTGTTGAAAAAATACCTTTAGGAAAAAATATCAAACAGCTAAAAGCATCAGCTGTGTATAAAATTGATTTGCAATTAATATGGGTAACACTAATTCTAATGGCTTGGGGATTGGTGATGGTGTATTCAGCATCAATAGCGATGCCGGATAATCCGAAATTTTTAAAATTAACTGGAACTCATTTTGTCATCAAGCATGCAATATTTCTAGTAATGGCTGGCTCTATTGCCATTGTTGCTTTTCAACTACCGGTAACTGCGTGGGAAAAAGTAGCTCCATGGCTATTTGTCGCATCATTATTATTGCTGATTGTGGTGTTAGTTCCTCATGTAGGAAAGGTTGTCAACGGTGCCAGGAGATGGATTCCATTGGGTTTCATTAGCTTTCAGCCTTCTGAATTTGTCAAGTTTTCCATGTTACTATATGTGTCTGACTATATGGTTAGAAAAATGAATATTAAAGAGCGATTTTTTGTTGCTGTCATGCCAATCGGTATTGCTGTTTTAGTTGTTGGATTGCTATTGCTTGCAGAGCCTGATATGGGTGCGTTTATGGTGATCGCTGTTATCGCTATGGGGATTTTATTTTTAGGTGGTGTTAATGCTCGCATGTTTTTTTTAATTGCAGCGTTAATTGTTGCGGCATTTGGAGTGATGATTGCTGTGAGTGATTGGAGAAGAGAGCGGATATTTGCATATTTAGACCCATGGAGTGCTGAGCATACATTAGGAAAAGGCTATCAACTATCGCATTCTTTAATCGCTTTTGGTAGAGGTGAGATATTTGGTGTTGGACTGGGCGGAAGCGTAGAAAAATTGCACTGGTTACCTGAGGCGCATACTGATTTTCTTCTTGCTGTGATTGGTGAAGAATTTGGATTAGTGGGTGTTATTGTCATTTTAAGTTTGTTTTTATGGTTGACTCGTCGAGTCATGCATATTGGCAGGCAAGCGATTGCTTTGGATCGTTTGTTCGCTGGATTGGTTGCTCAAGGTGTCGGTATTTGGATTGGTTTCCAAGCTTTCATTAATATGGGTGTTAATTTGGGTGCGTTACCCACAAAAGGTTTGACATTGCCATTAATGAGCTATGGTGGTTCCGCTATACTATTTAATTCTTTGGCAATTGCACTAGTTCTAAGAGTTGACTACGAAAATAAAGAACTTATGCGTGGAGGTCGTCAATGAGCGACTCAATTGTATGATCAAAAAGAAAACAGCAATGGTTGTGGCTGGCGGTACAGGAGGACATATATTTCCAGGTTTAGCTGTTGCAAAAGAACTGAGCAATAATGGTTGGAATGTTATATGGCTTGGCACTTCAAAAGGAATGGAAAGTACGATTGTTCCAAAAAACAATTTGAAGTTTGAAAGTATTCAATTTTCTGGTTTGAGGGGAAAAGGAATCGCAACTTGGCTAGCATTGCCTATTCGGTTATTTAAAGCATTTTTTCAAAGTGCAAAAATTATTTATAAAATAAAGCCTAATGTTATATTGGGATTTGGTGGATACGTTACTTTTCCAGCAGGAATGATGGGGCGGTTGTTTGGTATTCCTTTACTTTTGCATGAACAAAATTCAGTGGCAGGTTTAAGCAATAATACCTTGGCCGTATTGGCAACTAAAGTTTATACGGCATTCCCAGATGTAATACATTCTGCACATTGGATTGGTAACCCATTGCGTCTTGAATTTTCTCAACAAGCAGAACCTGAAAATCGTTTTAACACTCGGCAAGGTCCACTTAAAATACTTGTGGTAGGTGGTAGTTTAGGTGCAAATTTTCTAAATAAAATTATTCCTCAAACTCTCAGTTTACTACCAAAAAAAAACCGCCCTAATGTGACACATCAAAGTGGAAATGATCAATTTGTAGAATTGCAAGAAAACTATAATAAATTGCATATTAATGCTGAATTAAAACCTTTTATAGAAAATACTGCTATTGCATTTGCTGATGCTGATCTTGTTATTTGCCGTTCCGGTGCGAGTACTGTTTCTGAACTGGCTGCTATAGGTGTAGCGGCAATATTTATACCACTGCCATCAGCCGTCGATGATCATCAAACTAAAAATGCAATGTACTTGATTCAAAATGATGCTGGTTGGTTGGAAAAACAAGAAAACTTAACGCCACAAAAGCTAGCAGATTTGATCTCTACTTTGAATCGATCTATATTGCTTTCAGCTGCAATTAATGCAAAGAAAATGCATAAACAAGGAGCGCTAAAAACCATAGTAGATGCTTGTGAGGATTTAATAAAATGAAGCATGCAATAAGAAATATTCACTTTATAGGTATTGGTGGTGCTGGGATGTCTGGCATTGCTGAAGTCCTGCATAACTTGGGTTATTTGGTCAGCGGTTCTGATTTGATCGAGAGTTTAACTCTAAAAAGATTGGATAAATTACATATAAAAACTTATGTCGGACATTCTGTCGAGAATCTTTTGAATGCAGATGTAGTTGTTATATCTTCTGCCATAAAAAATGACAATCCTGAGGTAATAGCTGCTCGAGATAAAAAAATTCCAATTGTTCCTCGCGCAGTTATGTTGGCAGAATTAATGCGTATGAAACAAGGAATAGCCGTCGCTGGGACCCATGGTAAAACGACAACAACAAGTCTCATTGCAAGTATATTAGCAGAAGCAGGATTGGATCCAACTTTTGTTATTGGTGGACGTCTCAATAGTGCGGATGCTAATGCGAAACTTGGAAGCGGTGATTATATCGTCGTTGAAGCCGATGAATCAGATGCTTCTTTTTTGAATTTACTTCCAGTAATGGCAGTTGTTACTAATATCGATGCAGATCACATGGAAACATATGATCATGATTTTGAAAAATTAAAAAGCGCATTTGTAGAGTTTCTACATAAAATGCCTTTTTATGGTGCTGCAATATTGTGCATTGACAATCCGGCTATCCGAGAAATAATTCCATTTTTAGAAAGACCTATATTAAGCTATGGATTTTCAGATGAAGCAAAAATCTATGCAACAAATGTAAATACTGTTGGTGGTGAAATGCATTTTGTTGTACATCGTCATAATAATTCAGAAAAACCAGCGCTTGATATTAAACTAAACCTACCAGGATTGCACAACGTGCTTAATGCGTTAGCGGCAATTGCAGTAGCTACAGAACTAGATATTTCTGACATAGCTATTCAACGGGCGTTACTTCAGTTTAAAGGCGTTGATCGACGATTTCAAAATTATGGCTCATTCAAAGCCAAATTTGGAGGGAACTTTACTTTGATTGACGACTATGGTCATCATCCAGTAGAAATGCGCGCAACAATTGAGGCCGCACGAGGCGCTTTTCCTAATCAAAGATTGGTACTTGCATTCCAACCTCATCGATATACACGAACACGCGACTGTTTTGAAGATTTCGTAAAAATTATCTCATCCGTTGATATGGTTCTACTCGCTGAGGTGTACTCTGCTGGCGAGGCTAAAATTGCTGGAGCTGATGGACGTGCATTAACCAGAGCATTACGTTTGTTTGGTAAAGTTGATCCTTTATTTATTGATGAAATTGCTCTGATGCCTGAAGCGATCATGAATATGGCTATTGATGGTGATGTTGTGCTCTGTATGGGGGCTGGTTCAATTGGTTCAGTACCTAAAATCATGCTAGATAAATTGAATGCATCAAAAATATTGATTCAAAAGGAGACATCGGTTTGAATAATATGAAGATAGAGAATTTCACTCATTTCGGTCGTGTAGCCGTACTAATGGGGGGGGCATCTGCTGAGCGCGAAATATCATTATTATCAGGCAATGCCGTGCTGAAAGCTTTGCAATCGCAAGGTGTGAATGCGCACGCTTTCGATCCAGCGGAGAAGAGTATTTTTGAACTTAAAGCTGAGCAATATGATCGCTGCTTTATAGCATTGCATGGACGTTATGGTGAAGATGGAACAATCCAAGGCGCACTTGAGCTAATGGGCATTCCATATACGGGCTCTGGAGTTATGGCTTCCAGTGTTGCAATGAACAAGGTGATGACTAAACGTATTTGGCAATCACTTGGCCTGCTTACACCAAAATGGATAGAAGTAACCAGTCCTGAAGAGACTGAAAATGCATTCAGACTACTTGATGGCATCATGATTATAAAACCTGCTCGTGAAGGATCGACCATAGGTTTAACAAAGGTAACAGCGTTGGCGCAATGTCGCGAGGCTTACGAACTTGCTGCATATCAAGATTCCTTGGTTTTGTGTGAGCAATACATCAGCGGAGATGAAGTTACTTGTACAATTTTAAATTCATATGAACAGAAGGGTAATTTGGATGGGGCGTCTCATGCAAAAGCACTTCCAATTATTCGTATAATTGCACCTCAAGGTAACTATGATTACAATAATAAATATTTCACCGACGATACACTATATATTATTCCTTGTGAATTACCTGATGGCGAAGAACTAGCTATACAGGCACTTGCTTTAAAATCTTATCATGCACTTGGCTGTAGAGGGTGGGCACGCGCAGATGTGATGATTGATAAGGCATCGCGACAATCATATTTGTTGGAGATTAACACTTCGCCTGGCATGACAAATCATTCACTGGTGCCGATGGCTGCTAGAGCGGTAGGCTTAAGTTTTGAAAAACTTTGTTTACAAGTACTATATTCTGCCGGACTAGATTATCCGGTAAATCAAAATTTATAAATTCAATTTTACTCAATTATAGTAATGAAGAATTCAATAAAAATTCCATTTGATGTTAAGGCGTTAAATTTTTTTAGTACATTTCTTTTCGTTTTATTTGGTTTTTTTGCAATTACTGGTTTCGTTATTTGGCATATTTTAAATTCATCAATAAATCTTAAAAAAATTGTTATTCGTGGGGATTTGATTCATCACAATATTTCTTCTTTTCGAGCAAATATTATTCCTAATCTAAAGGGTAATTTTTTTACAATTAGTTTGAATAGCACCCGACTGGCATTCGAATCGCTGCCTTGGATTCACAATGCAACGGTAAAAAGAGTTTTTCCGAATCAGATTGAAATTTATCTCCAGGAACATAAACCGGTTGCAATATGGGGCATACGCGATGATTTCAAAATGATCAATGCAGATGGTATGATTTTTGACTCAGGTACGGATGATGATGAATATGATAAATTGCCACAATTTATAGGGCCCGAGGGGCAATCTGGCTTGATGTTGGATGTATATTCAAAATTAAATACTATATTGACACCTTTAAAGGTAAAATTAGTGAAAATTAAGTTAAGTTCGCGTGGAAGTTGGACTGTAACGCTGGAAGGTGGCGCACAACTTGAGCTAGGTCGTGGTTCAATCGACATTGTTGCAGAACGAATCAAGCAGTTTACTGAAACATTAAGTATTGTTACTTCTAATTTTAATAAAAATGTCACCGCACTTCAATATGCAGATCTTCGTCACGCTAATGGGTATGCATTAAAAATGAATGGTATCACTACAGTAGATTATGGTGCGATTAATTTGACGACTAAAAAATAAACCAACATGGCAAAAGAATATAAAGACTTGGTGGTAGGACTTGATATCGGCACTTCTAAAGTGATGGTTGTCGTCGCTGAGGTTTTGGCTGGCGGAAATTTAAAACTAGCTGGTTTTGGCGTATCGCCAAGCAATGGTTTGAAGCGGGGCGTCGTTGTCAACATTGATGCGACGGTTCAAAGTATTCAACAAGCCTTGCGAGAAGCCGAATTAATGGCTGACTGCAAAATTGGTCGCGTCTATACAGGAATCACCGGCAGCCATATCCGGGGAATTAACTCCAGCGGCATGGTTGCCATTAAAGATAAAGAGGTTACACGCTCTGACGTGAAGCGTGTGCTAGATACAGCGACTGCAATTAATATATCCAATGATCAAAGATTATTGCTTGTTGAATCGCAAGAATTTGTCATAGATGGACAAGATGTTAGAGATCCAATTGGCATGAGCGGCATCAGACTTGAGGCTAAAGTTCATATTGTGACTGGTGCACAAAGCGCTGCAGAAAACATTATTAAATGTGTTCATCGTTGTGGTTTAGAAGTTGAGCACTTGATGCTGAATCCCCTTGCCTCAAGCTTGGCTGTTTTGACTCAAGACGAACGTGAACTTGGTGTCGTGCTTGTTGACATTGGCGCTGGTACGACTGACGTTGCTGTCTTTACGGGCGGCGCGATACGGCATACAGCCGTGATTCCTATTGCGGGCGATTTGATCACCAGTGATATTGCAATGGCATTGCGGACACCCACCAAAGATGCCGAAGAAATTAAAGTTGAAAGTGGTTGCGCTAAACAACTACTCACGGATCCTGATGCCCAAGTTGATGTCCCGGGTTTGGGTGATAGAGGGCCACGCTTGCTAAGTAAGCAAGCATTGGCGGGCGTCATTGAGCCACGTATTGAAGAAATATTTTCTTTGGTACATCAAGTTATCCGGGAAACTGGCTATGAAGAAGTTTTATCATCTGGCATAGTGTTGACGGGCGGCGCTTCTGTCATGCCGGGCATGATTGAATTAGGTGAAGATATTTTTCTTAAACCTGTTCGTCGTGGAGTTCCCAAGTACGCCGGAACCTTGGCAGACATGGTGTCTCAATCAAGAGCCTCAACGGTGATGGGCTTGCTAGAGGAGGCGCGTATGGCGCGTATGCGTAGTTTGAAAGTGGCCCAAAAAAATGGATCTTTCAAGAATACATTCGGTCGTGCAAAAGACTGGTTTATTGGAAATTTTTAGCATGATTAAAATGATTTGGCTTGCAAGAGGAAGTCCGCATCGACGATGGCGTTGAAAAATGTCTACGGGTAAATAAATAATATAAATTCTGGCAACTGCGATTTGAATAGGAGAAATATCATGGCAATCGAAATGATCGAAATTGAAGAGTTCAATATGGGCACCAAGATCAAAGTTATTGGTGTTGGCGGCGGCGGCGGCAACGCGGTTGAGCACATGATCACACGCAATGTTCAGGGCGTGGAGTTCATCAGTGCAAACACCGATGCGCAAGCATTGAGTTCGAGTGCGGCGCCTAAAACGATTCAACTCGGAACAACTGGATTGGGTGCTGGTAGCAAGCCTGAAAAAGGTCGTGAAGCTGCAGAATTGGCGATTGATGACATTCGTGCTGCCATTGATGGGGCACACATGCTCTTCATCACTGCCGGCATGGGCGGAGGGACGGGAACCGGTGCAGCACCAGTGATCGCACGTGTTGCAAAAGAAATGGGAATTCTTACTGTCGGCGTTGTAACCAAACCTTTTGACTGGGAGGGTGGCAAGCGCATGACCAACGCGGATACGGGTCTTGCTGAACTGGAAGCCAACGTCGACTCGTTGATTGTGGTCTTAAATGAAAAACTCATTGAAGTTTTAGGCGAAGACGTTACGCAAGAAGAGGCATTTGCCTATGCCAACGATGTGCTGAAAAATGCAGTCGGTGGTATCGCTGAAATTATTAATGTACGTGGTCATGTCAACCCTGACTTTGAAGATGTGCGTACTGTAATGGCCGAAAACGGCAAAGCCATGATGGGGTCTGCGTTGGCCAGTGGCCCTGATCGTGCTCGCATCGCGGCAGAGCAAGCCGTTGCCTGCCCATTGCTTGAGGGTATTGATCTCTCAGGTGCAAAAGGTGTATTGGTTTTGATCACTGCTGCAAAAAGTTCATTGAAGTTGAGTGAGTCCAAGTTGGCCATGAACACCATTCGCGCTTATGCTTCGCCAGATGCACATGTGATCTACGGTACGGCTTATGACGACAGTTTGGGTGATGAGATTCGTGTGACTGTGGTGGCAACTGGATTGAGTCGTGTCAATGCTCGGCGTGCTTCTCCCGCATTGCAGGTTCTTCGCAACGGTACAGACAATATGTCTTATGCCGTCGAAAACTTGCCGGAACTCGCAAATGTGGGTGTTATCAGTGGTGGTGCAAGCTCAAATAGTCAGCCTAACTACCAAGTGCCTACGTATTTGCGCAAACATCCTGATCGGACCAGTGCTGCCGCTAAAGTAGATGCTTTGTCCTCTGGTGGCATGGGCGATTTTGAGATACCGGCTTTTTTGCGCAAGCAAGCTGATTAACACTGTGTGAAACCATATGCTTGCTAGACTGCAAACTCTAGCAAGCGGTAATAAAATGGACAGATGTTAGAACAAAGAACAATTAAGACGCTTATCCGTGCGGTTGGGGTTGGACTGCATAGCGGACAAAGAGTCGAGCTTACTTTGCGCCCAGCACAGCCAAATACTGGGATTGTGTTTCGTCGAGTTGATTTGACTGAGCCTGTCGATATACCGATTTCTGCGTTATCAGTTACGGACACGCGTTTGGCTTCTACAATTTCCGCTAACGGGGTCAAGGTTCAAACAGTTGAACATTTAATGTCAGCTTGTGCCGGCTTGGGAATTGATAATTTATATATTGATATCACCGGAGAAGAGGTTCCCATCCTTGATGGATCCTCTGCAGCATTTGTGTTTTTGTTGCAAAGTGCAGGAGTTGAAATTCAGAAGGCAGCCAAGCAGTTCATTCGTATTCTCCAGCCGGTGATCGTTACCGAGGGCGAGGGTGACTCGCTTAAATGGGCTAGGCTTGATCCATACCATGGATATAAATTAAGTTTTGAAATTGACTTCGCACATGTTGCCGTGGATTCAACTGGGCAACGTGTTGAGTTTGACTTGAGTACTGATTCTTATGCCCGAGACATTGCAAGAGCACGTACCTTTTGTTTTACGAAGGACGTGGAAATGATGCGTGCTAATGGGCTGGCACTTGGGGGTGGTTTGGATAACGCTATCGTCATGGATGATTACAAGGTACTCAACGCGGAAGGTTTGCGTTATGGTGATGAGTTTGTAAAACACAAAATTCTGGATGCGATGGGCGATTTGTATTTAATAGGGAGCCCTTTGCTTACCTCATACAGTGCATTTCGTTCTGGACATGCACTCAACAACAAATTATTAAGAGCCTTGTTGGCGCAAAAAGGGGCGTATGACATGGTGACTTTTGAAAACGAAAAAATCGCACCAAGTGGTTATGCACAGCTTGCGACTGCTTGGTAAGTTTGAAGGATAAATGATGCTGCTATTGCGCTGGGTCATGCTGATATCACTTTTGGCATGCGCAGGCTTGTTTGTTGTCTATGCCTTTACCGGGCAACAAAAATACAAAAAAATTGGACTCACCGCCTTGAAAATTACTATAGGCATCGCTTTTGTTTTTTTTGCAGTTTTGATTTTGCAGCGCATCTGAAATCATGGTTGCTGCTTGCATTCAATAGCTTCTACCAGCTTTATACATGGCTGAGGTTCGCCGCTGCGTGGATGCAGCAGCAGCCAGTTTTCCAAACGATTCACTGGCATGGCCATGCGTTATTGCCAGACCCAGCGCGTCTGCAGCATCTTGCCCTGGCAGGGCGGGCAGGTTCAAGAGGCGTTTCACCATGTCCTGTACTTGTGCTTTCTCGGCGCGACCGTACCCCACAATCGCTTGTTTCATCTGCAGTGCCGTGTACTCTGAAACGATGAGATCGCTAGATACCAGAGCCGCAATGCACGCCCCGCGTGCTTGACCCAGAAGCAAGGTTGATTGTGGATTGACGTTCACAAAAACGATCTCCACAGAAGCAACATCGGGTTCATATCGGATCACCACTTCTTTGACACCCTCAAACAACACCTTCAAACGGGCGGGTAAGTTACCCCTGTCGATATGTGCCGTAGCAATAGTGCCGCTGGCCACGTAAGTCATTTTTGCGCCGTCTTTATCCACGACGCCAAAACCTGTCGTACGAAGACCTGGGTCAATGCCTATGATTCGCATGGTGTTGTTGCTCGGGAATTCAAAATAACCTTTACGTTAGTATCAAGGTAGTTCAGCATCATTCATGCGTGCAACGATCAAACTTGTGCGGTTCGCCAGATAGCCGGATGCAGATAGTTTTTCAAAATATTTGGGCCTTGGTAGCATCACCGCTAAACGAGCTGCTTCATAACTTGAGAGCTGTTTGGCAGATTTTCGAAAATAATGCTGTGCGGCAGCTTCTGCGCCGAAGACACCCTCACCCCATTCGACGTTGTTTAAATATATCTCCAGAATTTGTTGCTTGCTCAGCACTATTTCAAGCAATTGCGTCAATATAAACTCTTGTCCTTTTCGCAGCAATGTTCGCTCTCCAGACAGCAGGAGATTCTTGGCAAGTTGTTGGCTGATGGTAGAGCCACCAATGATTTTGGGCGCTTTTACGGCAGTGTTTGAGGTACTTGTGCTGGCCGGCTTTTTGGACGCGGATGCCTTTTTCAGTCTTTTCTCAGCAAGATCTTGAGCTTTTGTATTTTTTTGCCGAGCTTGCTCAATGGCTTCCCATTCAACGCCATCATGGTTGACAAAGTCGCCATCTTCGGACGCTATGACTGCCCGTTTCAGGTTGATTGAAATGTTGTTGTAGTCCACCCATTCTTGCCGCCATGGAAGTCGACCTTGCTTTAGAACGATACGCCAAACCTCTGAGCGTTGAAAACTGGTCGACTGAGGTGCAATGACCGCCGCCATGGCGATTTTGAGGACGAAAAAGAACTGCAACAGGAGTGCAGACAGCATCAACAGCAACAAAATTTTTCGTACAAATTTCATGACTTATTGACTGGCCAGCTTGGTTTTAAGCTCGTCATCACGGGTGAACTTGAAGCGTGAAACCAGCACGATCTGGTCTGCTTTTTTCCGCATCGCGGCATTGAAGACGCCAAAAGGTCCCGCGCTGTTGGCGATAGCTTGGGCGCGGCGGTCCAGCGTCAAGTTGCCAGAGCCCTGCACAATTTCGCTGGCCAAAATGCGGCCATCATGGTTCACCGTCAAAATCATGGTGAGCTGACCATAGAGTTTTTTCCCTGCCGCTTCAGGAAAATTGACCGTGCCTTTGGCCTCGATTTTTTGTCGCAGCTGGTCATAGTAGACCGCGTAAACCTCTTCCCGTGTCGCCGGGCTGATGTAGCGTTTCTTGGGGCGCTCGTTTTCTTGTGTTATACGACGCTCAATTTCACCCAATAATTTACTCAGCTGACGTCGCTTTTCCTCTTGCGCGAGGACTTCAGGGCTGCTACTTGGGTTGTTGGGGTCTGGAACTGGCAACAGGGCCAATTGCTTCTTTAGCTGCGCTAAAAGAATGGTTTGCTGCTCTTGCAGCGTATCCATCTTGCGGTTGGTGTCTACAGTGGCATCACCCAGGGCTGACAGCTCTGAAGCAGGTAAAAACGTGGTGGCTCTTCCCGCGTCTGCATCACCACCGCCAGCCATTGAGCTTTGCGCAATCGCCTGCGCTTTGACCGGGCGTTCTTGCGTATTGGCATTGACCAGAATGACTTCAAGCGGTGTGTCCTGGAAGACGCGGTTGAAGCTTTCGGGGTCAACGAAACGAACCGTCAAGGGCACAGCATGCAGCACAAAAGACACGCCCAGCGCTATCTGAAGCGTGCTGAAAGACCGCAAGCCTTCGAGGAGAGATTTAAAAATGCGCATGCTCGGTCATACAAGGGACAAATTGACAGCCGGTTGCTCAGTCTCAACATCTACTGCAATCGTTATGGCGACTGCACCCATCATGTCCTCATCCTGATCATCATCCACAGGATTTTCAGTACCGCTGTCATTTGACGTGGTTTCAGTGGTGTCCAGACGCTCAATCACGGTTCCACTGACATCCAGGGTGATCTCATCAATGGCCCCAAGTTTAACGCGTACCCTGGCATTTTTAGGCAGATTCGCCGTTCCCATGACAGGTAAGACCAAAGGAATGTCGTCGGCACGAACCATGCCTTCTTTGAAGACCGTTGCTGTCAATTCAGTCAAACCTTGTTGCTGGATGTATTTCAAGGTCCAAAACCGCTCCATGCCGTTTTGATACTGGTTGTAGGCGCTGTATGTGGCCTCAAAATTGGAGATGATGGAAAACAAATCCGCATCTTTGGGTTTAAACGGGGCCGCCAACGGGGCTGTTTTCCCGTGTTTGACGCAGGCAATGATTTGCCACTGATTCACCAGGTCGGTGTAGCGACGCAGCGGGGAGGTGCTCCATGCATAGCTGGGCACACCGATGCCCGCATGCGGCAAAGCCTTGGTGCCCATGCGCACTTTCACGCCTGGGACCAAGCTGGCTTGGCTGCGGTAAATGCCCGGCACACCATGCTCTGCCAGCCAATTCCCCCAGGTGCTGTTGGCCAAAATCATGGCTTCTGCAACGATCAGATCGAGTGGAGAGCCACGTTGTCGGGTGGTGATTTGTACTTGCTCATCACCCGTTGGCACATCGCCCGATTTGTTCAAGAGTTTGAAGTTGTAATCAGGACGGTTAAACGTTTCGGGTTTACCGCGCACAATTTCTCGTTGTGCTTTGAGGTGATTGGCTAATTTAAATAAAAATGATAGCTGCCCGCGCTCAATATTTGCCGGCTGGAGCATGTTTTCATGCATAAAATCGGGATTATTCAGCCATTCAGCGGTCACCAGGGTGTCAAGCACGTCATGCCGCAAATTGGCCGCGATGGGGACACGCTCCAGCTTGGTTTCCGAAGCGATCATTTCAAAAGTGGCTTCGTTCAAGGTGACATACAAAGACAAGGCGGGGCAGTTTTTGCCCTCAGCCAGCGTGTAGTTTTGAACGATGTCATCCGGTAGCATCGTAATTTTGTAGCCTGGCATGTACACCGTGGACAACCGCGACCGCCCCAGCTTGTCGATGTCATCTCCCGGTGAAATGGCCAAGCCCGGTGCGGCGATATGAATACCAACGATGACCGTACCCGTGCCCAGACCTTGGACCGACAGCGCATCGTCAATTTCAGTGGTGGCAGAGTCGTCGATGGAGAAGGCTGCAACGCTTGCCAGCGGCAAGTCATCTGTGACGGGAGAGGCTTGCAGTGCAGGAAAGTCCGTACCCTTCGGGAAATTGTCAAACAAGAAACGCTGCCAATGAAACTGATAAGCTGAAGCGATGGCTCCCGCCCGCTGCAGCAAGTCCAGCGGAGCTATGTGCGTGGCACGAGAAGCATCGACCACCGCTTTGTATTCAGGCGCATTTTTGTCCGGCTTGAATAGAATTTTGTACAGCTGCTCTCGAATCGGCTCGGGGCAGACGCCTTCACCCAAAGTCTTGGCCCAATCGGCAATTTGTTGCAGCAGCTGTTTCTTTTTCTCGATAGCCATAAGCGCCTGCTGAACAATCTCTGTCGGTGCCTTCTTGAACCGTCCTTTGCCCGCACGGCGAAAGTAGTGCGGTGATTCAAACAGGCAAAACAAGGCGGCAATTTGTTGTTCCACGGTCGCTTTGTCGTTGAAATAGTCGTACGCGAGGTCCGCGAAGCCAAATTCTTCTTCGGGTGAAAATTCCCAAGCCAAAGCGGGGTCAATGGTCAGACAGACTTTTTGTGCACCCGCGATGAGTTCCGCAGGCGCGGGTTTGTCAAACTGCAACAACACATGCGCTGCTTTGACTTTGACACGTTTCCCGCTGTCTAATTCGATTTGGGCGGAGGCGTCGGTCGTCGACATGACGCGACCGGCCAGAAATTTTCCAGATTCTTCAAATAATGCAAACATAAACCCCATTGTCACATGCAAAATGGTCATATTCGCCGTTAAGGCGGGCTAGACAACGGATAATTCAGCCATGGTAGCTGGTTTAAATAAATTCTCTCTGTGGCAACGCTTGTCACCCATATTCAAAGGTTTTGACGGGCTTTTGGCCTTGGCCGTGTTTCTGTTGGCTTGCGCGGGCTTGATTGCGATGTATTCGTCCGGCTTTGACCACGGCACGCGTTTTGTGGACCATGCCCGCAACATGGTGATCGCTGCCACGGTCATGTTTATCGTGGCCCAAATTCCCCCCCAGCGTCTGATGGAGCTGGCCGTGCCCTTGTACGCTGCTGGTGTCGCATTGTTGATCGCCGTGGCTGTCTTTGGACTCACCAAAAAAGGCGCCAAGCGATGGATTAATCTGGGTATCGTCATTCAACCGAGCGAAATCCTCAAAATTGCCATGCCCTTGATGCTGGCCTGGTGGTTCCAAAAGCGGGAAGGGCAGTTGCGTCCTTTGGACTTTTTGGTCGCCGGTTTGCTACTGGCTGTACCTATCGGTTTGATCATGAAGCAGCCCGATTTGGGCACGGCGCTGCTGGTGATGTCTGCGGGCTTGTCGGTCATCTTTTTTGCAGGCTTGAGCTGGAAATTGATCGTCCCGCCCCTTATTGTTAGCTTGATCGGCGTGGTGTTGATCGTGTCATTTGAGCCCCAGTTGTGCGCAGATGACGTTGACTGGCACGTGCTGCATGAATACCAGCGACAACGTATTTGCACGCTTTTGGACCCTTCACGTGACCCTCTGGGCAAAGGTTTTCACATCATCCAGGGCATGATCGCGATTGGCTCAGGTGGCGTGTTGGGCAAAGGGTTCATGCAGGGCACGCAAACGCATCTGGAGTTCATTCCAGAGCGGACGACCGATTTCATTTTTGCGGCGTTTTCGGAAGAGTTTGGCCTGCTGGGCAACCTGTTGCTGATCACAGGTTTCATTTTCTTGATCATCCGTGGTTTGATCATCGCGGTGGAAGCCCCTTCATTGTTTACCCGACTGCTAGCGGGTAGCGTGACCATGATTTTCTTTACCTACGCCTTTGTCAATATGGGCATGGTCAGCGGCATTTTGCCGGTGGTGGGTGTGCCGCTGCCTTTTATCAGTTATGGCGGGACGGCCATGGTCACGCTCGGTATGGGCATTGGTATTTTGATGTCGGTGAGCAAATCAAAAAGGCTGGTGCAGTCGTGATGTCTGGGGTGACCTACCCTGTCGGCATTGCCGACGACTTCGAACCCCGCGCCCCAACAGCTGGGTTTCAAAACACCGCTTGGCAAGCTGAACACGGATACCTTTACCCGTGCATTGGCCCACGGTTTGGCCGGGGAAGACGATGCCAGCTTGATCAAACTCATGCGCCATGACAACTGATACCTCCACTTCATTGTCTCCCCATCCTTCACGGCCAGATGCCAAATTCATGTGGTCGCACCCTGCGCACATCTTGGCCTTGGGTTTTGGCTCGGGTTTGAGTCGTTTTGCACCGGGTACGGCGGGTACCTTGTGGGCTTGGTTGACGTTCTGGTTGCTGCAAGACCACATGAACAATACGCTCTGGGCCTTGTTGATAGCGGTTTCATTGCTGACAGGGTGGTGGGCCTGCACCTTGACCGCCCAGCACATGCAGGTGTCCGACCCTGGCAGCATTGTGTGGGATGAAGTGGTCGCCTTCTGGCTGGTGCTGTGGTTGGTCACGCCCGCAGGGTTTTGGGGGCAATTGGTCGCTTTTGCACTGTTTCGTTACTTTGATGCCGCCAAGCCAGGGCCGGTGGCTTGGGCAGATAAAACCTTCAAGGGCTTTGGCGCACGCGGCGGGTTCGGCATCATGTTTGATGATTTGGTCGCTGCTTTTTGTACGGTATTGGTCATCGCCGTGTGGCGTTTTATCTAAATGTGCCTAAATTGTTTTAAGTAGAATCATGAGCCAATCCGCCAATTTGCTATTAAATTTAGAGCAGTCTAGGCAATCATTATGCCGGCTATTGGCTGATTTGATGCTTAAAAAGCAGTTTTACCTCGCCACAGCCGAAAGTTGCACTGGTGGGCTGATCGCAGCGGCCTGTACCGACTTAGCCGGCTCCAGCCAGTGGTTTGACCGTGGTTTTGTGACCTATTCCAATGCCGCTAAAACGGACATGCTGGGTGTGGATGCCGCGTTGATTGCGCAGTTTGGTGCGGTGAGTGAGCCAGTCGCTGCCGCCATGGCGCTAGGTGCGGTGCAGATTTCAGCTGCGCAAGTTTCAGTGGCGGTGACCGGTGTTACTGGCCCGACAGGTGGAAGTGTTGAAAAGCCTGTCGGTACCGTCTGGATTGCCTGGCACGTCAACGACCAAACCAGTACGCAACTGTGTCACTTTGACGGTGACAGAGAAACTGTGCGCGCCCTGACAGTGCAACAAGCCCTGCAAGGACTGGTGGAACGGTTAGGGCGCATGAACAGAACTTGACTGTTTAAAGCTCAGTTCACACAATCGAATTAGACAACCGCATCAGCTGCCTGTTTTTGCAGCATCGCCAACACATTGGCAATGGTTTTACGCAATTCACGGCGGTCAGAGATGAAGTCCACCGCACCTTTTTGCAGCAAAAACTCAGCGCGTTGAAAGCCCGCAGGCAGGGTGACACGCACGGTGGATTCAATCACCCGTGGTCCTGCAAAACCAATCAAGGCTTTGGGTTCTGCAATCACCACATCACCCACAAACGCAAAACCCGCACTCACGCCGCCCATGGTCGGGTCGGTCAGCACGCTGATGTAAGGCAAACCTTTTTTGGCCAATTTGGTGAGTGAGGCATTGGTTTTGGCCATCTGCATCAGGCTGAGCAGGCCTTCCTGCATCCGTGCGCCACCGGTGGCCGTGAAGCAGATGAAGGGTACTTTTTGTTCAATCGCGGTGTGTACGCCACGCACAAAACGCTCACCCACCACGCTACCCATGCTGCCACCCATGAAGTCGAATTCAAAGCAGGCGACCACCACGTTGATGCTGTGAACCGAGCCACCCATGACGATCAGCGCATCTGTTTCATGGGTGTTTTCCAGCGCTTCTTTCAAGCGTTCGGGGTACTTGCGGCTGTCCTTGAACTTGAGCGCGTCGACGGGCAGCACCTCTTGTCCGATTTCATAGCGGCCTTCGGCATCCAAAAAGCTGTTCAGCCGCGCGCGCGCGCCTATGCGCAGGTGGTGACTGCAGCTGGGGCAGACGTTCTGGCTTTGTTCCAGATCAGCCTTGTACAACACGGTTTCGCAGCTGGGACATTTGATCCACAAGCCTTCAGGAATATTGCGCCGGTCTGCGGGGTCAGATTTCAGGATTTTGGGTGGTAATAGTTTTTCTAGCCAACTCATGGGTATGTCCTCAAACTGTCGTGGTCGTTGCTTGTTATTTGGATTCTAAAGCAGCGCGAATGCCACTTAAAAATTCGCTGGCCACGCCAACGACCTTGTCTCGGGGTTGATTGTCTATCAATTGGATGATCTTGCTGCCAATCACCACCGCATCGGCCATTTTGCCAATGGTTTTCGCCGTGGCCGCGTCGCGAATGCCAAAACCCACGCCAACTGGAATATCGGTCACGTGTTGTCGAATTTTAGGCAGCATAGCGGCGACGGCATCTGTGTCTAATGTCCCAGCACCCGTCACGCCTTTGAGCGACACGTAGTACACATAGCCGCTGGCGATACGGGCGACCTGTGCCATGCGTGCGTCGGTAGAGGTGGGCGCGAGCAGGAAGATCAAATCCATGCCATTTGCTTTGAGTTCTGCGGCAAAAGCTTCGCACTCTTCGGGCGGGTAGTCTACCACCAGCATGCCGTCCACACCCGCTTCAGCGGCATCGCGGATGAAGGTACTGTGTAAACCCGGCTTGGCGTGGCGTTGATCGTAGCGCTCGATCGGGTTGGCATAGCCCATCAGCACAATAGGGGTTAACTGGTTGGTTTGGCGGAAGTCACGCACCATATCCAGCACTTGCGGCAACCCAATGCCGTAGCTCAGGGCTTTGTCGCCTGCTTTCTGGATGACAGGGCCATCTGCCGAAGGGTCGCTGAAGGGCACGCCCAGTTCAATCACATCTGCACCCGCAGCCACCATGCCGTGCATCAGCTCGGGGGTGATGTCGGCAAAAGGGAAGCCGGCGGTGACGTAGGGGATCAGCGCAGCCCGGTTTTGGGCCTTCAAAGCGGCGAAAGTGGATTTGATCCTGTGTACATGCATGCTCATTTCACCACCTTCACAATCTGCTCATTGCCTGAATTACCTTTGACGGACTGGCCTTGACAACTCGGACGGCAATAAAAATCTGCCTTGCTCAAATCAGCCACGGTGCCAATGTCTTTGTCGCCACGGCCTGACAGGTTCACCAAAATGGACTGATCTGTGCGCATCGTTTTGGCTAATTTCATAGCATAAGCAACAGCGTGGCTAGACTCCAGCGCGGGGATGATGCCTTCGGTGCGGCACAAGTAATGAAAAGCTGAGAGCGCCTCTTCATCGGTGATGCCGACGTATTCCGCACGGCCAATGTCCTTCAAAAACGCATGCTCTGGTCCTACACCTGGGTAGTCCAAGCCGGCGCTGATGCTGTGGGTTTCGGTGATCTGGCCGTTGTCGTCCTGCAAAATATAGGTGCGGTTGCCGTGCAACACGCCAGCGCTGCCGCATTGCAAGGAGGCCGAGTGTTTGCCGCTCTCCAAGCCTTCGCCAGCGGCTTCTACACCAATCAAACGGGTGTTCTCATGCTGGATGTACGGGTAGAAAATACCCATGGCGTTGCTGCCGCCGCCCACGCAGGCGATCACGGCATCGGGTTGTGCGTTAACACAACCCGCAGCAGCCAGCATGTCAGGCATTTGAACCAAGCATTCTTCGCCGATCACGCTTTGGAAATCCCGCACCATCATGGGGTAGGGGTGCGGGCCGGCGACGGTGCCGATGATGTAGAAGGTGTTGTCCACATTGGCCACCCAGTCGCGCATGGCTTCGTTCAGCGCGTCTTTCAGGGTGCGGCTGCCGCTTTCAACGGGGACAACGGTGGCGCCCAGCAGTTTCATGCGGTAGACATTGGGGCTTTGGCGTTTGACGTCTTCGCTGCCCATGTACACCACACATTCCAGGCCATAGCGGGCGCAGATGGTGGCGGTGGCCACGCCGTGCTGACCCGCACCGGTTTCGGCAATCACGCGGGGTTTGCCCATGCGTTTGGCGAGCATGGCTTGGCCGATGGTGTTGTTGATTTTGTGCGCGCCGGTGTGGTTCAAATCTTCGCGTTTCAGGAAGATTTGCGCCCCGCCTTGCTCGCGGCTCATGCGGGCGGCATGGTAAATGGGGGAGGGACGGCCGACGAAGTGGGCCAGTTCATATTTGAACTCTGCAACAAAGGCTGGGTCGTGCTGGTATTTGGCGTAGGCGTCTTTGAGTTCGTTGATGGCGTGTGTCAGTGTTTCAGACACAAAACTGCCGCCATAGATGCCAAAATGACCGCTGGGATCGGGTTGCTGGTAGTCAAACATGATGAGATACTCTTTAAAGATGTTTAATTTTTTGAATTAAATTGCTCATCTGCAGCGCGTACGGCTTGGATGAACTGATGGATTTTGTCGGCATCTTTGATGCCTTTGAGCACATTTCCCTGTGCATCCGTCGCTTCGACGCCAGAACTGACGTCCACGGCCAGCGTTTTACAGCGCGGCCGGACCTGCAAAATGCCATCGGTCACGTTGGCAGCGTTCAGCCCACCACTCAAGACGAGGTGAGCGTTGACGTTTGTT
>JAYVJL010000107.1:0-8140 GCA_043769295.1 Polaromonas sp. | reverse complement strand
TCCGTTGGCCGATGCAATTGTGCGCGCGGCCCGCGAGCGCGGGCTCGCGCTCGAGCGCGCCGAGGGCTTTGAGTCGAGTACCGGCATCGGCGTGCGCGGTACGGTGGGCGGTCGCGCGTTGGCCCTGGGCAATACGGCGTTGATGACCCAGCTCGGTGTACCGTTTGATGCCCTCACCGCACCGGCCGAGGCACTTCGCGCCGAAGGAGCGAGTGTCATGCTCCTCGCGGTGGATGGCCGGTTGGCCGGCGTGCTCGCAGTGTCCGATCCGATCAAGGCCAGCTCGGCGGAGGCATTGGCCCTGCTTACGGCATCCGGCCTGCGCGTGATCATGGCTACTGGTGACGGCCTGACAACGGCGAAGGCGGTGGCGGCAACGCTGGGCATTGACGAGGTTTATGGTGAGGTCAAACCCGCCGACAAGCTGGAAATGGTAAGTCGGCTGCAGCGCGAAGGCCGCATCGTGGCCATGGCCGGCGACGGCATCAACGACGCGCCGGCGCTGGCCAAGGCAGATGTGGGTGTGGCCATGGGCACGGGCACCGACGTGGCGATGAACAGCGCGCAGGTGACGCTGGTTAAAGGCGACCTGCGCGGCATTGCGGTGGCACGCGAGATATCGCAGCAAACCATTGTCAACATGAAGCAGAACCTTGGCTTTGCCTTTGTCTACAACGCGCTGGGCGTGCCGCTGGCCGCTGGTGTGCTGTACCCCTTCACCGGCTGGCTGCTGTCGCCGATGATTGCGGCGCTGGCGATGAGCTTGAGCTCGGTGTCGGTCATCACCAATGCGCTGCGATTGAGACGCGCCGCGCCCAAGCAAGACAGAAAATAGCATAACAGCCATGGACATCCTTGAACACGCTTTAAGGGCCGGAGCAAGGGTGGCGCTGGCCCATCTCCCCGCGCACCGTGATGGCGACTGTGGTGCTGGCCACGTTGCCATACTTGTTTCATCTGCTGCCAATCGCCGGATGGTGGGCGTTTGGCGATGGCTCTCTGGAGGCGCTGCAGACCTTTGCCGTCGCATTGCCGAGTCAAGAGCCCGCACTGCCGCCCATGGTTGAGCTCTGGTCGCACCACCTGCACTGCGTCGCGCACAGCGCCATCATTGCCGCTGCAGTTACGCTGTTTGTGCTGTTTGTGCTGGCAGTGCGGCTCTCGCTATGGATTCCATTGCTGGGCTGGTGGTCGCACATCGTCATCGACGTGTTCACGCATTCGGCAGACTACTACCCTTCACCGGTGCTTTACCCCATTACAGAGCGTGGTTTTGATGGTCTGGCCTGGAACACACCGTTGTTTATGCTGATGAATTACGCCGCGTTGTGCTTGACCGGGCTGTGGCTATGGTTTTCCAGAAAAAGCAGGCATGTCCGATGATTTGTAAAGGTTCTCCGGTTTAAAAGTAATTTACGCATTTTTTTCGCTTGTGTGTGTTAGCGCACAAATGCTGCCTTGTGGCCGGGAACATGATGCACTGGCCGAGCTTTGGACACTGCGGCGGCGCAGGGGTGTAGTGCCAAAAAATCCTTTTTTTCAATCGCTTTCACAAGGAGTCTCTCATGAACCATTTCAATCAATTTCAGCGCTTGACAGGCAGTGAGGCAATGCTATGAACCCATTACCCTCAGAGCCGCCCTCAACCTCGAATTACGGGTTTCACTGTGAACTGAAAAGTCTGGGCTTCTCGCAAGCAATAGACATCGTAACCGAGGCGCTCAAAACCGAGGGCTTCGGAATCCTCACAGATATCGACGTTCAAGCCACGATGAAAGCCAAGCTCGACATCGACGGACATCCTTATCGGATTCTCGGTGCCTGCAATCCGCCTTTAGCCCATCGCGCCCTGATCGCCGAGCCTGACATTGGCCTGCTGTTGCCCTGCAATGTCGTTGTGCGTGAGGATAAGGACAACTCTATCGTCATCAGCTTCATGGATCCGGTGGCGGTTTTGAAACTCACCAGCAACCCGGAAGTGGCAGCAGTTGCGCAGGACGTGCGCCAGCGGCTTGAAAGGGTTCGCAGCGTTGTCATGAAATCAGGAGAAATTACATGAAAACCCTGTCTGCAATGGCTGTTGGTATGGCATTCCTGTTTGTCTCCGATGTCACGTTGGCGCAAGCCGGAAACATGATGAATGGTGGCATATGGGGCGGCGGCTGGATGGGGGGCTACGGCGGGATGTGGATGCCAGTCCTGGTTCTAGTCGTGGTTGTCGCCATCGTAGTGTGGATCGTCAAGCGAGGTGGCAAGTGAGTGAGGCCCGCTGACAGTTCCCAAGGTTTTTTAATCAAACAAGGAGTCTGTCATGACCCATTTTCGATTCACTCCTGTTGTGGCGGCGTTTTTTCGCGGCCAGCACATTGATCGGCTGCATCATCGGCCCCGACCTCATCGCTGATGTCAACCAAATGCGATATGCAATGATTTCTCAAGTCAAGCTAACCGGACTATCACCGTCAACCGCTCGGCACCCTGTTCATTTTCACCACCCTAGGAGTTTTTTATGATCCGCTTTCGCTTCCTCCCCCTTAGCGCCGCCGTGTTGGTGGCCAGCACACTCGTCGCCTGCAACACCACACCGGGCATGCCGATGGGCAGCGCCGCTGCGCAAGGCATGGCCATGCCCGATCAGAACGCCAAAATGGACATGAGCAAGATGGACGCGCAAATGAAAAGGATGCGCGATATGCACGAAAAAATGATGGCCTCCAAGACGCCCGAAGATCGCAGCAAGATGATGGCCGAACACATGAAAACCATGCAGGACAGCATGCAGATGATGGGTTCCATGAGCGGCATGCACGGAGGTGGCATGGGGGCGATGGGCGGCGCGACCGCCAGCCCAAATGCAGGTGATGCCAAGCCGATGCCGGGTATGCCCGGCATGGCCGGCAACATGGGCGTGAATCAACAAATGATGGAAAAGCGTATGGCCATGATGGAATCCATGATGCAGATGATGATGGACCGGATGCCAGCCACACCGCCTAAGTAACGGGGTTCAAACATGCCACATCTTCGTACAGGCGTCGCGCTGGCAAGCACCGTTGGGGTGTCTTATTCCCTGTGCGATGGTACAACTGAATGTCGCGTTAATCATCGCTCGAATCAGGCGAAAAACACATGAATCCCGCGCGCGGTTGACTTAAGCGTCCGTATTGTGTGTCGGTTTTTTTGCCCCTTCCTGGCCTTGCGGCTTGGCGAAATAGTTGAAGGTTAGAAAGGAAAGCTTGTATGTTGCAAAGAAGACAGTTTTTTCAGTTGACCGGTGTGGCAGCCGTCGCTGGAGTCGGCGGGGCGGCCTGGATGTATTACGGTTCACGTCATTCCACAAATATGGCAACCGCACCATTTCGCCCTTATCCCTTTGACCCAGTTGCGTCTGAAAACTTTAAACAAAAGCTGTTCATTCCGGTTGCCAGCGGGCCGTTGGGTGTGCTCGATGTTGCGGGCCCGCTGAAGATACGCGCCACGGCAGCCAGCTTCCCCCTGTTGCCCGCAAAGGAATCGCCATTCTTGCTGTACCAGACCGAGCACGCGGGCAAAGCCTTTCAGAACCCTATCCTGCGCATTGAGAGTGGCGCCCGCTTCACCGCCAGCCTGGACAACGCTTTGACCGAACCCACCATCATCCACTGGCACGGCCTGCACACGCCCGCCAATATGGACGGCCATCCGGTGAACACGATCGCCCCTGGTGCGCGTTATGACTACGACTTCACCGTGCGTAACCGTGGCGGCACCTACTGGTACCACACGCATGCGCACATGTTGACCGCAAAGCAGGCCTACAACGGTCTGGCCAGTTTCTTTTTGGTGGAAGACGACGACCAACGAAAACTGGCCAAGGCGCTTGATCTGCAACTCGGTGTGACCGACCTGCCGCTGGTGATTCAAGACAAGCAGTTTGACGCACAAGGCCGCCTGCGCTACCAGCCCGATGCACACGAAGCCATGATGGGCTGGCTGGGCGACATTGTGCTGGCGAACCTGACGCCCAACGCGTTCCAGACCGTCACGCCACGCACCTACCGCTTGCGGATGCTCAATGGGTCTAATGCACGCATCTACCGGCTCGCATTCATAAAGGGCGGCACAGCGCTGAATTTCACAGTAATCGGCACGGACGGCGGCCTGATCGAGCGGCCTGAAACCGTCACGGAAGCGTTTCTGTCGCCTGGGGAACGGCTGGATGTTCTGTTTGACGCCGGGCAAGCGCAACCCGGTGACGATATTTTCCTGAAAAGTCTGGCGTTTGACCCGATGGAGAACGAGGGATCTGGCGGCATGGGAGGAATGGGAGGAATGGGGGGAATGGGCGGCATGAACATGAACATGGGTGGGGGTCAGATGATGGGTGGAATGGACTCGTCACGGCTAGCACTGGGCATGGCATTTAACGTGTTGAAGCTCAGCGTGGTGGCTGGAGAACGCATCCTTGCCAAGCTGCCTGAGACGCTGTCACAAATCAAACCGATTGGCATTGAGGGCGCGCCAGAACGAAAGATTGAACTGTCGATGGGGCACATGCGCTTCCTGATCAACGGGCTCACCTTCCGCATGGACGAGATTGCGTTTGACGTGAAGCGGGGCGCAGTAGAAGTCTGGCGCATCAGCAACCCGGCGGTCGGCATGCCGCATCCCATGCACCTGCACGGATTTTCTTTCCAGGTGATCGAAAGGCTGAACAGTCCGCCCGCGCTGGCGGCGTTGTCGCGTTTTGGCAAGGGCCGTACCGTGAGTGACCTTGGCTGGAAAGACACCGTGTTGGTGTGGCCCGGCGAAACGGTGCGCATCGCGATTGACTTCACCCACGATTTTCCGGGCAGCCAAACCTACCTGTTCCATTGCCACAACCTCGAACATGAGGACGCCGGGATGATGATCAATTTCAGGGTGCAAGCATGACTGAATTCGAAGCCTATGCAGCGCGCACGCCACGCTTCCTGCCTTCTTGGCGGAAAGAATCTTCGCCTGCATGATGGCGGCGGCTGCCTGAACCCAAAGGACACCATCTCAACCGCCATTCGAATCGTTCCTACAAACCAATAGCATGAAAGAAGGAGCAGCCCCATGGTACTAAAAGTCACGCCTATGCAGCCTTCTGGCAAGGTATTCTTCGCCTGCGGTGCATGGCTCATTGCATTGGGCCTGTACTTCCTTTTTCTGCGGCCAGCCCTGCTGCCAGAAGATCCAAAGTACATCGGACGCTCGCTCGAAGCCATCCGGGCCGCCATGCCCGGCCTGGAGCGGTGGCTCGGTCATGTGTTCAACGTCATGGGTGGCTTCATGGTCGCAACCGGTGCGATGACAGTGCTTGTGGCGTATCGCTTTCTCGCACTGCGTGAGCGCGGCACGTTTGCCGCCTTGGCGGCAGCAGGCGCTGCCAGCGTGGCACTGATGAGCGCAACGAACTTCCTGCTTCACTCGGACTTCCGCTGGCTGCTATTGCTGCCTGCTCTGCTATGGCTAGCCGGCCTGCTGTGCTACCTGCGGGAGGGTGCAGCGCCGGTCCGTAGCGGGTATTTGGATGGAGAAACCTGAATGTGCTTCTCTGCCACAGCAAGCTTTTCGGCGGGGGTTGTTCTGGCCGGGCTCGGCACACTGACGCTCATGGCGGCGAAGCACCAGCGCGAGTTGCCTTTCGCCGCTATCCCGCTGCTGTTCGCCATTCAGCAGTTGAGCGAAGGTGTGATCTGGTTGACGTTTCGCTACGAATCACCGCTGCTTAATACGGTGATGACACATCTGTACTCGTTCTTTTCCCATGTGCTGTGGCCCATCTACATGCCAGTAGCCGTACTGCTGATTGAACCCCTGCGCTGGCGTCGGACAGTGCTGCTCGGGTTTGTCGCTGCGGGACTCGTGGTAGGCGTGTATTTGCTGTATGTTCTGCTGGCCTTTCCGGTCATTTCACGCCCGACAGGTCAACACGTCGAATACGTCTCTCCGCATTTCTTTGCGGCGACGGTGATGACGCTGTACCTCTTGGCGGCCACCGCCAGCCCCATGTTCTCCTCTTACCGGCTGGTGAAAGTATTCGGCGTGCTGGCGCTGCTGTCTTTTGCAGCAGCCTACGGCTTTTATACAACCTGGTTCATCTCGGTGTGGTGTTTCTTTGCGGCACTGTTAAGTGCGGTGATTTACCTCCACTTCGCACTGCAGGGTCGCCGTAACCTGGCGTCTATCCGGGCCAAAACATGGTCCGCATCTTGACGGTATCACTATTTTTTGGAAAAAAGCATGCGCAAACTATTGACCATCCTGACGGTTGCCTGGGCAATGAGCCTTACCGGCTGCGGCTACAACACATTTCAAACCACGGACGAACAAATCAAGGCCAGTTGGTCAGAGGTGGTTAACCAGTACCAGCGCCGGGTGGATCTGATCCCCAACCTGGTCAACACCGTCAAGGGCGAGGCGAAGTTCGAGCAGGACACGCTGACCAAAGTCATTGAGGCGCGCTCCAAAGCCACCTCAATCCAGGCCACGCCAGAACTGATCAATGACCCTGCGGCATTCCAGAAATTTCAGCAGGCTCAGGGCGAATTGACCGGTGCATTGTCCAGGCTGATGGTGGTGTCGGAAAACTATCCGAACCTGCGCGCCAACCAGGGCTTCCGAGAGCTACAAGCGCAACTGGAGGGCACTGAGAACCGCATCACCGTGGCACGCAACCGCTACATCAAGTCGGTACAGGAATACAACGTGACGGTGCGTTCCTTCCCCTCCAATTTGACCGCGATGGTATTCGGGTACAAGGACAAGCCCAACTTTGCGGTTGAAAACGAAAAAGAAATCTCCAGACCGCCGAGCGTCAGCTTTGACACTGCGCCTGCGGCACCCAAAGGCGCTGCGTCGGGGGCTGCCAAGTGATTGCCAGAGCCATCACAACAGCGGCGACACGAAATAGGGCCAGCGCGCTATTGCTTGCATTTGGCCTCTGCTGGTCTAGCTTTGCTGCCGCGCAGGTGCCAGTCCCACCGTTGACGGGGCATGTCATTGACCAGACAGGCACGCTCACCACTGAGCAGAAAGCGTCTTTGGAGCAAACATTGACAGCATTTGAAGCCCGCAAAGGCAGTCAATTGGCGGTGCTGATGGTCGCCTCAACCGCCCCGGAAGCCATTGAGCAATACGCCCTGCGGGTTGCGGATCAGTGGAAGCTCGGCCGTAAGAAGATTGATGACGGTGCCATCCTGGTCGTCGCAAAGAACGACCGCGCCCTGCGCATCGAGGTGGGCTATGGCCTGGAGGGGGCGCTCAACGATGCCACCAGCAAGCGCATCATCAACGAAACCATCCTGCCGCCATTCAAACAGCAAGACTTCTATGGCGGCATCGCGGCGGGGGTTGGGCAGATCATCCGCGTCGTGGATGGTGAGCCCTTGCCGGTACCGGGTAAAACACCTGGCGGGGCGATCGGGGACATCGGCAACATTTCACAATACGCACCGTTTCTGTTCATTCTTGCGCTCGCAGTAGGTGGCGTGCTGCGGGCCACACTTGGAAAAGTACCAGGCTCATTGGTCACAGGCGGCGCTGTGGCCGTGGTTGCCTGGTTCATGGTGGGTGCGCTTTCAATGGCATTGGTAGCTGGCGTGCTGGCGCTGTTTGTTACCTTGTTGAGTGGCCGCATGGGCGGGCTTGGAATGGGCGGCTACTACGGCGGAATGGGAGGGGGTGGACGGGGAGGCCGAGGCGGCGGGGGCTTCAGCGGTGGTGGGGGTGGCTTCGGTGGTGGCGGTGCCTCCGGGAGGTGGTAATCATGAATATCAAACGCATGGCAAAGCATCTTTTCATGACGCAGGGGCAGGTCAGGCGGGCATTTCCGCGCAGCGCATTGAAGATGATTGAGGGCGCGATCAAGGCCAGCGAGGCCGAACATACCGGTGAAATCCGCTTCGTGGTCGAAAGCGGGCTGGACGGCATGCCTCTGTTCAAAGGGCAGTATGCCCGAGAACGGGCGATCAATTTGTTTTCACACCTGCGGGTGTGGGACACCCAAGACAACAGCGGCTTGCTGATTTACCTCCTGCTCGCAGATCGGGCGGTGGAGATTGTTGCCGATCGCGGCATCAGCGCAAAAGTAAAACCAGACGAATGGGGCAGGATTTGCCGCGAGATGGAAATC
>JAYVJL010000106.1:0-13482 GCA_043769295.1 Polaromonas sp. | reverse complement strand
GGGAAATGGAGGCTTTCATTAGTTGCTCCTTGAAATGCCAACTGGCATCTTTTTCCCCACAAACACAGTCGCAATCACAGCCAGCGCAAAACCCAGCGTCATGGTGTCGATCTTTTCACCCAACAGTGGCACGGCGAACAGCAGGCTCAAAAACGGCTGGACGAGTTGGACTTGGCTGACGCGGACGGCGCCGCCTAGCGCCAAGCCGCGGTACCACGCAAAAAACCTAGCCACATAGAGAACACCGCAACGTAGGCAAACGCCCACCAGCTGCTAGGGTGTATAGCGGCTAGGTTTGGCGGCAGGTTGAGCCACGTCATGGGTACGGTGATGGGTAGTGACAGCACCAAGACCCAGCAAATCACCCGCTCTGCGCCCAAAGACGGCGTTAAACGTGCGCCGCCAATGTAGCCCAGTGATGCGCTGAGCATGGCGAGAAGCAAAAATATGTCTGCAAGATGCAAGGTGAGATGCCCTAGACCATCAAAACTGCGCATCGCCATAAAACCCAGCACCAACAACGTACCCAAGACCGCGCACAGCCAAAACCCGACGCTTGGCTTTTGACGAAACCACAGCGCAGCAATCACGGCAGTTGTCAATGGCAGCAGACCGGTAACGACCGCGCCGTGGGTGCTAGGCACATATTGCAGCGCCAAAGTCATGAACAGCGGGAAACCAACAACCACGCCGCATGCGGTGAAGGCGAGCAATCCCCATTCGGATAGGCTGGGCAGCTTAAAAGTTGCATTTTTAAGTGCATAATCAGGCTCTAGACGGCATATATACTGCCTGAGTAGATATAAAATTGATAGCAAACCAGCCACTGCAGCACGGCCAAAGGTGATGAACCAAGGCGATAGTTGTGGGTCAGCAGCGGTGCCAACGGCCAGTTTGGTCATGGGCAGGGTGACGGCGAAGATGGTGACGCCTAGCAGCCCCAGCCATAGACCGGTTTTGACGTTTTGTGGTGATGTTTGAGCTGAATTCATATCAAACCCATATCAAAATGTAGCCATCCAAGCCGCCGTCACCACCAGCACGACTGCCATGAAGCGGTTAAACCACACCAACCGGCTACCCCGCTGCAGCCAATCGCGCAACAGCGACCCTATGGCTGCATAAAGAAGGTTACTGGTAAATCCGAAAAACAACATCACAGGCAATAGCAATGCGAACCGGTTTACAACATCCGCCCGTCCCGCCATCCAGCCCGCCACCACGGTGAGTGCCAGCATCCACGCTTTGATGTTCAAAAACTGCAGCATCACGCCCTGAAAAAACGTCACGTTCAAACGCGATTCGTCCACCGAACTCAATTGACTCGCCGTTCCAATTTTGTATGCCAGCCACAGCAAATACCCAACCCCGAGAACTTTGATAGCTAAACGCAACGCAGGAATTGCAACCACCAAAGCGCCCACGCCACCAGCGCATAAACTAAAAAGCAGCCCCCAACCGACGGGCACGGCGCAAACAAACGTCATCGCCCGCTTCAAGCCAAAGTTGGCCGCCAGCGCGGTGGACAGCGTGGTGTTGGGGCCGGGGGTGAAGCTGGCAGCCGTGGTCAGCAGCAGCAATGCGCTTAGTTCAGTAGCGTTCATTTATTACGTTCAGTAGGTCAACTTCAAGGTGCTAAAAGATTTTGACTTGTATTCAAAGTGTCTTGGGTTTATGCTCAATGTAGTCATTTTTTCATTACACAAACAGTACAGTTAAGCAATTCAGATTTCAATACTGTACTGCTACATGCATCAGCACACCCAGCCCTGTTTATTTCGAGCCCATCTTTGAAACCATGCTCACCAAAAGCAGTTCCCACACTTTAGCCGAACAACTCTGTTCGCGCTTTGCCGACCGTATCAAAAGCCGTCTGCTGGCCTCAGGCGCGCGCCTGCCCTCCGTGCGGCTATGCGCCCAGCAACAACAGGTCAGCCCCTCGACCGTGGTGGCCGCGTATGACCAGCTGCTGGCGCTGGGCTTGGTGGAGGCGCGTAAAAACCGTGGATTCTTTGTCCGTGACCTGGGATTAGAAAAATCCAGGGTTGACATGTCAAATTCGGCATCAAATTCAACCTCAGCCGGCGTATTTACCGATAATAATGCTATTGAAAATATAGCAACTATCGACACCACAGATACCCCGGCAATCGCCACACTCACCATAGCTATCGCCCGCCCGGTGAACGCCGCCATGCTGATCCGAGGCATGTTTCACCAGACCAACAGCAAGCCACAGCCGGGCATGGGGGTGTTTCCGCCCGATTGGCTGGCCAGCCCTTTTTTGTCTGCCACCGTGCGCAAGGTGACGGGCAGCGTGGCGCTCAACAAGTTCTCCCTGCAATACGGCGAGCCTTTGGGGGACGCCGGCTTACGGCAATCTTTGTCCAACAAGCTGGCGCACATCCATATTTCAGCATCGCCTGAGCAGATCATCACCACGGTGGGGGCGACCCATGCACTGGATATTGTGAGCCGTACACTCTTGCAGGCGGGCGACACGGTGATGGTGGAAGAGCCGGGTTGGGCGGTGGAATTTGCGCGGCTGCAGTCGCTCGGGATGCGGATTTTGCCGGTGCCGCGCCGCGCCGATGGGCCGGATCTGGAGGTGATGGCCCGCTATTGCGAGGCCTACGCGGGTTCAGTGCATCGACCCAAGCTGTTTGTCAGCGTGAGCGTGCTGCACAACCCCACCGGCTACAGCCTGCCGCCAGGCTGCGCACACCGGCTGCTGCAACTGGCGAATCTGCATGACTTTCACATCGTAGAAGACGACACTTACAGCCACATCGCTCCCGACCACGCCACCCGCCTGTGTGCGCTGGACGGTTTGCAGCGCACCATCTACGTCAGCGGGTTTGCCAAAATCCTGGCCCCCAACTGGCGCGTGGGCTACCTGGCTGCGCCACCGGACTTGGTCGAGCGATTGTTGGACACCAAGTTACTGGCGACCTTGACCACCCCCGCGCTGATGGAAAAAGCCATCAGCCTGTGTATCGACCAGGGCCAGTTGCGGCGCCATGCCGAGCGCATCCGCACCCAGCTTGACCAAGCTCGGGCGCGTACGGTGAAGTTGGCGATCACACACGGCTGCACCTTTGCCAGCGAACCGACGGGTTTGTTTGGCTGGGTGGACACAGGCGTGGACACCGACGCTCTGGCCCAACGCATGCTGGACCACGGTTATTTGCTCGCACCGGGGGCTTTGTTTCATGCCGACCGGCAACCCAGCACACTGATGCGGATCAACTTTGCGACCACGCAAAATGCCGAGTTTTGGCAGGTGTTCAGCCAGACGGTGGCTCACATGTCCAAGTAGATGGCGAAGCCGATGTCACAATAAATTTAAAAGTGTGCCCCCAAATAAACAACGCCTTTCGCCGCTTCGATGGTCGGAGCAACTGAAAAGCGTTGGGCGCGCTGGTGTTGAATCAGCGCTGAGAATGGCTATGGGTTTATTTTGTAAACCAGGAATCCGTCGCTTTTTTCTCCCAAGCGGCGATTTGCGCTTCGGCATCGTCTTTGGCAACGCCATAACGTTCCTGGATTTTGCCGGCCAACTGGTCACGACGACCTGCGACAACGTCCATGTCATCATCCGTCAGCTTACCCCATTGCTCTTTGGCTTTGCCTGTAACTTGTTTCCAGTTGCCTTGAATTTGATCCCAGTTCATGGTGTGTCCTTTGAGGTTGAATAAAAAAAGATGAGCCCAATCAGCTGTCACAGCGAGCATGTTAATGAGTTCATGAACCAACTATAAAAATGAAAGCCAGAGCGCACCATAGGACTCAAACGCCGACCGATGTAGGACAGCGCCTGTCTAACCCGAGTGCTACCATTCACAAACGACTGGAAATCGCTCTCATCAACAATAACAGCAAGGAGTTTTTATGCAGTACCGCAACCTGGGTAAAAGCCAGCTCAAAGTCTCCGCCCTGTGCCTGGGCACCATGATGTTTGCCGACCAGACCGGACTGGCCGAGGCCCGCGACATCGTCGCGCATGCCCATGCCAACGGCGTCAACTTTATCGACACGGCCGATGTGTACAGCCTTGGCAAGTCTGAAAGTATGGTGGGCGAGCTGCTCAAGGGCACACGTACCGACTGGGTTCTGGCTACCAAAGTCGGCAACACCATGTCGGACCGCCCCAACGAGTCGCACTATTCCCGTGCCTGGATGCTGCGCGCGTGCGAGGCCAGCCTGCGGCGTCTGGCCACCGATTACATCGATATTTATTACCTGCACCGCGACTACAACGGCATGGACCTGGAAGAGCCACTGCGCGCCATAGACGCCTTGCTGCGCGCCGGCAAAATCCGCTACTGGGGGGTGTCCAACTTCAGGGGTTGGCGCATTGCAGAGATGGTGCATCTGGCGCGCCAGCTCGGCATGCCCGGCCCGGTGGTGTGCCAGCCATATTACAACCTGCTGAACCGCCAGCCCGAGGTGGAGGTGCTGGCCGCCTGTGCACATTACGGCATTGGTGTGGTTCCCTACAGCCCAATTGCACGCGGCGTGCTGTCTGGCAAATATCTGCCCGGCAGCCAGCCCGCGGCAGACTCCCGTGCGGGCCGTGGCGACAAGCGGATGATGGAAACCGAGTTTCGCGAAGAATCCATGCGCATCGCCAAAACCCTCAAAGCGTATTGCGACAACAAAAAGATGTCATTGACACACTTTGCCACCGCCTGGGTGCTGGCCAACCCCCGCGTCAGCGCCGTCATCGGCGGGCCGCGCACATTGGCGCAGTGGCAGGATTATTTTGCGGCGCTGGACGGCGTGATCAGCGCAGAAGATGAAGCGATGGTGGATTCACTCGTCAAACCCGGCCATCCGTCCACACCCGGTTTCACCGACCCGGTGTACCCGTTGAATGGTCGATAGAGATCTGTAATGGATCCCATTTCACGGACACCTTATTGTTCACACAGAAGGAGTCCGAAATGTCCCATGCAAAGCCGGTGTACTCACCGCAATATCGCTAACAACTTGGTGAGCTTGTACAGGCGGGTCGCAGCGCCAACGATGTAGCCAAGGAATTTGGCCTGCACGCCACGTCAGTGGCTAAATGGGTGCGACTTGCTCTTATGGGCAGACCCGTCGCGTTACGCCAGCTCAGTGCCAGGGTGCAAACAGGGCCGTTTGATGCCAATAAACGCTTGGAACTCATTGGATTTCGGCGCAAGCTGCGCCAAGTCCAGATGGAGCGCGACAAACGCCAGAGACCGATGCCTGTCCTGGTGAAACAGCAGTTTGCGGACAAGGACATCAACCAGCTGTGGGTGGCAGACATGACCTATGTGCCCACTTGGGACGGGTTCTTGTACTTGGCGGTGGTCACTGATGTCTACAGCCGCAAAGTGGTGATCAGCGCACTGAACATGGCGCTACATCCACGCAGACCTGAATCGGTCCTCCACCACTCGGACAAGGGCAGACAGGGCGGATTCAACCGGTGCCGGGAAATGGGGGTGCGACCTTCCATGGGCAATGTGGGCGGTGCCTGTGACAATGCCATGGCGGAGAGTTGCTTTGCCAGCCTGGAATGCGAACTCATTACCCGTCACAGCTGGAGAAAAAAAACAGAAGCGCGCATGGCCGTGTTTACCTGGATCGAGAGCTGGCACAACCCGCACAAGCTGCACTGCGCGTTGGATTACCAGTCACCCAATAACTTTGAAAGAAAACACAATAAAGAAGCTCACACTGTTCGTGGAAACGGGTCAAGTCCATGACAACGCGGATATTTGATTATATTGAGGGTTTATATAATCGAGTGCGCAGACATAGTCATCTTGACCTGCTGAGTCCACTGGCATTTGATCAACTTCAAATTGGAAGTTGATGTATGTCTACAAAAGCGGTGAAGTCCACACATACCCAATGGCCTTGAGCTAATTTACTGGAACCTGTGATGACACAAACCGCGTCACAAAACAAAAACGCCCACATGAAGTGGGCGTTTGGCTACAGCATAGACCGCTGTTTTATTGGTTGCGCGAGTAGGATTTGAACCTACGACCTTTGGGTTATGAGCCCAACGAGCTACCAGGCTGCTCCATCGCGCGTCATTCTTTTATTATAACTTACTTACCTCTGCGAAGTAAGTTATATTTAATTTTTATCTAAATTTATGCTTTAACTTCTTCTGCTGTCGCAGAAGTGTCAGGGCGGTCAACCAACTCAACCAGAGCCATAGGTGCATTGTCACCCACACGGAAACCCATTTTCAAAATACGTGTGTAACCACCTGGACGCGCAGCAAAGCGTGGACCCAAATCAGCAAACAATTTTACGACTGAGTCACGATCACGTAGGCGGTTGAAAGCCATGCGCTTGTTGGCCAAGCTAGGATCTTTGGCCAAAGTGATCATCGGCTCAACAACGCGACGCAGTTCTTTTGCTTTTGGCAAAGTGGTTTTGATGACTTCGTGTTCGATCAACGAGTTCATCATATTGCGAAGCATCGCTAAACGGTGTTCGCTGGTTCTGTTCAGTTTACGTAATCCGTGTCCGTGGCGCATGATATTTTTCCTGTATTTTTAGTGGACAGCCGTATCAGGTACTGTCCGATTTAATTGTCAAATTGAAAATCAACCCAACAAATTTTTGACAACCTTATTGCTTGTCAAGACCAGCTGGAGGCCAGCTTTCCAATTTCATTCCCAATGTCAAACCGCGGGAAGCCAAAACTTCTTTGATTTCATTGAGTGATTTGCGACCTAAGTTTGGTGTTTTGAGCAACTCATTTTCAGAGCGCTGGATCAAATCACCAATGTAATAAATGTTTTCAGCTTTCAAGCAATTCGCAGAACGAACCGTCAATTCTAGTTCATCGACCGGACGCAACAACAAGGGATCAAATTGCTGTGAATTGCGTGGAGCATTGGGTGCATCAAACGCAGCCAACTCACTGCCTTCCAACTGTGCGAAAACTGCCAATTGCTCAACCAAAATTTTGGCTGACAAACGAACCGCATCTTCTGCATTGATGGCACCGTTGGTTTCAATTTCCATGACCAACTTGTCGAGATCGGTGCGCTGCTCAACGCGAGCACTCTCAACCGTATAGCTGACGCGCGACACAGGCGAAAATGATGCATCTAAAACGATACGACCAATGGACTTGTTCGGCTCATCGCCAAAACGACGCATGGTTCCTGGCACGTAGCCACGCCCTTTTTCAACCTTGATTTGCATGTCAAGTTTGCCACCTTGTGACAAATTGGCAATCACATGTTCAGGGTTGATGATTTCGACATCATGCGGTGTTTGAATATCAGCAGCGGTGACAGGACCTTCGCCATCTTTGCGCAAGCTCAGAGTCACATCGTCACGGTTGTGCAACTTGAACACAACGCCTTTGACATTCAACAAAATATTGACCACGTCTTCTTGCACGCCATCAATCGAGGAGTATTCGTGTAAAACGCCAGCAATTGTGACTTCCGTACCGGCGTAACCGACCATAGATGACAACAAAACACGGCGGAGCGCATTGCCAAGTGTATGGCCATAACCACGCTCAAAAGGCTCTAAAGTCACTTTGGCGCGATTGACGCTAAGTTGCTCTACGTGGATTGCTTTTGGTTTTAATAGATTTGTTTGCATACAGACTTCCTCTCAATACCCCCGACTCGTTACGTCGGTAAGGCTGGTGAAGCGCCCAGTTCTGCAATGCTAGGCAAAACTGAGAACCAATTCAAACGAAATTAACGTGAATACAACTCAACGATGAGTGATTCATTGATGTCTGCACCGAATTCATCACGATCCGGTGATTTTTTGAAGGTGCCTTGCGTCTTTTCAATATTGACTTCAACCCATGTTGGCATGCCAACTTGTTGAGCCAATTGCAGGGCTTCTGCGATGCGGGTTTGCGCCTTAGACTTATCACGCACAGCAATGATATCACCAGCCTTGACCATGTAAGACGGAATATTCACAGATTGACCATTCACAGTCATAGCTTTATGCGACACCAACTGGCGCGCTTCAGCACGCGTTGATCCAAAACCCATACGGTAAACAACATTGTCCAAACGGGATTCCAACAAAGAAAGCAAATTCGCACCTGTATTGCCTTTACGACGATCAGCTTCAGCAAAATAGCGGCGGAACTGACGCTCCAAAATGCCATACATACGTTTGACTTTTTGCTTTTCGCGCAATTGCAAACCGAAATCAGAAGTACGAGCACCAGAAGTGCGACCATGCTGACCAGGTTTAGAGTCAAATTTTGCTTTATCACTGATAGAGCGACGTGCACTTTTCAGGAAAAGATCAGTGCCTTCACGGCGTGAGAGTTTAGCCTTAGGGCCTAAGTAACGTGCCACTTGAATATCCTTTAAATCATCTTCCACAGTAAACTGTGGGAGCTATCGGCGAAGCGCCAATAGCGGTGGGCTTAAGTAGTGTGTACTACTAAATTAAAAATTAAATACGACGACGCTTCTGTGGGCGGCAGCCGTTATGAGGGACAGGGGTCACATCAGCAATAGAGTTGATGCGAATACCCAATGCACCCAATGCACGAACTGAAGACTCACGGCCAGGACCTGGACCTTTGATTTCAACATCAAGGTTTTTAATACCTTGTTCAATCGCTGCACGACCAGCAACTTCAGAAGCTACCTGGGCAGCAAATGGTGTTGATTTACGTGAACCTTTGAAACCTTGACCACCTGAAGACGCCCAAGACAAAGAATTGCCTTGACGATCAGTGATCGTAATGATGGTGTTATTGAACGATGCATGCACGTGTGCAATGCCATCCGCAACATTTTTGCGAACTTTTTTACGTACGCGCTGTGAGGCGCTATTGGCTGGTGCTTTTGCCATAATGTTGTTCTATCCGATTATTTTTTCAGCGAAGCTGCTGCTTTACGCGGACCTTTGCGCGTACGCGCATTAGTACGAGTTCTTTGCCCACGCATTGGCAAGCCACGGCGATGACGGAAACCACGATAACAGCCAATATCCATCAAACGCTTGATGTTCATTGTTGTTTCGCGACGCAAATCACCTTCAATGGTGAAAGCCGCAATTTGATCGCGAATTTTCTCCAAATCACCATCGGTGAGATCTTTGATTTTCTTTGAATAAGCGATATCACATGCTTCGCAGATTTTGCGTGCGCGTGTTCTACCAATACCAAAGATTGCTGTTAAACCAATTTCAGCATGTTGATGCTGTGGAATATTAATACCTGCTATACGTGCCATATGCGTCCTCTAAAACTTATTAAATCAACCTTGGCGCTGCTTATGTCGTGGATCTGTACAGATAACACGGACCACACCCTTACGACGGATGATTTTGCAGTTGCGGCAAATTTTTTTGACCGAAGCCGAAACTTTCATTTCATTCTCCTAATTTTCTAACATTTAAGCGCTTATTTAGCGCGAAACACAATTCTCGCCCGCGTTAGATCGTAGGGAGTTAACTCAACCGTTACCTTATCTCCAGGCAAAATACGAATGTAGTGCATACGCATTTTTCCGGAAATATGACCTAATACGATATGCCCATTTTCCAATTTAACCCGAAACGTGGCATTGGGAAGGTTTTCAACAACCTCACCCTGCATCTGAATAACATCATCTTTAGACATAGTTCTCTCAAGCACCCAAAGATGTTTTGAAATTCGCCTTTTTAAGGAGTGAATCGTATTGTTGAGACATCATATAGTTCTGCACTTGGGCCATGAAATCCATGGTCACCACAACAATAATCAGCAATGATGTACCACCAAAGTAAAATGGCACGTTATATTTCAATATTAAAAACTCAGGCAACAAACAGACGAAAGTAATGTAAATGGCACCAGCAAAAGTCAATCTCAACAAAATCTTGTCGATGTATTTGGCAGTCTGGTCACCCGGACGAATACCTGGTACAAAAGCACCACTCTTCTTCAAATTGTCTGCAGTTTCACGGCTGTTAAAAACCAATGCAGTATAAAAGAAGCAGAAAAAAACAATTGCCGCGGCGTAAAACATCACATAAATCGGTTGACCTGGCGTCAGCATGCCAGCCATATCTTTCAACCATCGCATTGAATCACCAGTACTCAACCAGCTTACCAACGTGGCAGGCAAAAGAATAATGGAAGAGGCAAAAATCGGGGGAATAACACCCGCCATATTAAGCTTCAAAGGCAGGTGAGAAGATTGGCCGCCGTACACCTTGTTTCCTACTTGGCGACGGGCATAGTTTACCAGAATTTTCCGTTGTCCACGTTCGACAAACACCACAAAGTAAGTCACCAGAACAACCACAGCAACAATGATGATTGCCACCAGTATGTTCATGGCACCGGTACGAACCAACTCTAAAAGTCCACCCACTGCATTTGGCAATCCAGCTGCAATACCTGCAAAGATCAAAATCGAAATTCCATTACCCAAACCGCGTTCAGTGATTTGCTCGCCCAACCACATCAAAAACATCGTGCCAGCGGTTAAGCTCACTACTGTCGTAACCCTAAATCCGAAGCCAGGAACCAACACCATGCCTGGTGAGCTTTCAAGAGCCAGAGCAATACTCATGGTTTGAAATATCGCCAAACCGAGCGTGCCATAACGCGTATATTTTGTAATTTTTCGACGGCCCGACTCGCCTTCCTTTTTCATTTGCTCAAAAGCTGGAACCACATAGGCCAACAATTGCATAATGATGGAGGCAGAGATATAAGGCATGATGCCTAGTGCAAATATCGTAAAACGCGACAAAGCACCACCAGAAAACATATTGATCAAATTCAATATGCCGCCTTCTTGGCCTTTAAAAAATTGTTGCAGCTGTGCAGGGTCAATCCCAGGAACTGGAATATGGGCACCCACTCGGTACACAACAAGCGCCAACAACAAAAATATCAAGCGCCGACGGAGGTCGCCAAACTTATCTGTTTTTGCCAATTGATTTGCGCTTGTAGCCACGTCTATACCTTGAACGAATTAAGCGATTGTTCCGCCAGCCGCTTCAATAGCAGCCTTAGCACCAGCAGTAGCGCCAATACCGGTCAATTTCACAGCGCGTTTCAGCTCGCCGGATTTAATGACTTTCACGACTTTTGCCAATTCACCAATCAGGCCGGCTTGCTTCAACGTCAAAACATCAACCTCAGCAGCACCTAAAAGCTCCAATGCGCTCAATGTGACTTCAGCATTGAACTTCAGCAAATGAGATTTAAAACCGCGTTTTGGCAAACGGCGCTGCATAGGCATTTGACCGCCTTCAAAACCGACTTTGTGGTAACCACCCGTGCGTGATTTTTGACCTTTATGGCCGCGACCAGCAGTTTTACCGATACCAGAACCGATACCACGGCCTACACGACGTTTGTAGTGTTTCGCGCCATCAGCCGGTTTGATGCTATTCAATTCCATCATCAACCTCTTAAAGGACTTTGATCAGGTAGCTGATCTTGTTAATCATGCCGCGCACTGCGGGTGTGTCCACCAATTCGCTGGTGCTACGGATTTTGCGCAGACCCAAACCGCGCACAGTTGCGCGATGCGATTCTTTGCACCCAATGGGGCTGCGAACCAATTGGAGCTTGACTGTTTGTTGTGTCGTCATTTTTTTAACTCTCAATTAAGCAAAAATATCTTCAATGCTTTTGCCGCGCTTGGCAGCCACATCAGAAGGTGTTGTCACCTTCTTCAAAGCGTCAAGTGTTGCACGCACCATGTTGTAAGGATTACTTGAACCATGGCTTTTTGCCACGATGTCAGTGATGCCAACAACTTCAAATACAGCGCGCATGGGCCCGCCCGCAATAATGCCAGTACCCTTGGGAGCCGGTGCAACCATAACGCTAGCAGCGCCGTGGTGACCCATGACCTTGTGGTGGATGGTGCCATTTTTCAAAGACACTTTGACCAATTGACGACGTGATTCTTCCATCGCTTTTTGTACGGCTGCAGGCACTTCTTTTGACTTGCCCTTACCCATACCCACGCGTCCGTCGCCGTCACCAACCACTGTCAAGGCAGCAAACCCGAGAATACGACCACCTTTGACCACTTTGGTCACGCGGTTGATCGCAATCATCTTTTCGCGCATTCCGTCCTCAGGACCGTCTGCTTTACCCTGCATTTTCGCTTGAACTTTAGCCATTTTTTATTTCCAATCCGCTTAGAACTGCAAGCCAGCTTCGCGCGCTGCATCAGCAAGCGCCTTGACACGGCCGTGATATGCAAAGCCAGCGCGATCAAACGCTACTTTTTCAATACCAGCTGCTTTTGCTTTTTCAGCGATAATTTTTCCAACTGTTTGTGCTGCAGCAGTATTGCTACCCTTGCCTGCATCACCCAATTTGGCAATCACATCAGCCTGCGAAGTTGATGCAGTCGCCAAGACCTTCGTGCCGTCGCCAGAAATAACGGTTGCATAAATGTGTGAGTTGGTACGGTTCACAGTCAAACGCGCAACGCCTTGAGCAGCGATACGAATTCGAGTTTGGCGTGAACGACGCAGCCGCTGCTCTTTTTTGGTCAACATGATGCAGATCCTTATTTCTTCTTAGTCTCTTTGATCGTGATTTTTTCGTCCGAATAACGGATACCTTTGCCTTTGTAAGGCTCTGGAGGACGAATAGCACGAATCTCAGCAGCGATTTGACCAACACGTTGGCGGTCAGCGCCTTTGATGATGATTTCAGTTGGCAATGGCGTAGCCACTGTGATACCAGCTGGCATATCTTTGTTAACTGGATGTGAGTAACCAACGGCAAGATTGAGTTTGTTACCAGCGGCAGATGCCTTGTAACCCACACCGATCAAGGTCAGTTTTTTCTCAAAGCCTTTGGTGACACCCACAACCATGTTGTTGACCAGCTGACGCATGGTTCCTGTCATGGCGTTTGCTTCACGTGATTCGTTAGCTGGCGCAAAAGTCAAGACACCTGCGTCGCTTACCACCTTAACCAATGGGTTGTGTGCCAACGACAATGCGCCGCCAGTACCCTTGACATTGATTTGACCGTCTTTAACTGCCACATCCACTCCTGCGGGAATAGATACTGGCATTTTTCCTATACGTGACATTTAATATTTCTCCTGTGTGCCGTGCGTTAATTAAAATTAAGCGACGTAGCACAACACTTCACCACCGATACCGGTAGCGCGCGCTTTGCGATCAGTCATCACACCTTGAGGCGTTGTCACGATAGCCACACCAAGCCCATTTTGAACCTGAGGAATATCATCACGGCCTTTATAGACACGCAAACCAGGGCGACTGACGCGTTCAATGCGCTCAATCACGGGGCGACCTGCGTAATACTTCAGAGTGATTTGAAGCTCGGATTTACCGTCTTCAGTTTTCACTTGGAAGCTATCAATATAACCTTCGTCTTTCAGCACTTGGGCGATAGCAATCTTCACTTTGGAAGAAGGCACCGACACGGCTGGCTTCGCCACCATCTGCGCATTACGAATGCGAGTTAGCAAGTCGGCGATTGGATCACTCATA
>JAYVJL010000105.1:0-15516 GCA_043769295.1 Polaromonas sp. | reverse complement strand
CAAGAACAAGCTTAAAGAAATATTGAACCGAGCAAAGTTGACGAATCTCCATGCGCAGGCTTTGGTGGTGTTTACAGATAGCCAAGGCAATGTGCATGCCCAGCTACCGCCTAATTACCTGCATATCAGCGAGTTGGTCTATTATTTTCGGCAGCAAGCAGCAGCATTTTTCGAAACAGCTGCGGCAGAAGGCATGTATGACACGTCATACTTGGCTGAGAGAATCTTGCCTTGCTTGGATGCTTCACCCAATGCCTTGCACCAGCACATGATGCGCCTTTCGCCATCATCTGACTCTTTGAAGTCCTACCAAAGCAATCACAGACACTTGTTTGAACTGCAAAACACACCAGTTCTAACGCATCAGACAGACCGTCCTTTCGGCTATTGGGCCTCAAATATGTTGTTTTTTATGAGCTTAGCGGCTGTGAGCCACGCGCTTAGTTGAAGAGTTGACTTTGAGTTCCCCATGAATCAGCCTCTGTGGCTGATTTTTTTTATCTTGATTACTTTTTTATTTTTTCAAATGCTATTTATTTTTTTGAACTAATAGGGTGCTTTAGCGGTTTTGAGATTTTTTCGATTTGCGTAAGCAAATTCGTTTGCTATCTTGAATGTTCAACAACATCAAATAGTAAAGGATAGAAAAATGTCTTCTCCCATCTCAAATTTAGTTCTTGCTGTGGCTATCCACGGTATCAAGAACAAAGCACTGATCCATAAACTTGAAACCTATTGGGTCAACGAAGAACTGTCGATTCATGGACGGTATTCACCATTTATGTTGGAAGTGCAAAAGAGGCAAGATTTGAAAGCCAACTTTTGGCCATTGAGTGTTTTCATCTTGTTTGTACTGATAGATGGTTTGATCTTGTGTGCATGCAGCCACTGGTTGATTCAATGCGCTGGTATTGCTGTTTCTTTACTGGCCACCTCCATGATCACCAATATCGGGACGGCTATCTGGTGCTCTTATAAAACCAATGTCTTACAAGCCAAGGAGGTTGCATGAACACTTCTTTAATCATAGATTTTGTATCAACACTTGGAGCCTTAATCTTGGCCATTGGTGGCATAACAGGCATCTTCTTATTACTAATAGAGGGTATTAATGTTTACTTGGATGGCAAGGAGCAGAAACGGCGAGGTTTTCTTAAGGAGTATGTGTTTCCTGAGAGTTATCACGCAGAGGTGATGAAGCGATATCCGCATCTGTCAACTGAGGAAGTCAACCTCGCATTTGAACAACTGCGGTTTTACTTTAGCATCTGCCTGCTGAAAAAGCCTAGGTCAGTCGCAATGCCATCCAGAATTGTGGATGTGTGTTGGCATATTTTCCTATGCGATACGAGACAGTACAAACACTTTTGCGAGATGCTTTTTGGAGATTTTTTGCACCATGACGCTTGGGTTGAAGCCAATTTTTCGGTTCAGAGTGAATTGACCACAGGTGTTACGCAGAAAGAACCTGAGGACCTGTCTGAAGAAATGAAAGAGCAACAAGCACTTGAGTTTCGAAATCACCTTGCTGCGGCTAGGATCTATCAATGGTCAGCTGAATTAGAAGGCGAGGGACAAAAATCAATGTCACCCACAGTTCCACTTTTATTCAGAATTGATGAAGAACTGGCAATCAAAGACGGTTTTTTGTATCCGCAGGAACTCATGGATTTTTTAGCGAATTACGATCTTAAAGATGCCGAATCAGAGGCGGCCAGTCTAGACTTAGCTGCAGCAGGAAGTGCTGGTGTGTCTTGTGGGGATGGCGGAGGTGCTTCTTGTGGCGGCTGTGGAGGATCTACATGACAGGTGAAAGATAAAACTAGCAATAAAGTAGGCTAGTTCGAATCGGATCAATTTGACAATAAATTTAGACTGATGCATTCAAAAGATTTTCTTGAATAAGAACAATAACCTGCTGATTGCATTGATTCTTGAAAATTTGCTTTGGAGCAAGTATCAAATGGATTACTGCTCAGGAATTCACAAATCATGCACTTATTTAACCAGCTGTGGGTCTTTGTGCAATATTTTGAGAACCAGTCCGTTTAAATCTATATTAAGTTTGTGGTCATTAAAACTTAATTCTGTTAGACTTTCAACGATTTAAGACGACTATAAAGGTCACCGATGATTGCCAATGCCATTAACACTGAGCCGTGGGTTACTGCCGAACAAGTTGCCCACCATCTAGGCGTGGTGAAAGACACGGTCTATCGCTGGCGCGAGCGCAAGGGAATGCCTGCGCACAAGATCGGGCGATTGTGGAAATTCCAGTTGTCCGAGGTTGATGAGTGGGTTCGCGTCGGCGGCGCGGATGAGGATTCGGAGCGCAGAAATGTGACTCACACAGCTGTGCCAGAGACAGGTAAAGCATGAGCAAAACCGAGGCACAAACCCGCTCTGAGATAATTGATCAGCAACTTGCGCAGTCCGGCTGGAACGTCAAAGACCCTACGCAGGTCATAGAAGAGTTCGATATTCTGACTGCTTTATCACCAAGTGTCGCAGAGCCCCGTACGCCCTACGAGGGCCACCAATTCAGTGACTATGTATTGCTTGGCAAAGATCGCAAACCCCTCGCCGTCGTTGAGGCAAAAAAGTCCAGCAAGGACGCCGCGATTGGTCGCGAGCAGGCAAAACAATACTGTTACAACATTCAAAACCAATTCGGCGGTGAGTTGCCATTCTGTTTTTACGCAAACGGGCACGAAACGCATTTTTGGGATCTCGAAAATGCTCCGCCGCGTAAGGTCGTTGGTTTTCCCACGCGTGATGATCTGGAGCGGTTTGCCTATATCCGTCGCAACCGTAAACCGCTGACACACGAGTTCATCAACACCTCAATTGCAGGCCGTGACTACCAAATCCGTGCGATTCGTTCGGTGCTCGAGGGCATTGAGCAGAAAAAACGTGACTTTCTGCTGGTGATGGCTACCGGTACCGGGAAGACCCGCACCTGCATAGCCATGGTTGATGCGCTGATGCGTGCTGGCCATGCCGAGAAGGTGCTATTTCTCGTCGATCGTATTGCCTTGCGTGAGCAGGCGTTGGCGGCCTTCAAAGAGCATATGCCCAACGAGCCACGTTGGCCCAATGTAGGTGAAAAATTGATTGCCAAAGACCGTCGCGTGTACGTAGCAACGTATCCGACGATGCTCAATATCATTAGGGACGAAGTACAGCACCTATCGCCACATTTTTTTGATTTCATCGTAGTCGATGAGAGTCACCGCTCCATCTACAACACCTTTGGTGAAGTAATCGACTATTTCAAAACCGTCACATTGGGTTTGACGGCCACACCGACTGACATCATCGACCACAACACCTTCCAGCTTTTTCATTGCGAAAATGGTCTACCAACTTTTGCCTACACCTTCGAAGAGGCAGTAAACAACGTGCCACCCTACCTTTGCAACTTCCAGGTCATGAAAATTCAGACCAAATTTCAAATGGAAGGCATCAGCAAACGCACCATTTCTCTGGATGACCAGAAAAAGCTGATCTTGCAAGGAAAAGAAGTTGAAGAAATCAACTTCGAAGGCTCACAGCTTGAAAAACAGGTGATCAATAAAGGTACCAATACCTTGATCGTCCGGGAATTTATGGAGGAATCCATCAAAGACGCCAATGGCGTGCTACCGGGTAAGACCATCTTCTTCTGCGCCACCAAAGCGCACGCACGGCGCATGGAAGAAATTTTCGACAAACTTTACCCTCAATACAAGGGAGAGTTGGCCAAGGTGCTGGTATCAGACGATCCCCGCGTCTACGGAAAAGGCGGCCTGCTCGATCAATTCACCAACAACGACATGCCACGCATTGCCATCAGCGTGGACATGCTCGACACCGGTATTGATGTACGCGAAATCGTCAACCTCGTATTCGCCAAGCCGGTCTATTCGTACACCAAGTTTTGGCAGATGGTTGGACGTGGTACGCGTTTGCTCGAAACTAGCAAACCCAAACCATGGTGTACCGACAAAGATGCATTCTTAATCCTCGATTGCTGGGATAATTTCGAATATTTCAAACTCAACCCCAAGGGTAAAGAGCTCAAACCCCAGTTGTCGCTACCCGTGCGGTTGGTTGGTCTGCGACTCGACAAAATAGAAAAGGCCTACGACATTGGCCAAACTGATATTGCAGCACGTGAAATCGTCAAGCTGCGTTTTCAGATTGAATCGCTACCAAAAACGTCGGTGGTCATTAAAGAAGCCGCCGCCGCACTGGCACAACTGGAAGAAGAAAACTTCTGGATCAGCCTTACGCACCAGAAGCTCGAATTCTTGCGAGCAGAAATCAAACCGCTGTTCCGCACCGTCTCCGAGGCGGACTTCAAAGCCATGCGTTTTGAACGCGATCTGCTGGAATACTCACTCGCCATACTCAATGAAGAAAAAGAGCAAGCCGAAACGATCAAGGAAGGCATCGTCGAGCAGATCAGCGAACTGCCACTCTCAGTTGGTTTCGTGAAACAAGAAGAAGCGCTGATCCGCGTCGCGCAAACCAGCCACTATTGGGCCAAAGCCGGTGAAGACGCCTTTGACGACATTGCGGCCAAACTCGGTCCGCTGATGAAATTTCGCGAACAAAGTACTGGTCAAGACCAAACGCATCTTGATTTGATCGATGAACTGCACAAAAAGGAATGGGTAGAATTCGGTCCACAGCACGAAGCCGTGAGTATCACCCGCTATCGCGAAATGGTCGAAAGCTTGATTGCTGAACTGACCGAGCACAACCCAGTGCTGCAGAAAATCAAGAACGGTGAAGCCGTGAGCGCTGATGAAGCCAACCAACTGGCGGAATTGCTGCACGAAGAACACCCGAATATCACCGAAGACCTGTTGCGGCAAGTCTACAAAAACCGCAAGGCGCACTTCATCCAATTCATCCGCCACATTCTGGGGCTAGAGGTGCTGCAGAGCTTTCCCGATACCGTTAGCGAGGCCTTTTCCCGCTTCATTCGGGTGCACACCACCCTCAGCAATCGCCAGTTGGAGTTTCTCAATCTGTTGAAGAATTTCATCATCGAGCGCGAAAAGGTGGAAAAGAAAGACCTGATCAACGCCCCCTTCACGGTTATTCACCCGCAAGGCATACGCGGCGTGTTCAGCCCTGCTGAAATCAACGAAATCCTGCAGCTCGCCGAACGGTTGGCTGCCTAAAATAAAGTAACCCATGCTCCAAAACAACCCCGAACTCAAAAGCAAAATCGACCAGCTCTGGAACAAATTCTGGAGCGGCGGCATTAGCAACCCGCTTACCGCCATTGAGCAGATCACCTACTTACTGTTTATGAAGCGACTCGATGAGCTGGATCAGAAAAAACAGGCCGATGCCGAATGGACGGGTGAGAAATACACTTCCAAATTCGAAGGCAACTGGATCCCGCCCGAGTACCGCAGCCAACAAGAACCCGAAAAATTCGCCATTGACAAGCGTACGCTGCGCTGGAGCGAATTCAAGCGCATGCAAGCCGAAGAGATGCTCCAACACGTGCAAGGCAAGGTGTTTCCGTTCTTGAAAGACCTGAACGGGGCCGAGTCCAACTTCACCCATCACATGAAAAACGCGGTGTTCATCATCCCCAAGCCTGCGCTGCTGGTGGAAGCTGTGAAGACCATAGACGAAATTTTCGAAGTGATGGAGAAAGACTCGCAGGAGAATGGCCAGGCCTTTCAGGACATTCAGGGTGATGTCTATGAAATGCTGCTGTCCGAGATTGCCACCGCTGGCAAGAACGGCCAGTTCCGCACCCCGCGCCACATCATCAAGCTGATCGCAGAACTGGTGCAGCCACAACTGGGCCACAAAATTGTCGATCCGGCTTGCGGCTCCGGCGGATTTTTGCTTGGTGCCTACCAGTACATCGTCACCCAATTGGCTGTTGCAGAAGCGAAGAAAAATAAGTCAGATTTCACCCTCACCGAGGATGAAGATGGCTTTGTTCGCACCTCGGTCGCCGCAGCACTCACCCAGAAAGCCCAGTCCATTCTGTCCAATTCGCTCTGGGGTTACGACATCGACGCCACTATGGTGCGGCTGGGGTTGATGAACCTGATGATGCACGGCATCGACGAACCCCATATCGACTACAAAGACACGCTTTCCAAGAGTTTTGTCGAAGAGTCCGAATACGACATCGTGATGGCCAACCCGCCCTTTACCGGCAGTATCGACAAGGGCGACATCAACGAAAACCTGCAACTGGGCACCACCAAAACCGAGCTGTTGTTTGTCGAGAACATCTATAGATTGCTGAAAAAAGGCGGCACCGCCTGTGTGATCGTGCCCCAAGGCGTGCTGTTTGGCTCCGGTGGCGCCTTCAAAACCCTGCGCCAGTTGCTGGTGGAGCGTTGTGACCTGAAAGCCGTCATTACTCTGCCGAGTGGTGTATTCAAACCTTATGCTGGTGTGAGCACTGCCATTCTGCTGTTCACTAAGGTATGGGGGCCGAAAGATAAGGTGAGTAAGCCTGCTACAGAACATGTCTGGTTCTACGAGATGCAGGCCGACGGCTACAGCCTAGACGACAAGCGCAGCAAGCAAAATGGCAATGGCGACCTGCAAGACATCATCGCCAAGTACCACGCCCGTAACCCGGCCAACGACATAGACCGCGCGGCCAAGTCCTTTACCGTGTCTCGCAGCGAGATTGAAGCAGAAGAGTATGACCTTTCACTCTCCCGCTATAAGCTGGAAGTGTTTGAGGAAGTGCACTACGACGCGCCATGCGTAATTCTGGATCGACTGATTCAGGTCGAAGTCGGTGACGCAGAGGAGGCAGATCTGGCCAAGGTACAGAGTGGCATCGTGCGCGAGCTGCTGAAACTGAAAGGGATGGTTGGATGAAACTGGTCCCTATAAAAGACGTTATTACAGACAAAATATCGGGCGAATGGGGAAATGAGGCGCTTGATGGACAGGGAGTTGGCGTAATTCGAACTGCTAATTTTCAAAACTCTGGACAAATCAATTTTTCTAACTTAGTTCGTCGCGAAATCGACAAAAGGAAAGTTGAAAAAAAGAGACTTATTTCTGGCGACATAATTATTGAAAAGTCTGGCGGTAGTCCCACACAACCAGTTGGACGAGTTGTTATTTTCAGAAGTCCTGATAACGACACGTATCTTTGCAACAACTTCACCTCAATTCTTCGCCCTAAAAAAAATGAAGTTCATCCCGAGTATCTCTTTTACGTACTTCACGACAATCACAAAAAGGGAAAAACACTTCGCCATCAAAACAAAACCACCGGCATCATAAATCTGAAGCTGGATAGCTATCTGGATTCAGAAATTCCCCTACCACCCCTCAACGCCCAAATCCGCATAGCGCATCTGCTCGGCAAAGTGGAAGGGCTGATCGCTCGTCGCAAAGAAGACTTGCAACAACTCGACGAAATGCTCAAAAGCGTGTTTCTGGAAATGTTTGGCGATCCCATTCTGAATCCCAATGGGTTTCCGGTTAGGCTACTTTCGGAGTTCTATATCAATTCAAAAAATGGTACCAAGTGCGGTCCGTTTGGAAGTGCACTGAAGAAAGAAGAACTGGTCGATACTGGTGTATCTGTCTGGAATATGGACAACATCGCCTCCGACGGTCAGATGGTGCTGCCCTTCCGCATGTGGATCACTGCCGACAAGTATGACGACCTCTCTGCATATTCAGTAAAGGATGGCGACATCATTATTTCGCGAGCCGGCACAGTTGGAAAGATGTGTGTGGCTCGTATGAACGGTCAACAAGCAATCATAAGCACTAATCTCATCCGCCTTCGCTTGGGGCCTGATTTGCGGCCACTGCACTTCGTTTCACTGATGCTGTATTGCAAAGGCCGAGTGGGGCGTTTGAAGACTGGCGCTGACGGTGCGTTTACGCATATGAATACAGGCGTTCTAGATTCGCTTGAATTCCCATATCCGTCCGTCGAGCTTCAAGACCGATTCGGGGAAATTGCCGGCAAGGTTGAGGGGATCAAATCCCGCTATCAGCAAAGCCTCACCGATCTGGAGTCCCTCTACGGTGCATTGAGTCAGAAGGCGTTCAAGGGTGAATTGGATTTATCGCGCGTGCACTTGCCGGACATAAAACCTGAGGAAAAGAAAGTCATGGTCACAGAGCCCTTGCATGTTCAGGCCGAACAAGACATCGCCATCAAGTTGCCCGACTCGGACAACTTGATGGATGCCCTTGAGAACTCAGAAGCCCGAAAGGCTTTGATCGGTCAATGGCTGGAGGCCTATCGCGGCCAATTGGGTAATACGCCGTTTTTGGTGCAGAATTTTATGGTAGCAGCGCAAACTCGCCTAGCGGAACTGCACCCTGAAACCGACTTCGAATTGGAATTGGGTACTAATGACTATGAGCATATCAAAGCTTGGGTGTTTGAGGCGCTGGCTACCGACAAACTGAAGCAGTCTGTGGGTGACGCAGGCAACCGCATTCAGCTCACGACTGTGCAGGCATGAAACTTCTGCGTCTCAAGATCACCGATCCGGCGGGTTTTCGCAGCCTGCCTTGTGGTTTTGAACATCACTTCCGCACCGAGTGGATTTTGCAAGATGAACTAGAAAATTTCGATGGATTTGCCCCCTTTGTCTGCGCCGGACCCAATGGCAGCGGCAAATCCAATCTGCTTGAGGTGCTGACGGCGATATTCTTCCAGCTCGAAATTTCGCGTGTGCGCCGCAGTTTCTTGCCGGAGGTGTTGCAGAGCGAGGATCTGGATTTTTCGCCTGTAGCGTTTGAGCTGGATTACTTGATTCGTGTGCCTACGGAATACTCTAGGCCTGTTGGCGTGGTGTGGGCAAAAGTCGGTGTCTGGAAGCAGCCAGGCGAACCTGTCCGTTTCCAGTGGGAGAATCAGGGTGAGTTCAACACCGATGCCCACGAAGCTTTCAATGGCGGTCACGCTGACATCTTGTTGCCCCAGTATGTATTGGGGTACTCTTCGGGTGATAACGAAATCCTCAGCCTGCCGTTTTTCAAGCTGCGATTCGTACAGTTCGACGAATACTGGAATGCGCTGACCCAGCAGCTACCTTACCCGGGACGACCAGAGACTCGGTTGGCCTACCTCGACAACGGGTTTAGTCAGGCCATCCTGCTTTGCAACCTGTTGTTTCAAGATGATGCCACACTTCAACCGTTTCGCGAGGATGTTGGCATCGAGGCGCTGAAAGAGTTCAGAATCATCATTAAGCGAAGCATCGATGTATCTGTTAAGCAGGCGACCCAATTGACTTCGGGCGACTATGTCTTGCCAGGATATTCTGAGGATGGCTATTTTGCAGATAACCCGGCTATTTCATTAAGTGAGGAGACTGGTGGCTATGTCGTCAATCTGATTCACCTTTTGGAAGGCAATGAACGGTCATCAATCATTGAAAAACTCAAACGTTGCGCTACCTTGAGCTATCAAGATGACGCTACCGACACGTTGATTTTGGATTATCGAGTAACTGAGGAAACTAGAAAGGCATTTGCTGCTAACTTCACTGATGCGCTAGAGCTCTTCCAAGCATTTCAGGTCTTGTTGACCTTGAATCTGTATTCGGTCAGCGATACGCTCAAAGCCGACCTGTACCAGTCGCCTAGCCATTACGTGAGCGAAACGGTGCCTACATTGGCATCAGACCAACGAATCATGCGTTTCAAGTACGTTCGTTTTAGTAAGAAGGGTGTGGATCAGCCGATGATGCTCAAGGAGTTATCGGACGGAGAGCATCAGCTACTGCACAGTCTTGGGCTTTGCCTGTTGTTCCGCAATACCAACAGCCTGTTCCTGCTCGACGAGCCGGAAACCCATTTCAACCCGGACTGGCGCGCTAACTTCATTACTCGCCTGCGTCAATGCCTGCCAGCTACTGGCAACGTGGGGCAAGAGATGCTGATCACCACACATTCACCATTTTTGATTTCGGACAGCAAGCCAGATAAGGTACTTGTGTTCGAGAAAGACAAGACCAACGGCACCATAAGCATCAAGAATCCTGAATACAACACACTTGGTGCGTCGATCAATAAGATCACCATGGAGACTTTTGACAAGCAAGAAACGATTGGTCAACGTGCTAACCAGCTATTGCATGATCTACTGTCTGATCCCACCGCTCAAAGCAACCCCCATGAATTAGCCAAGCGTATCATGGAGACTATTGGCGATTCCATCGAACGAACGTTTGCAGTGCAATCTGTACTTACCCATAGTGATCGCCCCAAGTTTGGGAGCGAGCCGAACTGATGTTGTTCCCATATAAACTTGTTCGTCATGATATGCGACATATGCACGCATTTGTGGTTTATATTTTTGCAAAGGTGTGGTGCAAAGCCCCGGGTCATGACTACAGCATTGACCTGTTTCGTGGACTGATAAGTCTTTACTCGATCATGGAGCAACTCGATCGCGAAGATAAAGCTGGGGCTGAAAAAGGGGCCGGTGCGTTTTTCTATAGACACGTCAATGAAATATTTACTGAATTCAAATCTCTTAAGCCCGAGGAAATTAAAAACTTTAGAAAGCAGTTTTTAACCAATAATAATATTAAAGCTTTGTGCGAAGGACGGTTATCACCTTATCGCTACCCTGAGGGATTAATCACACCACTGCAGGCAAAGATTAAGAAATTCTTCAGCGAGTTATATGGAAGTGGATTTTTCACATTAAATGTTGTTAAGGACAATATTGGTACTGATTTGCGCAACCATTACAAAATATTCGCAAAAAAAAATTCCATGCCATGCTGTCCATTTTGTGGCTTACAACCGATGGACACGGAGTACGACCCGACACGAGAGGCCTATGATCACTTTCTGCCTTCGAGTGTGTATCCCTTTAACTCAGTAAACTTTAAAAATCTTGCACCAGCTTGTCATAAGTGCAATTCGCAAAACAAAGGCGCGAAAGATCCGCTGTTAAGTAAGGATGGCATCGAGCGGCGGGCGTTTTACCCTTACTCTTTACAGAATCATGACATCCAAATATCGCTTCGGTTTCTAAGTAATGGGCTAACTCCCACAGAAAAGACGCAAATTCAAGTTGAGCTTACATGTCCTGGCTATGAGGAAGAGATAGCGACGTGGGATTCGATTTATAAAATCAAGGAGCGGTTCACTGCAAAGTGCTGCTCCACGACGGCAACTAAGGCTTGGATAAACCGAGTGTTAATCGAATGTCATAACTATGGACGTTCGCCTAAAGAAGCTCTGGAAGCAGAATTGCTTGCATGTGCAGCATCGCCGTGGGTCGATGCCTCGTTTTTGAAGGCGGCCTACTTACAAGAATTTGATAGAGTTGGACTGATAGCCGCGGGTTTTACGAATGAAAACGGTTCATCACTTATTTAAAAGTCTGTGAAGCCTACTCGGGGTTCTGTTTTCCTTGTTATGCTTTGAATTTTGAGTATCACCTTAGGTCAACACCAAACCTCAATAACAGATGTATGGACAGTTTTTTCAAATGCTCGCCATCTGCAGTTGATAGATTTTTATCCTCAAACTGTGCGTCCAAGACAACGATCTTTAGATCGAGTTTGGCAATTTCAAGACCAATACCTCCACTCATGTTTTCAATCACTGCCGAGATATCAGATGATTCAAGTTTTCGCGTCGACAATTTTGCAAACGCTCCAGAGGGTTGTGCTATCAAGGGTGGGTTTATAAATATAGTTGCCAGTTTCGATTCACCAAGTTGAATTGAACCTAAGCGCTGGCCCAAACTGTTGGCGATCTTTGTTTTCAACGTACCGTAATATGATGCAGTCACAGAGATCCGCGAATGCCCCAAATTCTTTGATATTTGCAAGCGAGCCAAGTCAAGGCTCTCTTGATCAAGCTGTCCAGTAGTCCCGCCTATGGTTGCAGGTACAAATCCTTTCGATAATGCCATATCTTCTGCGTATTGGCTGCGCAACCCATGTCCGGTAACTCCAGATTGTTTTTTCGTCAAACCTAGCTTACCCATGTAGTAGTTGTAGCGGTTTTCATTACGCTTGAGCAATTGATGGCTATTTGCAGGTTTATCAACCCAGCCTAAGTGCTCGCGAATTTTAACAATTACTTTGGCATAGTCCAACGCTTGGCGTTGGATCTCGGTTTCGATTGGGATCGTTCGAGCTAGTCCGTTCTTCGCAACCCCAGGTCTAATATCTAAGTACAAGTTTTTATCGTCTAGATAGGGCTGAATTTGCAAGACTTCAGACCGGCGCAGACCAAAGGTAATTTCCAGTCTCACCATGGCACCAAAGCGTTGATTGATGGCATCCGCTCTATTTATAAGCGTATCGAGTTCAAAACCATTACCCGTCGCACTTTTGCTTTTGATCGCGATTTTTTGCCGCTTGAAAGCTGAAGGTTCAACTTCAGGCAGGTAAAAACGGAGGTCTTTGATCATGCCTGGCTTCTTGATCCACATCGATAATTTTCTCAACTGTGTCATCAAAACGCTGAGCGCGCCTGCGCTGATGCCATATGCCCACTCATGGCGTATGACGGCGCGCACATGTTTTTCAGTGATGCCTTCTGGGTTCTCAAGCTGAAAACCCAAACCCCAGAGGGTGGAAGCAATGCCACCGAATGACTCCTTGGATGCTGCAACAGTTTTAAAACTCGCCACATTCCCGTTTACGCGTGTTTTTGCTTTCTCGATCGCCAGCTCACACATTCTGGTTTTGAATCTTTGAGCTCCAGCGCTTAAACAAGCCGGTTGGTTGAAGCTATCTGAGTAGCTCAATAAGCGGTTGAGACCGACCCCATACTCGCGCGACAAATGCTTTGACATGGTGTACTCCTAAAAAAATTGACGAAACAAACACAAGCACATAACTTAAACACTTAATTTTTTCATTCGTTTGATGTGCGATCAAAACGAACGGCAGAGGCCTTTTGGCGAACTGCTTAACCAACCGCCGATGCGATTGGGATACGGGTCTAACGCCCCCCCCTCGTTCAGCAACGACCAAAATTGGCCTAGGGTGCTGAAGCCCTGCAAATTTTTTTAACTACCAAAGTAGTCACGCTTTTTCTTTTCGTTGAACCGCGATGGGCGGCCTTTACGAAAAGCTGGGGGTCAGCCAGTGCGTTTGTTTATGTACCAATGAGACTTGTGATGGACAGACGGGATAAGCCTCTCGTCTACAACAATGCTTTTGCTAATGCCATCGAAATCAAAGCATTAAATTGATGTAAAACCAATTCAACTTTTGATTCAAGGTTAGATGCAAGGTTGAAATTTCCGCTACAAGCCGCATGAATTGGGCTTGCGCGTATTACTCAAGGTTGAGCAACTTTTGATTTGGATTTCTTGATATTGACCGAAATCATTTTCTTTAAGGGTGCTTGTGGCACTTTTCAGATTGGATCAACCTAGAAGGATTGACGCCATTTATTTCATCCCGATTTTGACGGAGGTGAAAAAATACAAGATCATGTGCGGTGAGCCGTACGACCACCGCATGGGGCTATTTTTTTGCAAATATGCGTTTGCCCCAGCTGGTTACCTACTGTTGCTGCAGGCGCAAAATTGTCCGAGTTGACTGGTTTTCACAGATCCGCGCGATAGCACATGAAGCATGAATGCCACGCACAAAAATGTAAAGTTGAAAGTAAAGCTACAGATGTTTACTTTAAAACCGTTTCAACAAAAGTAAAGACAGTTTTGCTCCATCCTCACTTGGTGAGTTTTTCAGTGCCGTTTAAAGCACTTTGCAATTTTGATCTTTTCCGCATTAAGCGAATCAAAAAAACTTTAGGTTGCCTCATGACCGAATCAAAATAGACAACACATGGCTGAAATATAACTCTAATAAAAACTCGGAGCAAATAATTTTGTCAATAGTTGACTACGTCGTCATGGCATGCATCCGATAGCGTCCAATGCTGTCTAAAAGTAATCTCGGGTAGTTGCATTTTCGAGAATTCACATTTCAGCATTTGAGTTTTCTTTTGCTGTTGATGTCGGTTTTATAACGAGTTCTGAAAGTCGTTTTCCAAGTTTAAGCCATGCGTCTTTTTTTGTTTCGCTATAGTCAAATGTTTGATAAGTTCGTCGTAACTTATTTGGTTCCACATGGTTTAAAACTCGCTCGATCACAATTGGATCAATGTTGAGAGCTTGCATCATTGTTGCCCCAGTTCTCCTCAGATCGTGCGGCGTCCACTCACCATTGCAAAGTATCAACGCATCTGAATGTTTGGAACGATTTTTTAAAGGCTTTTGTCCACGCGCTGCTAATTGACGATCATGAATTTGTTTGCTTATTGATTTGATACAAAGATGTGAAGCGTTATTCTTGTCAGGGAAGCACCAAGTTTCGCTTGCAGACAAATGCTGTAGCTGCTCAAATTTATTTTTTGCAAAATCAGATAGGAAAACGGTATGCTGTTTTCCATTTTTGGCATTTTCTTTTGGTATGACCCAAATTCCAGTCTCAAAGTCAATCTCTTCCCATCGAGTTTTGATGAGTTCTCCGACTCTGGTGCATGTTGATATCATTAGCCAAATCGCAATTTGACTTTTCGGCGTTAGTCCTGAAGCTGGGAGCTTGTTTGCTAAATCTAGAATCTCCGAATCAGATAATGTGCGTGTTCTTTCTTCGCCTGTGTAAGTTTTAGGCAAAATCGATTTGAGCGCAACCTCAGACGTCGGGTCTTCAAAAAGGTTTCTCCAAACTCGTCTTTGACTACCCCATCTAAACATTTGCTTAAGGTCAGCAAATAAAAGTACCGCAACTCGATTTGCCCCTCGATCAACAACCTTTCGAAGCATGATTTCTATGTGTTCAGGTTGTACGTCACTCAAATTAAGTCGACTAGCAATTGGGAATACGTCGCTAGTAAATGTCCTTCGTAAGTCTTTGCCTTCGTCTTTACGGTTAACTGTTTTGACCCACTCTTCAAACAAATCTATAAGAGTTTTGGATTTCTCAGCTTCAATTTCCTGTTGTTTTAAAGCTGCTTTCCGTTCAGTTTCAAGTTTCACTTGAATATCAATTCCTTGGCGTGCCATGCTTCGAATCAGAGCGCTTTGCTCTCGGGCTTGTTTTAGACCCAGTTTTCCGTTTCCGTCACCATAGAGTTCTGGTAAACGATACTGCCTTTCCCGTCCGTCCAACATGTATCTCACCAGCCAGGTTTTGGTGCCATCGGCTGCAATTCGCAGTTGTAGACCATCCCCATCCGAAATTTTGAATGGTTGATCTTTTGGCTTCGTGTTGTCGATTTTTTTGACAGTAAGCTTGCCCATGAACTCTTTCTACTTGCCTTGGCCAGCAATTCCGTGTCCGAACCGTGTCCGAAAAAAGGTTGGACAGTATTGGATTTGGATGGATGTGGTTGGACAGTATTTATATATAAGTACTTGATTTTAAACAGTATTTATGATTTTTGTCAATGCCAAAAAATCCTGTTGTATCTGGCTACGAACCAGAGGGTCGTGGGTTCAATTCCTGCCAGCCGCACCACAAAACTTGAACGCCTTTAGAGATTGAAAGATTTCTAAGGGCGTTT
>JAYVJL010000104.1:0-15830 GCA_043769295.1 Polaromonas sp. | reverse complement strand
CACCCCCTCAGCCGCGTGCATGGGCAGCGCCTGGTCTTTGTTGGCGCGGCGCAGGGCGGTGGTGCGGTCCAGGTCCAGGTAAGCCGCAACATCCCCCTTACCCACGCCAAACAAATCAGACAGCGGCTCAATCGCCCGGCTGGAGATGCCTTGGCGCAGGATGGAAACGGCTTTTTCGCTGTTGAATGTAGCAGGAGCCACAGGAAGGTTGATGCCCTCATCTGCCCAAGCCTTGCCTTCCCGCACCCCTACGAAAGCAGGCGATTGCGCAAGGCCATGCAGCGCATCAATATCAATGAACTTCCCTAGCGCAGACAGCGTTTTTTCTCGGCTGGTTGCGAGATAGGGTGCTACGGTTTTTGCATTCATGATGCGATCACATCATGTATTTGATGCAAATGCAACAAATTTCAAGTTAAAATATCGCAGGCGGTTGAGCATGTTGGTTAGATGAAAAATGATTGCTATAAATAAAATAGCTAATTAGTCAATAAATACGCCGGCTACAGCAAAATATACCTCTAAATTGAGGCATTTTCCGTCTTCCTGCCCTCCGCAAACGACACATACCAATCCAGACACCCCGGATTCGCCATGGCGTCTTTGTTCACCACTTTCTCAATCGGCTGACCAAGCAGCAGTTTTTTGATTGGCAGCTCCTGCTTTTTGCCCGACAAGGTGCGCGGGATTTCGGCGACTTGGAAGATGTCGTTGGGGACGAAGCGGGGTGACAGGGCGGTTTTGATGGCGTTGACCAGCTTGATGCGCATCGCGTCGTCTAGTGTGAGGCCGGTTTGCAGGACGACGAAGAGAGGCATGTAGCTTTCGCGGCCCAGGTATTCAAGGTCGACGACCATCGAATCCATCACCTCGGGCAGGGCTTCGACGGCGCTGTACAGTTCACTCGTGCCCATGCGCAGGCCGTGGCGGTTGATGGTGGCGTCACTGCGGCCGTAGATGATGCAGCTGCCGTCCAGCCTGACTTTGAGCCAGTCGCCATGCCGCCAGACGTTGGGGTAGGTGTCGAAGTAGCTTGATATATAACGTTTTTTATCCACATCTCCCCAAAAGAAGAGCGGCATGGACGGGATGGGCTGGCTGCAGACCAGTTCGCCGACTTCGTTGATGACGGGCTCGCCTTGCTCGTTCCAGGCTTCAACGGCGCAGCCCAGCTCGCGGCATTGCATCTCGCCAGCCACCAGCGGCAATTCGCGGTTGCCGCCGATGAAGGCACCGGCAAAGTCCGTCCCGCCCGAAATATTCGCCCACCAGATGTCCGGCGTGCCGATCTTGGCAAACTGCTCTGTCCCCCAGCGTTGCGCCTCGGGGGAGAGCGGCGAGCCGGTCGTGCCCAGCGCGCGGATGCGTGACAAATCGCCGCATTGCGCCAAATCAATGCCCGCTTTCAGGCAGTTGCCAAAAAACGCCGCGCCTGCGCCAAAGTAGGTCACACCGAGTTCGGCGGCAAAGCGCCACAAGGTGGTGTAGTCGGGGGCGATTTTGTTGCCAGCCGCGTCCACCGTGCTGCCGCCCGGGCTGCCATCAAAAATGCAGCAGGTCGTGCCGCCCAACAGGCCGCTGACCTGCGCGTTCCACATCACCCAGCCGGTCGAGCTGTACCAGTGGTAGCGCTCACCCAGGCTGTTGGCGGCGTAGCTGCAGCCCACGTCGTTGTGGATGACCTTGCCCATCATCGCCACCACCACCGTGCCGCCGTGGCCGTGCACGATGGGTTTGGGCAGCCCGGTCGTGCCGCTGGAGTAGACAATCCACAGCGGGTGGTCAAACGGCAGCCAAAGTGGTTCAAACGCGTCGGTTTGGTGGTCATTTTGGCCAGTAGCCGGCGTGAAATATGCCTTATTAGCTATGAAATGTATAGCATTAAAGCCCGGGTGTTGAGGATCATGCCGCGCCGCATCCAGCGTGCCCAGGTTGTCATGCAGCACCACATGCCGCACGCTGGGCAGAGCGGCGCACAGCTCGGCGACCACGGCCAGGCGGTCAAAGTCGCGGCCGGCAAAGGTCACGCTGTCGCAGGCAATCAGCACCTTGGGTTCGATCTGTTTGAAGCGGTCCAAAACGGCGTTGGTCCCCATGTCGGGCGCGCAGATGCTCCACACGCCGCCAATGCTCACGGTGGCCAAAAACGCCACCATCGCCTCGGGCGTGTTGGGCAGGTAGGCGGCCACCCGGTCGCCCGGCGCCACGCCCTGTGCCTGCAGGTGCAAGGCGAGGGACGCGACTTTTTGCTTCAACTCGGGCCAGCTCATCTCCTTGGCGGCTTCATTGCCCAGACTTTTCTCGTTGTGGCTGATGATGGCGGGGAAGCCCCCCGCGTGGGCCACATCCACATGCCTGAACACCTGCTGCGCGTAGTTGACCCGCGCACCGGTGAACCACTTCACATCGACCATGCGCTCGGAAGCGGAGCGGTCGCACACGGCGGTATATTCGGTCGATGAGCGCAGGTCAAAATAATCCCACACGCTCTGCCAAAACCCGTTCAGATCCGTGACCGACCACTTCCACAGTGCATCGTAAGATTCAAAGGTCAAACCGCGATGCTCGCGCAGCCAGCGCTGGTAAAGGGTGATTTGGGGGAGAAAGGGTGGCTTGGATGATGTGTTTGTCTGTATTTGCATGGCGTCATATTGCCATGAAGTCAGGGATTCAGGTGGCGACTAGGTGACAAAGTTTTCATCACAACTGCTGGTTTCTACTGAGGTTTTTGATTGAACTAAGCGATACGCTGCTGAATCTACACCACTTAACAACAAGGATACTTCCATGACCCGCTTATCTGTGACCCGCTCTGTTCGCCATCTCGCCAAAGTAGCCTGTATTTCCTCTGCCGTCGTGCTCTTGGGCGCTTGCTCGCAGATGGGGATGGGGGCGGGCATGTCGGCAAAAATGGGGTCTACCAATTCGATGAGCTTCTTTTTGACCAGTGCCAACGCCGGCAAGGGTGCGGATTTTGGTGGTTTGGCGGGGGCGGATGCTTATTGCAACAAGCTGGCGACTGATGCTGGCGCGGGTGGCAAAAACTGGCGCGCCTACCTCAGCACCACTGGCGCAGCACCCGTCAATGCGCGTGACCGCATTGGCAAAGGCCCGTGGCAAAACGCCAAGGGCGTGGTGGTGGCGACCAGTGTGGATGATCTGCACAGTGCAAACAACAAGTTGAGCAAAACAACCTCATTGACGGAAAAGGGCGAAACCATCAGTGGGCGCGTTGATCCTGTCAACATGCATGACATTCTGACCGGCTCTACCGCCGATGGCCGCGCCAATGCGGCCGCCACCACAGACACGACGTGCGGCAACTGGACATCGAGCACGACTGGCTCTGCCATGGTGGGCCACCATGATCGTTCGGGTCTGGACGAGTCTGCACCGGCCAAATCCTGGAATGCATCACATGCGTCGCGCGGCTGCGACATGGCCTCGCTCAAAGCCACGGGTGGCGGTGGTTTGATGTATTGCTTTGCCGCAAATTAAGCGGTTATCAAACGGGCCATCGGTTCTCGTCCCAAGTGGGCGTAACATCGCACACCTATGCTGCCTTGTTACGTTCTTTTAGACCTTGAAACCACCGGCGGCAACCCGCTGGATTGCCGTATCACCGAAATAGCCGCCGTGCGCGTGGAAAACGGTCAGGAGGTGGCGCGCTGGAGCACGCTGGTCAACCCCGGCACGCGGATTTCGCCGTTGATCCAAAACCTCACCGGTATCAGCAACGCCATGGTCGCCGATGCGCCCCCTTTTGATGAAGTCGGCGCGGCGCTGCTGAAGCTGCTGGACGGGGCCGTTCTGGTCGCCCACAACGTGCGCTTTGACCACGGCTTTTTGCTCAATGAATATGCCCGTATGGACGTGACGCTCCGGGTCAAAACGCTGTGTACGGTGCGGCTATCGCGCAAACTCTACCCGCAACACAAAAGCCACGGGCTGGACGCCATCATGCAGCGGCATGGTTTATCCACATTATCCCGCCACCGCGCCATGGGTGATGTGGACTTGGTGCAGGGCTTTTTGCAAGTGGCGACGCGGGAGCTTGGCGCAGACACCGTCAGCCAGCAGGCGCAGCTCTTGATGCAGGGCAGCGCCGCCTTGCCGCCGTATTTGGAGACGAATGTGGCAGACATGCCCGAGTCGGCAGGGGTGTATTTGTTCTATGGCGAGGCCACCGAGAAGACAGAGCAAGGTGGTTATGTATCTGCCAAGACGGCTCAAATCCCGCTCTACATCGGCAAAAGCATCAAACTGCGCAGCCGTGTGATGTCGCATTTTCAAGCCGCCGGGCGGGAAGCGCGGGAAATGCGGATTGCGCAGGAGATCCGCCGTGTGGAGTGGATGGAGACGGCGGGCGAGCTGGGTGCGCTCTTGCTGGAGGCGCGGCTTGTCAAAGCGATGCAGCCGCTCTTGAACCGTCAGTTGCGCCGTGAACGCACCCTGTGCGTTTGGCGGCTGGATGAGGACCCGAGCGCCCGCCCGCTGATGACCCTGGTGCGCGGCGACGATCTGCAGCCGCGTGAGTTTGGGCAGATGTACGGCGTGTACCGCTCCAAAAACCAGGCCCTGAGAGGTTTGCGGGAGTTGGCCGATACGCATGGTTTGTGTCATCAGGTGCTGGGTTTGGAGTCCGCAAAATCAGGCGGTGGCAGGTGTTTTGCCCACCAAATCGGCCGCTGCAAGGGCGTGTGCTGCGGTGGCGAGAAGCCAGAATTGCACCATCTGCGCCTGAAACTGGCGCTGAAACAGCAACAGCTGCGGGTTTGGCCGCATGCCGGCAAAATCGCCCTGCGAGAGTACAACGCGCAAACGGGCCGCACAGATATGCACGTCTTTGACCAGTGGTGCCACTTGGCGACGGTGCAAAACGAGGCGGAACTGGACGATGTCATCTCCTCCAACAGCAGCTTGGCGTTTGACTTGGACACCTACCGCTTGCTGCTCAAACATCTGACCGCGCCGCACAAAGCTGGTTTGGAGTTGAAATTGCTTTCAAATTAACTTAAATAGTGAATTTTATGCTCAAATTGGCATCTAGCCGGCGTATTTGTTGCCTAGAATGCTATGTTATTTATAGTAATTCGGGTGCTTGGTTGTCTGACAAAATGTACCAAACATGGTAAGTTCGACGTTGCTGTTTTTTTAAATATCTACGAAGGTGTGTTTATGAAATTGACGTCCAGATTGATGGCTACGGCTGTTTTGACGCTAGGTGCAGCGGTTTTTAGCCAGACGGCTTTGGCGCAGGCCGCCTCAAACTTTCCGACCAAACCGTTGAAATTCGTCGTGCCTTTCCCCGCAGGCAGCGCCACAGACAACGTCGGCCGCATTTTGGCGCAGGCCATGAGTGAGGCCCTCGGCCAGCCGATTGCGGTAGAAAACAAGGCCGGTGCCAACGGCATTCCCGGTGCGGATGCGGTGAAATCAGCCACGGCCGACCCGTACACGCTCTTGGTCACCACCAGTACCACGCAGGCTGCCAACGTGAGTTTGTACAAAAAACTGCCTTATGACCCGGTGAAAGACTTCACCCCTATTGGCAAGATCGGTGAAACCGGTTTTATTTTGATGGTCAAACCCGACTTTCCTGCCAAAGATATGAAGGAGTTTTTGACCTACGCCAAAGCCAACAAGCTGGCTTATGGCCACGGCTCGTCCGGCTCTTTGGTCTCTGGCGCTTTGATGGCGCAACTGGGTGGTTTTGAGGCATTGGGTGTACCATACAAAGGCATTCCGCCGGCGTTGACAGACTTGATGGGCGGACAACTGCAATTTGCGTTTGCCGATGTGGGCAATGCGGTGACACAGATCAATGGCGGACGTCTGCGCGGTTTGGGCGTGACCACAGCCAAGCGCGCCGGTAAAGCACCCACCGTGCCCCCGATTGGCGAGACGGTGAAGGGCTATGAAGTCAGCGCCTGGTTTGCCTTGATGGCACCGGCCAACATCCCGGCAGACGCTGCCAAAAAATTGTCTGAGACCTTCCGTGCCGTGTTGGCCAAACCTGAGGTGAAGGAAAAAATGGCCAATGCGGGTATTGATCTGGACGTGCAAGACCCTGCGGCGCTGGCCAAGACCATTGATGCCGAGATCAAAAAATGGTCGGGCTGGGTAAAACTGGCGGGTATTCAGCCAGAGTGATGGGTGTTTCCACTTCTTCTGTACCTGACGGTGCCCTGAGCGGCTACCGCATCATCGACCTCACCGGCGTGGTGCTGGGTCCGTATGCGACCCAGATTTTGGGCGACTATGGGGCAGACGTCATCAAAATAGAACCGCCAGCGGGTGACATCATGCGCCATGCCGGGCCGATGCGTCATGCGGGGATGGGGCATATTTTCATCAATGCCAACCGCAACAAGCGCTCGGTGGTGCTGGATTTGACCCAACCTGCCGAACGTGCCGCGTTGCTCAAACTGTGTGAAACCGCCGATGTGCTGACCTACAACATCCGCCCCGCGTCCATGGCGCGGCTGGGGCTGGATTTTGCGACGCTGCACCAGCTGAATCCGCGTTTGGTGGTGTGCGGAGCCTACGGCTACTCGCAGGGTGGGCCGTATGAAAACTTGCCGGCGTATGACGATTTGATCCAGGGCGTGGCCTGCATCCCCTGGCTGATGACGCAAAGCGGCAGCCCCGAACCGCGCTACGTGCCCGCTACGTTTGCCGACCGCGTGACCGCACTCAACATGGTGCATGCCGTGATGGCCGCCTTGCTGGCGCGCGACAAAAAGAATGGAACAGGGCAGGGCCAGCATGTCGAGGTGCCGATGTTCGAGTGCATGCTGCAGTTTGTACTGGGTGAACACCTGGGCGGCGAGACCTGGCAACCGCCCGTCGTTAACGCTGCTGGTGGCACCATGGGCCACAGCCGCATGCTGGCACCGAATCGCAAACCGTATCAAACGCAGGATGGCTACGTCTGTGCACTGGTCTACAACGATGCGCATTGGAAGGCGTTTCTAGCACTGGTGGATGAGCCGGATTTGTTCACGCAAGATGCGCGTTTTACGACCCAAACAGCACGCATTGCACACATTGACGAGCTGTACGGCTATGTGCAAACCAAGCTGCTTGAAAATACCAGCAATTATTGGCTGGCCGAACTGGTGGCGCGTGGCATACCCGCCATGCCGATGATGAAGTTGCCCGATTTGTTGACCGATCCGCATCTGGCTGCGACCGGTGGCTGGGTTGATGTAGAACACCCGCTTGAAGGCTGCTTGCGTCAATTGCGCCCGCCTGTGCGGATGAGTAATACGCCCACGGTGATGGCACGCGTTGCGCCCACACTGGGTGAACACACGGTTGAGGTGTTGGCTGAGATTGGGATCACGCTTTAACAAGCGTTGAGTGCGTTATAAAGACGTTGGCGTTGCGGCGAGCCATGGCGGCAGATTTGTCGGCCTCCATGCCTGCTTTGTCAAGCAAAGCGGTGGCTCATAATGTGCTGAAGGAGTCACTTATGAAAACTGTGTTGCGTATTGTTGGGCTGTTGCTCATGGCCCTGGGTGTGATCTGGTTTTTGCAGGGCATCAATGTGCTGCCTGGCAGCTTCATGACCGGACAAACCAAATGGGCCATTTACGGTGGCATCAGCTTTGTGTTGGGGCTGGGCTTGTTCACGGCTTCCAAGCGTCGGTCTGACAAGTAGCTGCGTGATTGCATAATTGGGTATCAGCGCCCCGTGAACCGGGCCGGTCGCCGCTCCACAAATGAACGTATGCGTACAGCCGCATCTTTGGAGTTGGCTAATACCCGCTGTATTTCAATAAATTCAGTCACGGCGGCGAGGGGGCCTTGTTCCACTTTCGAAACGAATTGTTCGCGCTTTTGCATTCATTTTGGGTGCGCGGCCTGTTCCGTATATCCTGATGGGCTTATGCATCAGAGCGTTCTCACCGCCCGCGATTTGATGAGATAGCTAGTCAGCCTGACACCACCGACCAGAATCCGGGCACACACCGACGCGTACGCCGTTCACCCAGACCTGCTCATCATCCAGCAGCGACGCGGTCGAAGGGGTGATGTCGAAGGTAATCCCAAGTGCATGCCCAACGAGGACGTTTTCAATGGGAAGCTCCCAGGTCAGGAATACCAGGGTGCAATCGTGGTCCGGCGGGAAGTCAGCCGCATTGAAGCCATGGCCATTGCCGTTACCGTTGCGTTGAATGACGGCGTGAGGCTGGCCTGTATCGAATATCACAACCGTACCCCTGACCAATGGGATGCGATGACCTGTAGATGCGAAATGCAAGTCCAGCCCCTTATCCTCACTCAGGAAGAGATTGCAAAAGGCAGCACCACCATATTGCTCGCCATCATGGTGGTACTTGGCACCACGGCAAGCCATCAGGGCAACCTCACTTGAGGCAAGTACATCCTGTAGACCGAGCGCGATGGTCCAATCAGACACCGCCTGTACGCAGTGGCGGTAGTCTGGCCAGCGCGCACGCGCCCGTGCCAACGGCAAGGCTTCTACGTCTCCGGGTTCCAGGCTCAAATGCAACGATATTTCTCTTTCCCAATCTGCCATCAGTCTTGCAGAAGGCGAGGCCACATCGACCGTGCCTGATAGCACGATATCGCTCACACTACGGCTGCGGATGACCTCGCCATTCCAGTAATAGGAAGTAGAAAGGTTTGGTGCACGATGTGGTTGAGGAAGGGTGCTCATCTGGGCTAGTGTCTGAAGTTCATCCAATCGTACAGCACAAAGAAAAAGTCCCGACGATTTCTCGCAAGGGATTGATTTCATTGACTAATTTTGACTCCTCGACCTGGGCTAGAACCAGGGACCTACGGATTAACAGTCCACCATATACGTCATATCATTGTATTGATCAACATGGATGACTGAACCAGCTCGCGTCACCTTGGTCGGGGCAACTTGAGGTGCTTGGCAGGCTGGCTTAAGCAAGGAAAGTTTCATACGTTGAAGGCTTAACCAGCTACGGCGACCCCGAGTCATGCGTACACATTCGTAAGGGTGTGGGCGAAGCGTTGACAGGGGGAGGTGCGGGCTGTGAAATGCAAACAAGCGAGGAAGATGCCGCGCCTCGATTCACGCGGACGTGACGGCCCCCAGCGGCCTATCGGAGGGCGGCTCTCGCACCGGATCGGGATGCTCCGGGCGGTGCGGATCGCGCACTGGCTCTGGCGTCCGGTCGGGTGACGGCGGCGAAGGCGGCGGCAATGGTGGAAGACGCGGTGGATCCTGGGCACCGTCTCCACTGTGATCACGAGAGACCATCGGGTGCAGAGCCCGTCGCGCGGCATCCAGCAAAACTGGGAATTTTTCTGAAGCATTCATTTAACCGATGCTACACAGCGCTTGCGCCCGGTACAGTCATCTCCTGCTGATTCTCCTGTCAGAATGCGCCTACGCAGCACCCGCCTCGTCGGTCGCGCGGTCGGGGCAGCTGGCCAGCAGGATCGACGGCAACACCGACACTCCCGGCGGCAGCGCCAACAGCCATGGATCGCTGTCCATCCAGCCGCCGCCCAGCGCCGCCTGGTACCACGTAGCCAGTCACGATCGCGCCAGCGCTGTGGGTAAGTGCCACATTGAGTTCGCCGAATCCGCGGTGCGAGAACTTCAGCGGCGGCGTGTCCATTGTCGTGATCAGGTCTGCCGTGCGGCCTGTCAGCAGCTTGTCCCATTTATCAGGTGAGACATGGCGGAAAGCAAAGCCCGGCGTCATGATCCGGTCGAGGTAGCCTTTGAGCGGGCCGGGAAGGTGCCCCATCACGTCGGGTAGACGAAAACCAGAAACCGGTTGCTCAGCCCAGTGGATGTCGCGCTGGGCGCGGACGAGGTCAGGTTCCAGCGGCTGCTGTTCGGGCGAGATTTCGTGCACATATGTGCTGATATACTAATTGATCGTCGTATTGGCGAAGCCCTAATGCGAAATCCGTCGCCCGCTCCATGCTCCTGTCAATCGGAAAACATCAATTCTTTCTGTCGGACCGCGCAAGCTCCCGCCAACAGGATCGATGCCTGCGCCGTGCCGGGGCGTGCCGATTCGCACTGGGATGTCGATTGTGCGTTCGATGCGAGTTTGAGTCGCCAGCTTGCGCAACCGGAACCTGCGATGGCTACCCGCCATAACGACCCCTGGCTGACTCGCGAGCGCCTGTTGATGCTGGTGCTGGCGGGCGCAAGTGTCGTCGTCGGCTGGCTTTGTTGGCTGCTCGTGAAGCCATTCGTTCCGGCGATCACCTGGGCGCTGGTGCTTGCCGTGCTGTCCCATCCGCTGCATGAGCGCATCCTCGCAAGGTTCAGGAAGTGGCCATCGATTTCCGCCGCGCTGGCCGTGATAGTGGTCACGCTGGCGATCGCGCTGCCAGCGACGCTCCTCGTTCGCCAGGTCGGCAGCGAAGCCGTCGCCAGCAGCGCGACCGCGCGCAAGCTCGTCGACACTGATCGCTGGAAGCTCGCGATCGAACGATTCCCATGGCTCGCGCCAGTACGTGAATGGATCGAGCGCGAGGTCGATCTTGACGAACAGGTGCACCAGGCGACGGGTGCGGTAGCCAAAGGCGTGCGCGGGGCGTTGTATGGAGCGATGGACTTCGCGATCACAGCGCTGGTCACGCTTTTCCTGCTGTTCTACTTCGTTCGCGACAAGTACAGGATACTGCGCGTCCTGGAGCAGTTGGTGCCGCTTTCGCCGCGCGAGAACGAGCAGGTTCGCAACAACATCCGCGACACGCTCGGCGCCGTCGTGTTCGGCACGCTCGCCGTCGCGGTCGTGCAGGGGACACTCGGCGGGCTGATGTTCTGGTGGCTGGGTCTTCCGTCACCGATTCTTTGGGGTGCGGTGATGGCGATACTCGCAATCCTCCCGCTGTTCGGAGCGGCGCTGATCTGGGTTCCCGCGGCCGCCTACCTGGCTATCGATGGCGATTGGAACAAGGCGCTGCTGCTCACGGCGTGGGGAACACTGGTTGTGGGGCTGATCGACAACCTGCTCTATCCGCTGCTGGTCAAGAACAGGCTGCGCATCCACACGGTGCCCGTCTTCATCGGTGTGCTCGGAGGCGTCTTTGCCTTCGGCGCGACCGGCTTCGTGCTGGGGCCGCTGGTCCTTGCCCTGGCGATGGCGCTGATCGATATCTGGCGCCGTCGCATGGCGCTCGGCGCAATCGAGGAAGGTGTCAACGAGCTGCGCCCGAAGAAGTAATTTGGCGGCTCGTCGTCACGTTGGCTGGCCGTGCGCGCCGATGCGCAGCCTCGGGTCTGCGTCTGCCCGTCGCGCGGCCGGCTAGACCCGCAGTGGCCGAAATGTTACCGGGGTTAGAGCGGGCTAGGATGGTTTCGAGATTTCCGAAAGCGCTTCGGCAGCCGGCCGAATTTCCGAACTTTCGACGGCAAAATCGCCCAGTGCAACGATGCCGACCAGCTGTTTGTCGCGATCCACGACCGGCAAACGCCGCACTTGGCGTTGGCTCATGATCTTGGCGGCGTCTTCGACCGAATCGTCCTCGTAGGCCCAGGCGATCCCTTCGGTCATCACGTCACGAACTTTGGTGCCGGCGTCCTTGCCCTCGGCGACGGCGCGAATCGCGATGTCGCGATCCGAGATCGTTCCTATCATGCGATCATTTTCGCCGACCGGCAGCATTCCGAAGTCCCCATCGCGCATCTTTTTCGCGGCGTCCCTGATGGTCATATCGGGACTGATCACCTTCACGTCGCGGCTCATCAGGTCTTTAAGCTGTTGCATGTCCATTCTCCTTATATAAAGCCTTCACGATTGAAGCGTATGTCATTGGATCAGGCGCGGTCGCGCAGTTCCTTCACGCCCGAATGCTCGGCGCAGTGGTCGCAGCAGAACATCCGGTCGCCCTTCTCCAGGCCGTGGCCGATGATGCGCACACCGCAATGCGCGCAGGTCGGCGCGAGTTTATGGATCGCGCATTCAAAACTGTCGAACGTATAAGTCTTGCCTTGTGCCACCACCTGAAAGGCTTTGTCGTAATCGTTTCCGCACGAGTCGCATTTCGCCATCTTAATCTCCTTTGAACGGACACCCGTTGAATTTTGCCATCTTGGGCTTCCTGCGGATCGTGGTCTGTGCGCTGGCGCACGTACTGTGCGTCCCTTCAAGACAATTTGCGAATAGCGAAGGTTTGGCGCCAATGAGAAAGCGCTTCAGCCTGCGCAGCACGAAAGTAGCTTCACGTCCTTACTGAAGGTCTGCGCCGCCAGCTTCAGCCCCTCAACCATCGTCAGGTAGGGGAACAACTGGTCAGCCAGTTCCTGCACTGTCATGCGGTTCCGGATTGCCAGCACCGCCGTCTGGATCAGTTCGCCCGCTTCCGGGGCCACGGCCTGCACGCCGATGAGTCGTCCGCTGCCTTCCTCGATGACCAGCTTGATAAAGCCGCGTGTGTCGAAATTGGCGAGCGCACGCGGGACGTTATCTAACGTGAGCAGGCGGCTGTCGGTCTCGATCCCGTCCTGATGCGCTTGCGCCTCGCTGTAGCCAACCGTGGCGACCTGCGGGTCGGTGAACACGACCGCCGGCATCGCGCTCAGATTGAGGGCCGCGTTTCCGCCTGTCATGTTGATGGCCGCACGGGTTCCGGCCGCCGCTGCCACATAGACGAATTGCGGCTGGTCGGTGCAGTCGCCGGCGGCATAGATGTGCGGCGCACTGGTGCGCATGCCTTTGTCGATGACGATGGCCCCCTGCGCATTCACGCCGACACCCGCCGCTTCCAACGCTAGGCTGCGCGTATTAGGAGTTCGGCCGGTAGCGACCAGCAGCTTGTCGGCGCGTACTTCGCCGTGCCCCGTGGTCAGCACGAATTCGCCGTCCACATGTGCAACCTGGCTGGCCTGCGTGTGCTCCAGCGCCTTGATCCCTTCGGCACGGAAGGCGGTGGTAACGGCCTCGCCAATGGCCGGGTCTTCGCGGAAGAACAGCGTGCTGCGAGCTAGGATCGTGACCTGGCTGCCCAGCCGGGCAAAGGCTTGCGCCAGTTCCAGCGCCACCACCGACGAACCGATCACGGCCAGGCGCTCGGGGATGGTGTCGCTGACCAGGGCCTCGGTCGAAGTCCAGTAGGGTGACTCTTTCACGCCGGGGATCGGCGGCACGGCCGGGCTGGCACCGGTGGCGACCAGGCAGCGATCGAACGCTACCACGCGCTCGCCGCCATCATTCAAACGGACGGCGAGACTCTGACCGTCCCTGAAACGAGCTTCACCACGCAGCACGGTGATAGCCGGGTTGCCTTCCAGGATGCCCTCGTACTTGGCGTGGCGCAGTTCATCGACACGGGCCTGCTGTTGGGCCAGAAGTTTGCTGCGGTCAATCGCCGGCACCGTCGCTGCGATGCCGCCGTCAAATGGGCTTTTGCGGCGCAGATGGGCGATGTGGGCGGCGCGGATCATGATCTTGGACGGCAAGCAGCCAACATTGACGCAAGTGCCACCGATGGTGCCGCGCTCGATCAGCGTGACTTTCGCGCCTTGCTCGACGGCCTTCAGTGCCGCTGCCATCGCGGCTGCGCCGCTGCCGATGACGGCAACATGCAAGCCAATGCCGCTTACTTCAGCTACGGCAATCTTTCTGGAGTTGCGTTTTTCGAAAGTGCCCTGATAACCCAACGCAGTGATGGCGGCCAGCATCTGGTCGCGACTGGAACCAGCCTCAGCCAGTACCTGCGCCTTGCTCTCGGGATAGGACACCGAGGCATTGCTTACGCCGGGAATCCTTTCCAAAGCGTCCTTGACGTGCGTGGCGCAGGACGAGCAGGTCATGCCGTCGACGTTTATTTCGATCATTTCTTTTCTCCGGTTCTGGTTGGTGCGCAGCAAGCATAGGCATTGTTTTTGCGTCGGACTGCGTAAATGGTCAAGCCGATGAACGCTACAAGTGTGGACATCAGTATGTAGTCGAGATATCCGGTGAGGGCGGATAAGCCGACCACACCAAGCAGGATGATCAGAATCGGGGTAAAGCAGCACAGCGCCACCAGCACCGTGCCAATCACGCCGACCTGCATCAGCGTTTTCGGGTTTTGCATGATTAATTCTTGAGTGTGGATGGATAGCCCGCGTCCTCAGTGGCCTTGGTCAGTTTCTGCACGCTGGCTTTGGCATCGTCGAAGGTGACGACCGCTTCGCGTGGCTCGAATGTCACCTTAACTTTGCTGACGCCTTCGACCTTGGAAATCGCCTTCTTGACGGTAATCGGGCAGGCCGAGCAAGTCATGCCAGGCACCGACAGGGTGACGGTCTGGGTGGCGGCCCACACCGGGGCAACGACGGCGAGGAGAGCGAGGGAAGCAAACATTTTTTTCATGGTGAACTCCTAATTAATAGAAAAATGGAACGACGTACGGAAAGGCAAGCGCGATGAATACCAGCGCGGACACCACCCAGAAAATAAGCTTGTAGGTGCTACGCACCTGCGGGACCGCGCACACCTCGTCGGGCTTGCAGGCGGTTGCCGGCCGGAAGATGCGCCGCCAGGCGAAGTACAGAGCCACCAACGCCGCGCCGATGAAAACGGGTCGATACGGTTCCAGCACTGTCAGATTGCCGATCCAGGCACCGCTGAAGCCCAAGGCGATCAGAACCAGCGGCCCCAGGCAGCAGGTCGAAGCGAGAAGGGCAGCCAGCCCGCCAGCGAAGAGAGCACCGCGCCCGTTTTGTGGCTCAGTCATGCGTTTTTCCTTTCGAATATTGAGTGGATAGCTTAAGCTTACTTCCGTAGTCATGTACGGAGTCAAGCGGTATGCAAACTATTTTTGAGAATCTGACCATTGGCGTTTTTGCCAAGGCGGCTGGGGTCAATGTGGAGACCATCCGGTTTTATCAGCGCAAGGGACTGCTGCCTGAGCCGGACAAGCCTTACGGCAGTATTCGCCGGTATGGTGAGGCGGATGTGACGCGGGTGCGGTTTGTGAAATCGGCCCAGCGGCTGGGCTTTAGCCTGGATGAAATCGCCGAACTACTCAGATTGGACGATGGCGCTCACTGCGATGAAGCCAGCCACCTAGCCGAGCACAAGCTCCAGGACGTGCGCGAAAAGATGGCCGACCTGGCGCGCATGGAAGCCGTGTTGACCGAGCTTGTGTGTGCCTGTCATGCACGGAAGGGAAACGTTTCCTGTCCGCTGATTGCGTCGCTGCAAGGGGCTATGCCTTAGCGTGCTTTATTTGCCGAGTTCTGAGACGACCCCTGGCTGGACGGACTGTTGCGCGGAATTCCACATCCCTCGTTCCCTAACGTCGAGCGCTGACGTTTTCGGCGAGTTGCCTGACTCTTTTTGTGGGCACGGGTCTGCGTGCGTTGGCATCCCGCCCTTGCTCGAAGATGTCAACCCGATCGCGTAAACGCCGGGCGATCTGTGAGGCAGCTTCGTTGCGCGTGAGCGTGCGCGCGCGGCTTTGCGCCTAGCCCAAGGCGCGCGCGAAACTTAACTCATGTCCGTCCGGGTCGGTGATGTGGAAGTAGCGCTCGCCCCACGCGGCGTCGCAAGGCGCGAAGTCGGGCTTCAGACCCTCTGCTACGGCGTGTCGATGGAAGGCATCCACGTCGGCGACGTGGAAGATCACGCGACCCCACCACGACCAGGAGCGATCCGTCGCTGGGGCAATGAGGTTGAGGGAACCGGACCCGACCGCAAAACTGGTAAACGCAGCGGCCTCTCCTCCGTGGTGCACGGTAATCCCAATGCCCGGTAGAACCGGACCGCGCGCGCCATGTCGTGCGTCGCCAGGGTCACTGCACTGATGGTCTCGATTGCGGATACGGCACCGGCAGTGCCACGCGCGCCGGGGCGGCCCGCGTTCATTTC
>JAYVJL010000103.1:0-4879 GCA_043769295.1 Polaromonas sp. | reverse complement strand
GGCCACTTCCTTGCCCACGGTGGTGGGGCTGGCGGTTTGGCCGTGGGTGCGGCTCAGCATCGGCACATGGGCAAAGCTGTGCGCCATCTCGCGCAGTTTTGCAATGATGCCGTCGATAGCGGGCAAAATAACTTGGTCGCGCGCGCCTTTGAGCTGCAGCGCGTGGCTGGTGTTGTTGATGTCCTCAGACGTGCAGGCAAAGTGGATGAAGCCACGCATGGCGTGCAACTCGGGCAGGGCGTCAAACTGGCCTTTGACCCAGGTTTTGGAGTCTCCATTACCTTCTTTGTTAGCTGCAAAATAACCAGCCAGCCAGTATTCCACCGCTTTGACGTCGTGGTTGGTGACTTTTTCAATGTCTTTGATGGCTTGGGCATCGACTTCCGAGAAGTTCGTCAAAATGTCCACCAAGTGAGCACGCGCTTCGCTGGACAAGGGCTTGAATTCAGCAAAGCCGGCGTCGCTCAAGGCGACAAACCAGGTGATTTCAACCTGCACGCGGCGTTGCATGTAGCCAAATTCGCTCATCAAAGGGCGCAATTTGGCCAGCTTAGTGGCGTAGCGGCCATCTAAGGGAGAGATGGCGGTGAGTTCGGAGAGGGCGCTGAACGTGAAAGGGAAAGATGGGGCGATTTTGGTCGTGGTGGTTGTCGAGTTCATCTGTCAATTGTAGGCGGCTCTGTTGTTGCGGTGCATCATTGGCAACGGAATGGCTTGTCAATGACCCTGCAAGCCAACCCTATCAGGCTGTATTGGACATTCCCTAGCTAGAATAGAAGCATTGTGACTACAGATTGATTTCCCGCATGTTAAAACTCATTGGCGCCACGACCAGCCCCTACGTCCGCAAAGTCCGCATTGTCATGGCCGAGAAAAAACTCGATTACAGCTTTGTGCAAGAAAACGTCTGGGCCGCCGACACCACCATCTCCCACGCCAACCCGTTGGGTAAAGTGCCCTGCCTGATCATGGAAGCCGGCGAAGCCTTATTTGACTCCCGCGTGATCGTCGAGTACCTCGACATCCTGTCCCCTGTGGGCCGACTCATCCCCGCCTCGGGCCGCGAGCGCGCCGAAGTCAAAACATGGGAAGCGCTGGCCGACGGCCTGCTGGATGCCGCCATTCTCGCCCGTCTGGAAGCCACCTGGGTCGGCCGCACCGAAGCCCAGCGCAGCCAGGTCTGGATTGACCGCCAGCTCGGCAAAGTACACGACAGCCTGAAGGCCATGAGCACCGGCCTGGGTGACAAACCCTTTTGTTCCGGCATCCATCTCACCCTGTCCGACATCGCCGTTGGCAGCGCGTTGGGCTACCTGGACTTCCGCTTCCCAGAGATCGACTGGCGCGATACGCACCCCAATCTGGCCAAATTGCAAGAAAAGCTGATGCAGAAGCAGAGCTTTATTGACACCATCCCTGCCTGAATCGCGGCTTGAGTTTTCTAGACAAAATCACCTCCCGCCAAGTCGCCGCCGCCCGCGTCAAAGCCCTGCCGCAGCCCGTCGTCTTCACCAACGGCGTTTTCGACGTCCTGCACGCCGGCCATGTCACCTACCTGGCCCAAGCGCGTAGCCTGGGCGGCAGCTTGGTCGTCGCCCTGAACACCGACGCCTCCGCCAAGCGTCTCGGCAAAGGCCCCGACCGCCCGCTCAATACCGACATCGACCGCGCCACCCTGATCGCCGCGCTGGAATCCGTCAGCCTCGTCACCTGGTTTGAGGAAGACACGCCGCTGGAGATCATCAACGAACTGCGACCACAGGTCATCGTCAAAGGTGGCGATTACGACATGGCCAAGTTGAAAGAAGCGCAGCTGGTGGAAAGCTATGGCGGCAAGGCGCTGGCACTTCCTTTTGTCGAAGGGTATTCGACGACGGCGTTGGTGGCCAAAATCCGGGCTGGGGGCTGATTCGACCAGTTTTTGGGGTATTTTTGGCCTCTAGCCGGCGTATTTATTGCTTATTAAGCTATAAATTAAATAGCAAATACAGCTTGCCAAAGCCCCAACATCGCATCCCGTTCCACCTGCAATTCAGATGACGCCACCTGCGTGGGCGCCTCATCCAGCCGGGCGACGTGTTGGACGTGGCGCAGGCTGCGGTAGGCGTCTGCGGCGTTTTCACCTACGCCAGCGGGCAGCAGGCCAGCCGCTTCTGACAAACGCATCAACGCAATATTCCCCACATTCCCCTGCAATTCAGGATGCGCCGCGCTGTGGGCTAGAACGAGGTATTGCACGGCAAATTCGGCGTCTACCATGCCGCCCGGGCTGTGTTTGACATCAAACATCGCTGGTTTGACGGGGTGGGCAGTGCGAACTTTATCGCGCATGGCGATGATTTCCTGCTTCAAGGCGGGTAGATCACGCGGGGCGGAGATGACGTTTTGGCGGACCTGGTCGAATTTGGCGCGCAGGGGCTCGTAGCCGGCGACGAAGCGGGCGCGGGTCATGGCTTGGTGTTCCCAGGTCCAGGCGGTGTTGCTGCCGCGTTTTTCCTGGTAGTCTGAAAAGGCGGCGAAGGATGTGACCAAGAGGCCGGAGTTGCCGTTGGGGCGCAGGGCGGTGTCAATTTCAAACAAATCGCCTTCGGAGGTTTTGGTGTCCAGCCAGGTGATGAGTTTGCGGACAAACGCGCCATACACCTCACCGGCTGATTCAGCATCGTCTTCAAAGACAAAAACAATGTCCAGATCGCTGCCATAGCCCAGCTCTTTGCCGCCCAGCTTGCCGTAGCCGATGATGGCGATTTGGGGGAAATCTTCCGCGTTGGGGCGGTGTTTGTTTTTCAAACGCTGCCAGCACCATGCCATAGTGATGCGCAGGATGGTGTCGGCCAGAGCGCTGAGGTCGTCGGCCACTTGTTCGACGGTCAATGCGCCCTCAACATCGCGCGCCAGGGTGCGGAACAGCTCGGCGTGGTGGGCGCGGCGCAGCAGGTTGAGCAGGGTTTCAGTGTCGTCTTCACCGGTGGATTGCAGGGATTTGATCCGCAGCGCGAGCTCGCGTTCAAAGTCGGCGGGGTTGAAGCGTTCGTGCAGCCAGGCGTCGCTGGCCAGCTCGTCGATCACGCCGGGGTGTTGCAGCAGGTAGCGCGCCGGCCAGCGGGCGCTGCCCAGCAGTTTGAGCAGGCGTTCGTGCACGCTGGGGCGCTCCCATAGCAGGGCGAGATAGCTTTCGCGGCGCAGCAGCGGTTCCATGAAGTCGGCGCTGCGCAGGGCAGCCAGCTCGGTGACGCGGCCTTCACGCAGCCAGGTGCTGGTGCGCTGCACGAGACGGACCAGGCGGGCGCGGCTTTCTTCGCGCAAGCCCAGCACGCGTGGGTGCTCGGCCCAGGCACTGATGCGTTTGGCAAAGTCGGTAAATTCAGCGGGTACCTGGGCCAGCAAATCCTGCAGCTCAAGGGTCTGTGTCAGTTTGCTTTGACCATCGACGCTTTGGAGGTTTGCTTTTGACGGCCTATTTTGACCATTGCAGCCTTTGCACTCCTGTTTTTTGGTTTCCTCCGCGCCGCCCAGTAGCTTGTCAAACTCGTTGGCGACCAGCTCGCGGTGGGTGTCCAGATCGGTCAAGAACGGGCAATAACCGTTCTTGACGGCGGGGTAGCCCATGCTTTGGGCGATCCAGTGCAGGTCATCATCCTGCGTGGGCAGGACGTGGGTCTGCTGGTCGTCCAGGTACTGGATGCGGTGTTCCACACGGCGCAAAAAGGTGTAGGCACTGCTCAGGGCGTCGGCCGTTGCTTGCGGCATCAGCCCGGCGCGGGCGACGCGTTGCAGGGCCTCCAGTGTAGGGCGTCTGCGCAGCTCGGGGAACTGGCCACCGCGCACCACCTGCAGCAGTTGCACGGTAAATTCAATTTCGCGGATGCCGCCGCGCGAGAGCTTGACGTCATTGGCGCGCTCCGGCCGGCCGGCGCTGCGGCGGGCGGATTCCAGACGGATCTGGCGGTGCAGGTTGCGCAGCGCGTCAAAGACGTTGTAGTCCAGGTATTTGCGGAACACAAAAGGCAGCACCACGGAGCGCATGGCGTTGGCCGAGCCGTTTTGGACGCAGGCCAGCGGGGCGACGACGCGGCTTTTCATCCAGGCAAAACGCTCCCATTCGCGGCCCTGGACCTGCAAATACTCTTCCAAAGCCGCCAATGACACGGCAGCTGGGCCGGAGTTGCCATTGGGTCGCAGCGCCAGATCGACCCGAAAGACGAAGCCGTGCTCAGTGACCGCGCCTATCAGGTCATAGATAATCTTGACGGCTTTGCCGAAGTACTCGTGGTTGCTGATGCGGTTGCGGCCCTCGGAATTGCCGGCGGTCTCGCCATCTTGGTCGTAGACGTAGATCAAATCGATGTCGCTGGAGACATTCAGCTCACGCGCCCCCAGCTTGCCCATGCCGATGACCCAGAGCTGGGCGCGCGTTTGACTGGACTCGGCCAGCGGCGCGCCGTGGCGGGCATCCAGTTCCTGGTGGGCGGTTTGCAGGGCTATTTCGAGGGCAAGTTCGGCCAGTTCGGTGACTGCGCGGGTGACGACGGCGAGCGGAGCCTCGTGGTCGCAATCCAGTGAAATCAGGCGATGCATGACCAATTGGCGCAGCACACGCAGGGCGGCGCTGGTGTCCAAGCCGTGGGCCAGCAGCGCATCGAGGGTGATTTGCATGGCGGGACGCAGCGGCTCGCCTGCTGGCAGAAACGACAGGAAATCGCCGTAGCGGCGTTCTAAACGCTGAAAGAAGCGTGAATAGTTTGATAAATCGTTACAAATCATGTCATTCCACGTCATCATTCTTTAAAGGGCGGAACTCTGCTCACTGGCAAGCGTCATAATTGCGACTCGCCACGTATGAATCAAGCATCCCCCATTACCCCAACTACTACAAGCT
>JAYVJL010000102.1:0-29507 GCA_043769295.1 Polaromonas sp. | reverse complement strand
CTCAAAGTGGCTGATTTTGTGCGCGGTTTTGAGTTGAAGCTGGGCATGTGTTTTGAGCCGGTGAGCGCCAACGCAGCCTGAAGACGCTAGCACACGATGTTCTTCCTGCGTGCCAATTACAGTCATCCCGCTTTTCGCCTAGGCATCAAAAGCACAGCTACCACGGTGCCTGGCTTGGCCGCCTGGGGGCTGATGACCGGGGTGGCCATGGTCAACTCGGGCATGAGCGTTTTTGAAGCCTGCGCCATGACGCTGCTGGTCTACGCCGGCAGCTCGCAGCTGGCGGCCATGCCCCTCATCATCGCCGGTGCGCCGCTGTGGGTGATTTTGGCGACCGGGCTGTGCGTCAACCTGCGTTTTGTGGTGTTCAGCGCGCATTTGCGGCCTTACATGATGCATTTGCCGCTGGTCAAACGCCTGATCGCCGGCTACCTCACCACCGACATGAGCTACGTGCTCTTTGTGTCGCAGTATCCCCAAGCGAGCGATAAGCCAGAGCAGCAAGCCGCGCAAGACGCGTTTTTAGCCGGCAGTTGCGGCATCACCTGGGCATCGTGGATGGTGGCCAGCCTGCTGGGCGTGGTCATGGCGCACCAAATCCCGCTGCAATGGGGGCTGGGTTTTGCCGGTATTTTGGCTTTGCTGGGTATTTTGTGTTCTTTGGCAGGCTCCAAAATGAGCGTGATTTCGGCGGTCGTCGCCAGCTCTGCCGCCGTGGCCGCCTACGCTTTGCCGTTCAAACTCAATATTTTGGTCGCCATTGTCAGTGCCGTCACGATTTGTTTGATCCTGGAAAAAATGACATCGCTTACGCCCCCCGCCAGTGAGGAGCTGCCATGAGCCTGAGCCCCATCGCCACCCAGACCGATGGCTGGACCTTGCTGGTCATCGTGGGTCTGGCGGCGGTCAGCATGTTGACACGCAGTTTTTTCTTCATCTCCAGCAAGCCCTGGCACTTGCCGCACTGGGTGCAGCGTGGCTTGCAATACGCGCCCATCGCGGCGCTGTCGGCTGTGGTGCTGCCCGAGATTGTCATGTCGCAAGGCCATCTGCTGGCCACTTGGCAAGACGCGCGGTTGTTTGCAGCCGCTGTCGGCACCGCTTATTTTTTCTGGCGCAAAGACGTGCTGGGCACCATCATTTCGGGCATGGCGGTGTATTTGCCGCTACATTTGCTACTGGGCTGGTAGCTTGTATGTTGGCGTGATTTGGTAACCGTTTGGTAACTGCAAAGTCACCAATTCGTAACCAAAGTCTGCGAAAATATGAAACTAAATTACAACGGAGATAAAAGATGTCACGCAGAGCCACCAAAATCGTCGCCACCTTAGGCCCCGCCTCCAGCGACCCAGCCATTTTGGAACAAATGATACGCGCTGGCGTGAACGTGATGCGCCTGAACTTCAGTCACGGCTCGGCCCAAGACCATTGCGATCGCGCAAAAATGGTGCGCGAGGCGGCAGCCCGCGCCGGCACCGTGGTCGGCATCATGGCCGATTTGCAAGGCCCCAAAATTCGCATCAGCCGTTTTGTGAACAATAAAATCGTGCTTGAAGTGGGTGCTAAATTCATACTGGACGCCGGCCGCACCGAGCTGGGCGACCAAGACGCTGTCGGCTTGGACTACAAAAACCTGCCCAGCGAAGTCAAAGCAGACGATGTGCTGTTGTTGAACGACGGCTTGATCGTGCTGACCGTGGACAAAGTCGTCGGCCAAGCCGTGCACACCACCGTCAAAATGGGCGGCGATTTGTCCAACAACAAAGGCATCAACAAACAAGGCGGCGGTTTGACCGCACCCGCGCTGACCGCTAAGGACATGGACGACATCAAGACCGCCATGAGCTTCCAGGCCGATTATCTGGCCGTGAGCTTCCCCAAGTCTGGCTCTGACATGGAGCTGGCGCGCCAGCTGGCCAATGTCGCCGGCACAGAATTTGGCCACAAGCCGCATTTGATCGCCAAAATCGAGCGCGCCGAGGCGATTCCTAAGTTAGAGGAAATCATCATCGCCAGCGACAGCATCATGGTCGCACGGGGTGATCTGGCGGTTGAAGTCGGCAACGCCGCCGTACCTGCGCTGCAAAAACGCATGATCAAGCTGGCCTTGAAGCACGACAAAACCACCATCACCGCCACCCAAATGATGGAAAGCATGATCAACAATGCGGTGCCGACCCGCGCTGAGGTGAGCGACGTCGCGAATGCGGTGTTGGATGGCACGGACGCCGTGATGTTGTCAGCCGAAACCGCAGCGGGCAAATACCCGGTCGAAACCGTCATTGAAATGGCGAATATCTGCGCCGCTGCCGAAAGCGCCGAAGACGTCAAGCTGGACGCTGATTTTGCCGAGATGAAGCTGGACCGCATCGACCAATCCATCGCCATGGGCGCCTTGTTCACCGCGCACCACCTGGGCGCCAAAGCCATCGTGGCGATGACGGAAAGCGGCAGCGCCGCCCTGTGGATGAGCCGCCACCGCATCCACATCCCCATCTACGCGCTGACCGCCCGCATCGCCACGCAGCGAAAAATGACGCTCTACCGCAATGTGCAGCCCTTGTTGATGGACACCATCAGCGACCGCGACACCGCCCTAGCGCAAGCCGAAGCGCATCTCAAAGCCCGTGGCATCGTTCAAAAAGGCGACGTCTACGCCATCACCTGCGGTGAACCCATGGGCACACCGGGCGGCACGAACATGCTTAAAATTTGCCGGGTGGGTTGAGCCTGTAGTGGCTATTGAGCCAGCAACTGCCTTCTGCTCAATATGCCGCTTTCCTTGTTCGTTTTTCTTGTTATTTCTAAGATTCGTTCGTTATGCATCAGACCCTGCAATGCGCCACCGCATTCAACATCAAAATCACTTTCCTTTTTGGCTGATGATCCATATGACGAGGCCTACAACGGCAATGCAGAGCAAAATCAGCAGCCAATATCCGCCATATCCGCCCCCCATCCAGCCACCTCCCCACATGCCGCCATTCATCATGTTTCCACTCTGCGCTAAAGAAGCACGGCTACTCAAAACAGATGCCGCACCAACGGTTGAAGCAAACAAAGTTTTCATGATTTTCTCCTGGGAAAAAGTTGAATGAGTGAGTTTTTTTGATAAAAACCGCTTCTCAGCGATCCGCCTGCGACACTTCTGTCAGCTTTCCGTTGCTAAGTTTGAAGTGAAACTTGGCGCTCACAGGTTTGGCCCACAGGTCTTTGTCTTTCAATTCGCGCTCAAACGTGGGTACGTCAACTGTCACCGTCGCGGCATAAGCGCCATCACCCAGCAGCGCGCTGTTGGCCGAGTAGTGCAGGCCGCTGCTGCCCCACATGGGCGGTAGTGGCAATGTCATGCTCTTACCAGTGTCCTGGTTGGTTGCTGCGAAAGATGCGCCCGCATAAGGGATGCGCGTTTTTGATTTCGGATCCGTCAGCTTTAACTCAACATGAAAGCGTTCGTTCGCAGCCGGTGTATGCTTGCCCCAGGCTGGTGGATTACCCATTTGCATCCACATCGGTTCCGAAGCTTCAATTTCCAATTGGAAAATCATGTTCCCCGTCGTGACACGGCCGATAAGCACGGCATTTTTTAAGGGGTCAGCCGCTGGCGCGAGCACCTTGATCTTCGGTTCGCCCGGCTGCGCCATTGCTGATGTGACAAAGGCTGCCATTATGCAAAACGCGGTTAGTGAGGCAAGGCCTCTTGATTGAGTTGATTGACGCATCTCTATCTCCGTATATGTTGTGCTAAGGTCAAAATGAACACTTTGTGATTTCATCCTAGACATCCAGGTGCTGCCCGTCTGTAGGACGGCGTCTAAAACGGCATCAGTAAAAGCTGCAAACAGCTCGCATGGGTTGGTAATAGTGATTAATTTGACACTTGTAAGAATCACAAAGGTCGCGAGAAGACGATAATCTGTATGTGAATTACTACCCAGTGCCAAACCCATGACTTCAGCGCAGCCCACTTCGGTTCATACCTCCAACATCAGCTCTTTGACCCTGCTCGCACGCGGCAAGGTTCGCGACAACTACGCCGTGGGTAACGACCGCATTTTGATGGTCGCCAGCGACCGACTCAGCGCGTTTGACGTCATCATGGGCGAGCCGATTCCGGGCAAGGGCGCTTTGCTCACGCAAATGGCGCTGTTCTGGTTTGAAAAGCTGGGCAAAAATGGGGCAAACCTGTGCCCCAACCACCTCACCGGCGAATCGCCGGAAAGCGCCGTCACTGCCGCTGAAGTGCCCTTTGTGACCGGCCGCTCCATGCTGGTCAAGCGCCTCAAACCCATCCCGGTCGAAGCCGTGGTGCGCGGTTATCTGGCGGGTAGCGGTTGGGCGGAATACCAGGTGTCGCAGTCGGTCTGCGGCGTCAAGCTGCCTGCTGGTCTGCAAAACGCGTCCAAACTGCCCGAACCCATCTTCACCCCCGCCGCCAAAGCCAGCGTAGGCGAGCATGACGAAAACATCAGTTTCGACCAGATGTCCGCCACCATCGGCCTCGAACTGGCCGAAAAAATCCGCACCCTGAGCATCGCCATCTACAAAACGGCCTACGAGTTCGCCCTGACCAAAGGCATCATCATCGCCGACACCAAGTTTGAGTTTGGCCTTGATACCGATGGCACCTTGACCCTGATGGACGAGGTGCTGACCCCCGATTCATCGCGCTTCTGGCCCGCAGAGACCTACGAACAAAGCTTCAAAGACGGCAAAAATCCGCCCAGCTTCGACAAACAGTTCGTTCGCGACTGGCTGGAAACCCAAAACTGGGACAAAACCCCGCCCGCACCGCGCGTGCCGCGTGAGGTGATTGAGAAGACGGCGGCTAAATACCAAGAGGCTTGGACGCGGCTGACGAGCTGATTTTTTATACTTCCCCCTTAGCAAAAGGGGGATTGAGGGGGATTTAAATCTCTCCTAACCCCTCTTTTTCAAAGAGGGGAACAAGTCAAATTAACTAAGCACCACGCTACTCAACCTCCTCCGATACGTCGCCACCGTCGCATCCACCGGCGGAATCTGTCCATCCGCCACCTTCACGGGGGCGGGCTCGATGATGTCCAGAATGGCGATGTAGGTTTTGCGGGCCTGGTCTTCGTTCCAGGTCTTGTCGCGCATCAAAATCTCCAGCAGCTCGTCCATCGCGTCCGTCCAGCGCTGCTGCGCCATCAGGGACTGGGCTTTGCCGAAACGGGTTTCAAAATCGCGTTTATTGGCTGCAATTCGGACGTCAAAGTCATTTTGAGTGCCATTTTTGGATGTAGCCGGCGTATTTATTGCCTGAATAGCTATTGAATCTATAGCATTCATCCATCGCTTCAAAGAGTCAAACTTGCGCACCACGCTGGTCTTGGCAATCACGGGTGCAAAGGCGATCTTGGCGTCGTCGTCGCGGCCTAATTGCAGTAGCAGTTTGACCAAATCAAAGCGCAGGCCTTCGTTGCCGGCGTCATCTTTGAGTTTAGCGACCAGGGTTTCCAGCTGCATTTCTGGGGTGAGTTCAACGAATTCTGTGGTTTCTGGCTCTGCATCGGCCTCCTGTTCAGGGGCAGGCGGTAGGTTTTTGTCCAGAAATTCCTTGAGCTGCTCTTCTGGCAGCGCGCCCTGAAAGCCGTCGACCGGCTTGCCGCTCATCATCAAAATACAGGTCGGAATGCTCTGAACGCCAAATGCGCTCGCAATTTCCTGCTCCTGGCCTGCATCAACTTTCGCCAAAATAAAGCGTCCCGCGTAGTCAATTTCCAGCTTTTCCAGCATGGGAACGATGACTTTGCATTGTTCGCTCTTGGGATGCCAAAAGTCGACCAAAACGGGGGTGTGCAGGGACGCTTGGATGATTTCGGCGTCAAACGTGGCTCGGGTTACATCAATCATGGGGTGCTGTCTTCGTTTTTGTGTGAAGGAGGGGGCTGAAAAGCTGACGTTTAAAAGTGACGTTATAAAACGTAAAATGACATTATCTAACGAGCGCGGGGCTATTCCCCGCTAAAAAGCCATATGCAAGCAGCAACAACAGAATTCAAGGTTGGTACGAACGCCGGAGTCAACGCCAGCGTTAAGGTAGGCGTTTTGATGGGTTCCAACTCCGATTGGGACACCATGCAGCACGCCGTCGCCATTTTGCAGGAATTCGGCATCGCGCACGAGGCACGCGTCGTCTCCGCGCACCGCATGCCCGACGACATGTTTGCCTACGCCGAAGCGGCAGCGGGCCGTGGTCTGCAGGCCATCATCGCCGGTGCGGGTGGTGCGGCGCATCTGCCGGGCATGTTGGCCGCCAAAACGACGGTGCCGGTGCTGGGCGTACCGGTCGCCAGCAAGCACCTGCAGGGCGTGGACTCGCTGCACAGCATCGTGCAAATGCCCAAAGGTATTCCGGTTGCGACCTTCGCCATTGGCGCAGCGGGCGCGGCCAATGCGGCGCTGTTTGCCGTGGCCATGCTGGCAAACCATGACGCAGCTTTGCGCGCCAAGCTGGACGACTACCGCGCAAGGCAGACTGAAGTCGCCCGCGCGATGGCATTACCGCACCCAGCCCTTGAAAGTTCGCCTAAATGAGCGTCAAGTCAGGTGCAGCCGTGAGCTTTCCGATCCTGCCGGGTGCGACTTTGGGCGAAAAGCCAGCTACAACGCTTGGTGTTCTGGGCGGCGGCCAACTCGGCCGCATGTTCGTCCACGCCGCGCAAAGCATGGGTTACGACACAGCCGTGCTGGACCCGGACGCGACCAGCCCGGCCGGTCTCGTCAGCCACCACCACATCCAAACCGCGTATCTGGACGAAGCGGGTTTGGGCAAATTGGCCAAGATCAGCGCGGCCATCACCACCGAGTTTGAAAACGTGCCCGCCAGCGCTTTGCAGTCACTGGCCTTGCAACGCCCTGTGTCGCCCAGTGCCGATTCCGTCGGCATCGCGCAAAACCGCGTCGCTGAGAAGGCGCATTTTGTGGCCTGTGCAGCCAAGGGTGGTGCAGATGCGATCACCGTCGCTCCGTATGCCGTGATTGAAACAGCCTCCCAGCTCGCCGCGATTTCTGACGACTTGCTCCCCGGCATCCTCAAAACCGCCCGCATGGGCTACGACGGCAAAGGGCAGATCCGCGTCACCAGCCGTGCCGAACTGGCGGCTGCGTGGGACGCGCTGAAACACGTCACCTGCGTGCTGGAGAAAATGCTGCCATTGAAGGCCGAATACTCCGTGATTCTGGCGCGCGGGCGGGACGGACAGGTCGTCCACTTCCCGCCGCAGCTCAATGTGCATGTCGACGGGATTTTGGCGACGACCTCGGTTTATGAGGGAAATCTGCCTCCAGCCGGCGTGAAACGTGCCGTAGCTGCTGCGGTATCTGTAGCGCATGAGCTGCAATACGTGGGCGTGCTGTGCGTGGAGCTGTTCTTGCTGCACGACGATACTTTGGTGGTGAACGAGATCGCCCCGCGCCCGCACAACAGCGGCCATTACACGCTGGACGCCTGCGATGTGTCGCAGTTTGAACTGCAAGTGCGTACCTTGTGCGGCCTGCCGCTGACCCAGCCGCGCCAGCACAGCCCGGCCATCATGCTGAATATCCTGGGGGATGTGTGGTTTGCGAATGGAGCAACCGAAGCGCAAACCCCACCGTGGGCGCAGATTCTGGCTTTGCCGGGCGCGCATTTGCACCTATACGGCAAAAAAGACGCCAAAAAGGGCCGCAAGATGGGGCATTTGACGCTGACCGGTGCGACGATTGAAGCCGTCCAGGCCACGACGGCCCAAGCTGCGCAAATCCTGGGTATTGCGAAGTATTAATATTTGCAGATGAAATACAGACCGTTCGTCCTGAGCTTGCCAAAGGGTTTCAAGTGATTATTGACGGCTCAAACCCCGCGTCCATCGCGCACTGCGCCGACGTCATCGTCGCAGGTGGCCTGGTCGGTTTACCGACCGAGACGGTTTACGGCCTGGCGGCAGATGCGGCCAATGAAGCCGCCGTCGCCCAAATCTTCGCCGCCAAAGGCCGCCCCAGCGAGCATCCGTTGATTGTTCACGTCGCCAACGCCGCATCGGCCAGCCGCTTCGCCAGTGATATCCCCGGTTTTGCCCAAAAGTTGATGGACGCCTTCTGGCCCGGCCCGCTGACCTTGATCTTGCCGCGCCGCCCCGAAGTGGCCGCCGCGGCTGCCGGTGGTCAAAACTCGGTCGGCCTGCGCTGCCCGTCGCACCCCGTGGCGTTGGCGCTGCTCACCGCCTGCGCCGCGCGCGGCATCCACGGCCTGGCCGCCCCCAGCGCCAACCAGTTTGGCCGCGTCAGTCCGACCACTGCCCAGCACGTCCAAGGCGAGTTTGCCGGAACACCCTACAGCGACATGCCGATTCTGGACGGCGGTGCCTGCAGCGTCGGCATCGAGTCCACCATCGTCGACTGCAGCCGTGGCGTGCCCGTGCTGCTGCGTCCGGGCGTGCTCACACAGGTGCAGATCGAGTTTGCCTGCGGGCAGGACGTACTATCAAAAAACGAGCAGTCTAGGCAACAAATACGCCGGTTAGAGGCTGATTTGACACCTAAAACTGCTGTAGATGGCATTTCAACCGCTCTAGCAGCCGCGCCAAAAGCAGTCATGGGTGACGCCCCTCGCGCGTCGGGCATGCTCGAATCCCACTACGCGCCCAAAGCCAAGCTCCGCTTGATGGACGCCAAGGCCCTGCAGGCCGCGCTGGATATTTTGGGTACCGACGCCAAACACATCGCCGTCTACTCGCGCCAGCAGATGACAAGCGCTTCCACCAATATTCTTTTTCGCCGCATGCCCAACGCCGCCGCCCAAGCCGCGCAACAGCTTTTCGCCACGTTGCGCGAGCTGGATCAGCCCGTCATCAAGCTGATCTGGGTAGAAACGCCGCCAGAAGATGCTGCGTGGGATGGCGTGCGGGACCGGGTGACGCGGGCGGCCGCTTGACAGAGTCGGTTCACCCCGTCTTCACCGTCGTCTCCATCAAACTCCTGGTCACCATCGGCGGCGATTCACCGATGTGAAACGCCAGTTTGCGGTCGCGCAGGGCGACGTCGGCGGTGGTGACGCGGTCGAAACGGCGCAGGTGGTCGTTCCAGGACTCGTCGACGATCATCTCCACAAAGCGGCTGGGCTCGTTGATGTCGTGCAGCAGCTCCCACGACAAAGCGCCATGCGACAGGCGGCTGCGGCGGCCTTCCATCATGAGGGTGCGAAACTCCTGCGCGCGGGCCGGGTCAATGCGGTACTCGATCATGATCATCACATTGCCGTGCTTGGGGGGCTCGTCGGCCTGTGGGGTTTTGAAGGCAGAGGAGGGCGTCAAATCGTCCACCATGCCCTGGCTGGGCATCAGGCGGTTGACCAGGCCCATGGCAATCAGGCCGGTACACGCTGCCAGGACAAGGCTGATCTGCACGCTGGCCACAGTGGCCACCTGCCCCCAGACCGCCGCGCCCGCCGCGCTGGAGCCCATGATGGCCATCTGATACATCGACATGCCGCGCGCCCGGACCCAGTCGGGCAGGCCCATCTGGGCCGAGACGCTGAGGGTGTTGGCGGTGGTGATCCAGGCCGCGCCGGCAAACAGCATGGCGGGCACGGCGACCCAGGTGTAGGGCGTGAAGGCGATGACCAGCATGGCCACGGTTTGCACGGCCGCACCGCACAGGACCAGGGTATCGCGCGGCATGGCACGGCGCAGCTGCGGCAGGAACATGGTCGCCACAATCGCCCCTGAACCCATGGCCGCCAGCAGCAGGGTGAAGGTGCCCGCGCCGCCGCCATGCAGGTTGCGCGCGACCAAAGGCAGCAGGGCCACCAGCGCGGTGGAGGTGACAAAAAAGATCGAAATCCGGACCAACACACCTTTGAGGTGGGGTGATTGCGCCACATACTGCAGCCCGATGCGCATGGCGCTGACCAAGCGCTCACGCCCAAGCGGGTGGGGGATGTGCTTCCGTTGCCAGCGCGAGATCACCACCGCAGCCGCCAGCGACAGCACCGCGTTGAGCAAAAACACCCACGCGCTGCCCACGCTGGCAATCAGGGCACCCGCCACCAGCGGGCCGATGATGCGCGAGACATTCATCGACACACCATTCAGCGCCAATGCCGCAGGCAACTGCGGGCGCGGCACCAGCTCGGGCACGATGGCCGAGAACACCGGCCAGCGCATCGCCAGACCAATGCCGTTGGCAAAAATCAGGGCCAGCAGCAAGGGTGGTGATAAAAAGCCCAAAAAGATGGTGAAACTCAGTAAACTGGCGACCACTGCCACCCAGATCTGGGTGACCAGAAAGTAGCGTTTGCGGTCCAGAATATCAGCGAGTGCGCCACTGGGGATGCCCAGCAGGAACACCGGCAGACTGGACGCCGTTTGCACCAGCGCCACCCACAGCGGCGTGGTGGTGAGCGAGGTCATCATCCAGGCACCGGCCACGTCGCTCATCCACATGCAGACATTGGCCATCAACCAGGTGGTCCACAGCATGCGGAACACAGGGCGGCGAAATGGCGCCAGGGGCGACAGGTCGTCGTCTGGATTCGCTACTGGGCGGGAGGCTTCGGGCTGTAGTCCGGTCATGGGGGCGGACTACTTGAAATGGTCAAACGACCCGTAGGTGTTTGGCACGGTGTGGCCGCGTCCGTCGATGAGTCGCAGCCCAGGTTCGGTCTGGATCTGTCCAATCCGTGTCACCCGCGTGTTACTGGCCGCAGCGGCGGCTTGCACGGCGCTGCGCTGGGCGGCTGGTGCTGTAAAGGCCAGTTCGTAGTCGTCACCGCCAGACAACACGCATTCAAGAACGCATTCAAGCTGTTTTTGAGGGTTAAGTTGGCATATAGCCTGCGTATTTGTTGCCTGAATAGCTATTAAATTTATAGCAATTGAGGTGTCTATGACGGCGCCCACACCAGATTGCCGCAGGATGTGCGACAGATCGCCCAGCAAGCCGTCGCTCACGTCGATGGCGCTGCTGGCGATGCCGCGCAGGGCCATGCCCAGTTGGACGCGCGGTGTTGGGGTTTCCATGCGGGCGCGCGCAGCAGTGAAGGCTTCGCCAGGCAGTTCGATGTTGCCGCGAAACACCTCCAAAGCCAGGCGCGCATCACCCAGCGTGCCGCTGACGTAGATGTCGTCGCCGGGTTTAGCACCCGAGCGCAGCAGCGCCGTGGCTTTTGGCACTTCACCAAAGACCGTGATGCAGATGTTCAGCGGCCCGTGCGTGGTGTCACCACCGATGAGGGCGCAATTGTGCTGTGCCGCAAGCGCCAGCAAACCGCGTGAAAAAGGGGCAAGCCAGGCTTCATCCGCCCGAGGCAGCGCCAGCGCCAGGGTGAAGGCGAGGGGCTTGGCACCGCAAGCGGCCAGATCACTCAAATTCACGGCTAGGGCTTTGTGGCCCAGCTTGTACGGGTCGACGGTGGACAAAAAGTGCCGCCCTTCGACCAGCATGTCGCTGGAAATAGCCAGTTGCATGCCGGCGGCGGGTTGCAACAGGGCGCAGTCGTCACCAATGCCCAGCGCCACACCCGAATTCACACCCTGCATCACACGTGCGGGGGCTTTGAAGTAGCGCTCAATCAGGTCAAACTCGCCCATGCGTGGTCTCGTGTGTCATTTAACAGTGTCGCTGTCTATTTTCTTGTCCAAGGCACCATCCCTGGGTGGCCATAAAAAACTCAAGGGGGAGCTGCGCACGCGTGCCCAGATGGCCCGGCGAATGCTTACCCTTTCACCCGTGCTGACGTTGTGCGCCCGCAAGGCGAGGCGAAAAGCGCAGTAATAGCTGACCCCGACGTTGAGCGGCCCGATGACCAAAATACCCGCACAGGCCCACAGCAGGGCACTGCGCAACTCGGGCATATTCCAGACATCCAGGCCATAGGAGGCACAGGCGGCGGCGATTTGACCGGTTGACAAGGTCACGTGGCGCAGTTCCAGGCCAAAGCCCAAAAAGCTGGTGACGGCTGGAATCAAACCCAGCATCATGCCCAGCGACACGCTGGCGGCAAAACCGGAGATGATTTTGCGCATGAACAGCGCCCAGCGGTCCGCCCGCGCTGCACCCAACGCCGCCGTGAAGCGCGGGTTGTAGCGCATGGCGGAGTCCAGGCGGTGCAGCACAAACCAGTTTTCAGCCCAACCCGCAAAAATACTGGACACAAACAGCACCACGCCTGTGGCTGCGGCAAACAAGGCTGTCGGTCCCAGCAGCGTGAGCGACGCCAAGGCGTGATGCGCCTCGGCTTGGTCGATCAAAGGACGGCCAAACTGCCACTGCATACCGTAGCTGATGAGCAGCACACAAGGAAAGACGAGCGCCAGATTGCCCACCACGGCGGCAAACTGCGAACGCACCACGTGGGTGACTTCATCGACAAACGAGTCGATGGCATTTTCGGCCGTCAGGTCTTTGAGCTTGACGGCCATGGCTGGGGCGGTCATGGCGGGTTGCTTCGTCGCCAGCGTCCAGTGCAGCAGCTGGATGGCGATGAAGCTCAGCGCGTAATTGATACCGCCAAAAAAGCCCCCCCAAAAAGCCGAGAACCCCACCGCCAGCAACAGGTATTTTGCCAAAATGGTGAGGGCGACGATACTGCCGCCACCACCGGCTTTGCGCAGCATGTCCCAGTACTCGGCGCGGTTGCGGGTGATGTAGTTTTCACCCGTTTCGGCGCTGCGGTCGGCCATTTTGGCGGCCAGCAGCGTGGTGTTGGAGGTGATCAAGTCCCGCACGCTGCGGCGGTGCACGCCGATTTTGACCAAGTGCGACAGCAGCTTGACAGTAAACACATTGGGGCGTTCCGACAGCAGGCAATCCAGCAGTTCCCGGACGCGCAGCACCCGCGCCCGCATCTCTCGCAGGCGGAACACCAGGCTGACCGAGATACCATGCTCATCCAAATGGGTGTAGACCGTGCCTGCGGCCTGGCGGCAAGCGTCGAGTCGGTCACGGAACTGGGCGGCAGCCGCTGTCAAGGTTTCAGCCGGCGCGTTATCACTGGTTTGATTGCCTTGTAAAGACGCCATGAAGCTGGCGCGCAGCGTATCCAGATCGGTATCCAGCTGGTGAAAAGGACGGTCCAGCAGCGCGGCGGGGCTCATGCGGGTGCGCAATTCGGGCGAAAAACCGCTGGCGCGGATATGTCCGACGCAAAAGGTGATGGCATCCAGCACCGTGTTTTGCCAGTAGGTCGATTGGGTCCGTGCGTTCTCGCCGATGTTGGGTGTTTGCAGCAAGTCGGCAATGCGCGCCAAAGTCGCTTCGTCAAGCTCTGCCAGCCAGAGCTGGTCAAATTCCGTATGCAAAACCAGTGAAAACAGCACGGCGGCATCGGTGGTTTCGGGCGTGGCGGGCAGCAGTTTGAGGCGGATGCGTTCGGTCAGTTCGCTCACAAAAGCGCTGCGCTGGGCAAAACCAAAATCAGCCAGCAAGCTGGCGGCATCCACAATGTGCAAGAGCTGGTGCCACCATTGGCGCAGCCGGGTTTGCAATGCAGGCCGCGCCTGCACCACGTCCAGCAGCAACTGCAGGCGCTTGATGGCCGCTGCGGTAGACGACGCATCGCCGCGAACCCAGCCAAACAGCTCAATCAGCCACAGGTGCCGCTGCGCCAGGGGCGCTTCGGTGTCAGCGGCCTCTAACAGTTGGGCCAGATCACGCATGGGCAAACAAGTGGTTGAGGGGCTGTTTTGGGAAGTGCATAGAGCGAGAATACCTGAAGGATGAGTGGGTTGGGTGTTAACGGTAGCGCAGTTTCAAGGCCAGAATCAAACTGGCCAGCGCCAGGGTGATGACGTTGGCGATCACGATGGGCCAGGCGCTGATGAGCAAACCATAAGCCAACCACAGCGCAATACCCAGGGTGAAGATGCTGTACATCCCCAGCGAGATGCCGCTGACATCCTTGGTTTTGAAGCTGTGCAGGGCTTGCGGCACAAAGCTCACAGTGGTCAGGGTGGCGGCCATGTAGCCGATGAGTTCAGAGCCGATGAATGCTGTGGTTTGCATGATAGATTGAAAAAACGACGGTCGAAAACGAAGGTGTTAAAAAAAGTAAGGGTGAAAAGGGGCGAATGAAGAGGAATCAATGTGGCTGGGTAGCTGCTTTTTAATTCTCAACCACAGCCCATTCCACCAGTGCGTCCAGCGCGGGTCGGGCGGCGTTTGCGTTAGGGTGGTTGATGATGCCCACCACACTGTAGCGCTGCCCGCTTTTGGACATGGCGTAGCCCGCGATGGACACCACATCGCGCAACGTGCCTGTTTTGAGCTGTGCATTGCCGATGGCGGCGTTGACAATACCCCGGTTGGCCATTCTGGCGGCCGTGCCGTCCACACCTGCAACTGAGAGCGAGTTGATAAAAACGTTACTGCTGGGGTGCTTGGACGCCAGCCGCATCAGCTCGCCCAATGCTTGCGCTGTGATGCGCTCATTGCGGCTCAGCCCAGAACCATTCTCTAAAGTAGGCGCTTTGACGAGCTGACCAAAGCGCTCGCGCCACCAATGCTGAACGGTTGTGGCGGATCTTGCAAAGCTGCCTGTGCGTGCTGCACCCGGTAAATGCAGCGAGGTATTGAAGGTTGAATACTGCGCACTCAGTGTTAAAAAAACCTGCTGAGCCATCACGTTGTTGCTGAACTTGTTCACGTCGGCGATGATCTGCGACAAAGGCAAAGATGGTGCGTGCCAGAGCAACACAGCACCACGTGGCAACTTGCCATAACGAACTTTGCCGTCCAGTACGCCGCCCGATGCCTGGTGCATGGCTTTGACCACGCGTACGGCATAACTGGCTGGTTCAATGTAGGCCACCGGCCAGGTGTTTTCACCACATCGCACGCTGTAGTTGCCGTTGAATTGCACTTTGCTGGGGTTTGAAAAATCTGCGCGCAAGCTGCTGCGCCAGTCGCCGCAGCCGTCGGTCGTGGCATTGACCTGGGTGTCAATGGCGACATCGGCCATCGGCGGTTCACTCACCACGCGAATGGTTTGTGTTTGTGGATCAGGCAAAAACTTCAAAATGAGCGCTTTGAAATTGACCAGCAAACCATCGGGCGCGCTGTTGTAAGGCCGCATGGGTTCGCCATCAAAGTCCGCCAAATTGCGCTCGGCCAGCTCAAACACGCTATTGTCCAAGATGATATCGCCCGTGATGCGGCGCACGCCCAACACTTGCAGCGTTCTGAAGTTGTCCTGCATCCGTTCCAGCACCCATTTCGGGTCACCACCGCCACGGATGATCAAATCACCGTTCAACACGCCATTGCCCAGGCTACCGTCAGTATAAAAAGACGTTTTCCAGGTGAAATCTGGTCCCAGCATGTCCAGGGCGGAAAAAGTGGTCACCAGTTTCATCACCGAGGCTGGATTCATCGGTACCCCGGCGCGGTGGCTGAGCACGGGGACAGCGTCTCCTTCCACCTTGCGCACCACAAAACTGGCGGCGTTGAGGGGGACTTTGGCGTTGGCCAGCGCTTTGGCCACCGTTGGTGGCAGGCTGTCCGCCTGTGCCAGGGGCGCATGGCCCTGCAGCAATGCGCCAACCAGCAGTGCCGTGCGTATCAATGGCCAAAATATCCGTTTCATGACGCTATTATCCCGTGCCTAGATAATAGGGGGATGTCATCCAGCCCATCTTCATCAGTTCCTGCCGTAAAAACTGCCCGTTTCTCCCCTGAAACGGTGGGCATCATCGCCGCAGTGGTGACGATTTTGATCTGGTCGTCCTTCATCGTCATCGCCCGCGCATCGGCCAAAGGCAGTTTGACGCCGCTGGACATGGTCTTTTTGCGTTTTATTGGCGCTGGCGTGGTGTTGCTGCCTTGGGGCTGGTGGATCGTCAGAAACCAGCGCCGCTCCTCATCAGCGCCTTCCCCCGCACGCCTGCCCTTCATGCCGTCCGCGAAAACCTGGCTGGGTTTGTCGCCCTACGACTTCAAACTCACGGCGCTGGTTGGCACAGTGGGTGGCGTGGGCTATGCCATGCTGGCCTACAGTGGGTTTTTCTTTGCGCCCGCCGCGCACGCCAGCGTCCTGCTGCCGGGCACGCTGCCTTTGTCCACCACCCTGGTGGCGATGTGGCTGCTCAAAGACCGCATCACCCCCGCCCGCGCGGTCGGTTTGGGCTTGATTTTTTGTGGCGACTTGCTGGTCGGCGGAAGCAGCCTGCTCAAAGCTTTTGATGGGGGTGAGACCTGGAAGGGCGACGTGCTCTTTTTAGCCGCCTCCACCTGCTGGGCCTTTTACTCGGTCATCGCCCGCAAAAACGCGCTGGACGCCGTCAAAACAACCATCGCCATCACCGTGTTCACCGCTGTCACGTATGTGCCGGTCTATGCCGTGCTGCTGGCTTTTGGAGCGATCACCAGCCGTCTGGCGACGGCACCGTGGGGTGAAATGGCGTTTCAAACGGTTTACCAAGGCGTCGGTTCGGTGGTGATTTCGGGGATCTCGTTTACCAAGATGATCCAGCACTTCGGCCCCGTGCGCAGCACCATGATGACGGCCTTGGTGCCCGGTTTGTCGGCGCTGGGGGCGGTATTTTTCCTGGGCGAGCCGCTACACTGGACGCTGATGCTGGGCTTGGCCTTGGTGACGCTGGGCATCGTTTTTGGTGTCCGCAAGGTCGGACAAACCGCACAAACGGCGCAGATGAGGCCAACGAGGCAGGTGGCTCAAAAATGAGTGTGGCACCCTACAAACTGCTGGCTTTTGATACCAGTACCGAAGTCATGTTCATCGCCATCACCAATGGCCATCAAAGCTGGGAGCACACGGCGGCTGGCGGCGCGCAAACCTCGGCGGCTTTGATCCCCACCATCATGGCCTTGCTGGCGCAGGCCAATCTCAAGCTCGCTGACCTGGACGCTATCGTCTTCGGTCGTGGTCCCGGCTCCTTCACCGGCTTGCGTACGGCTTGCTCGGTCGCGCAGGGTTTGGCCTTTGGTGCAGGTGGGCTGACGGTGTTGCCGCTGGATACGCTGTTGGCGGTGGCAGAAGAGGCGCGTTTCAACGCGGGTGCAACTCAAATCCATGCGATTCTGGACGCCCGTATGGGCGAGGTCTATGCCGCGCGCTATGGCTGGGCGGATGACAATAACGACGGTGTTTGGCAGGCGCAGTCCGAGATTCAACTCATCAAACCAGATCAAATCTCCCTAAACGCGACCTACACCGTGGCAGGCAATATGCCCTCAGCCACCGTCGCCGCTTTGCCCACCGCCACCGCCATGCTGCGCCTAGCACCGCGCATGCTCGCAGCCGGTTTGGGCGTTCCGGCAGACCAGGCGTTGCCGCTCTACATCCGCGACAAAGTGGCGCAAACCACGGCAGAGCGCGCGGCACTAAAATTGAACGCATGAACGCCGTTTTGCAATCCGCCAACTCTTTTCAAGCCGTGCTTGGGAACCCGTCCGAGCCGACCGTTGAACCCGCATTCGAGCCCTTGACGGCGCTCTGGCTCGACGAAGTCATGCAGATCGAGCAGCAAGCTTACGCCCACCCATGGAGCCGCGCCAATTTTGCCGATTCGATTCAAACCGACTACCAGATGCAGGTGTTGACCCTTTCCACAGTTTCCACGGCTTCTGGCGCTTCTGCTGATGACAAACAACCTATTTTGGGCTACTTTGTCGCCATGAAGGGCTTTGAAGAGGTGCATCTGCTGAACATCACTGTCGCCCCTGAACATCAGGGTCGTGGCTGGGCGCGTGCCATGCTGGAGGCGCTGGCCGTGTGGTCGCGCGGGCAGGCGGCCGAGTGGCTGTGGCTGGAAGTCCGCGCCAGCAACACCCGCGCCCTGAAGGTTTACAAAGACCATGGTTTCAACCTGGTCAGCGTGCGGCGGGACTACTATCCCGCTAGACCCAAACTTGACGGTTTTGCCAATGGCCGTGAAGATGCCATTGTGATGAGCTTGAAGCTGTGAGCCAATACTTATGAGCCTGGACCTGGACACCCGCCAACGCGCCATGCTGCAAGAGATGGGGGTGACCGTGTGGTCGCCTGAAACGGCTGCTATAAATATCATAGCGATTAAGGAAATAAATACGCCGGCTACAGCCAAAAATGAGCCTAAAAATGCACTTTTAAGCACACCAAGTGCTCCAAACGCTCAAATTGCCCAGAATTTAGACCCACAAGCTCCTGCTGGACCGGTGCTTGCCGCACGCCCCGCAATGGCGCTTGTCAAACCCACCACCACACTGCAAACCATCGTTGCGGCACCCCTGCCAGCCGATTTGGACAGCATGGACTGGGCCAGCCTGCAGCAAGCCGCTGCCGCCTGCCAGGCTTGCCATCTGGGCGGTGGTCGTAAAAACAGCGTGTTTGGCAGCTTGCCGGCTGCGCAACAGGCTGAGCAGGTCGATTGGCTCATTGTGGGTGACCCACCGGTTGAAGGGGATGAAATCGAAGGCGCGCCCTTCACCGGCGAAGCGGGGCAACTGCTGGTCAACATGCTTAAAGCCATGGGTTTGTCGGTGCAGCAGGTGGTGCTGACCTCGGCGACCAAGTGCCGCACCGAGGGGCTGAGCACCGGCCCGCACGAGCTGGCGCAGTGCGAGGCGTATTTGCGCCGCCAAGTCGCATTGACCCGCCCCAAGATGATCCTGGCCATGGGCCGCTACGCTGCGCAGGCGCTGTTGGCGCAAACCGTCGGCAGCCCCGTGCCGCCGCTGGGACAGTTGCGTGGCGTGGTACATCGCTATCAGGGCATTCCGGTCGTCGTTACCTATTCACCCACGTTTTTACTGCGCAACCCTGCCGATAAAGCCAAGGCTTGGGCTGACCTGTGTCTGGCCAAAGCGGCGCTGCAAGCACCTGTTTAAGCCGTGCTGACTGCGCGGCTGGGTGCCAGCACCGACCCAATCGCCACCACCATCAGTGCCACGGCGGCCCAGTCTTGCCAGTGCAAGACCTCGCCCAGCCAGTACGCCCCCACAAACACCCCCAAAATCGGGATAAACATCACCGACAGGGTAGAAGCCACGGGTGGCAGGGTGCGCGCCAGATAAAACCAGGCGGCATGGGCAAAACCAAACACCAGCACCGCGTTATAAATAATCGCAAACCATGAGGTACGCGACGGCATGACCCAAGCGTCGCGTTCAAAGGTCACGGTCAGCGCCGTCATCACGATGCAGGCCAAGGCGGTCATCCAGAATGAAATCGCCAAAGTGGGTGTGTCAATCTTGGTGCGGCGCAGCAGCTGGGTGCCCAGCGCCCAGGTGGCCGCAGCGGTCAACGCCAAAGCCACACCCAGGGGTTTCCCGCTCAAGCCCATCATTTCATGCCACAGCAGCAGCGACACGCCCAAGGCAGCGGCAGCCACGCCCAGCCAGTTGCGCTTGGTCATGACGCTGGCAAAAAACAGCGCCCCCAAAATAGCTGAAAAAATAGGCATGGTGTAGCCCAAAATCGCCGCCCGCCCGCTGGAAAGCGACTGAATCGCCAAAATAATGCACACATGCCAGATGAACATATTGGTCGCCGCTAACAAGAGGAGTTCAGGCCAATGTTTGCGCGACATGGCAAACGGCACTTTCAACCACACCAGCGCCAAAGCCAGCACCGGCAGCCCCAGCCAGATTGACAGAGTTCGAAACAACAGCGGTGGCATGCCTGTCACCCCCAGCTTCATCACCGGCCAGTTCAAGCCCCACACAACAGTAAGAACGACCAGGAGCCAGAGTTGCCTTGCGCTGAGTTTTTGCATGGGGTGATGTTAAACCGAGATTGTCCGCTATCTCAAATTCTGTCATTCCCGCGAAGGCGGGAATCCATGTTGGCGCTTGTGGATTCCCGCCTTCGCGGGAATGACGGTGCTTGTGAGTAATTGCAGTCAATTCAGGTGTTTTCAACGCTAAATTACAATCAACCCATGACCTTTTTAGAACAACTCAAAGAAGCCGAGCGCAGCAACCAATCCATGCTCTGCGTCGGTTTAGACCCCGAGCCGGCCAAATTCCCCGCCCACTTAAAGAGCGACGCCAGCAAAATCTACGACTTTTGCGCTGCGATTGTTGACGCCACGGCTGACCTGGTGATTGCCTTCAAACCCCAAATCGCCTATTTCGCCGCCCACCGCGCCGAAGACCAGCTGGAAAAGCTCATGCAGCACATGCGCGCCACCGCCCCCCACGTGCCCGTGATTCTGGACGCCAAACGCGGCGACATCGGATCCACCGCCGCCCAGTACGCCATTGAAGCCTTCGAGCGTTACGGTGCCGACGCCGTCACCCTGTCCCCCTTCATGGGTTTTGACTCCGTGCAGCCGTATCTGGCCTACCACGGCAAAGGTGCCTTCCTGCTCTGCCGCACCTCCAACCCCGGTGGTGACGACTTTCAGGCCCAGCGCCTCAGTTCCGTCCCCGGCGAACCGCTCCTGTACGAACACATCGCCAAGCTGGCCCAAGGCGCGTGGAACACGACTGGTCAATTAGGTTTGGTGGTCGGCGCGACGTATCCCGCAGAAATCGAACGCGTCCGCCGCGTCGCTCCCCACGTCCCCCTGCTCATCCCCGGCGTAGGCGCTCAGGGTGGCGATGCCGTGGCAACCGTCAAAGCTGGCTGGAAACAGCAAAACGGCCAAACCACCGCCCCCATCATCGTCAACTCGTCACGGGCAGTGCTTTATGCATCCAGCGGGGCAGATTTTGCGGCTGCCGCGCGGCAAGTGGCGATTCAAACGCGGGATGTGTTGCAGGCTGCGCGAGGGATTTAGCAATCTCTTGTTATTTCGACTGCTGGCTTGTGTATGCTTTTTAAATAGTAATTACGCTTTTCATCGACCATGTCTTGATCCCAAAGACCGTAGTCAAGCGCTAAAACATGGCCCTTTAAACGCCCATAGTCATCAGCTTTGAGTTCAGCTGAAATGAGTGGGTGGTAATCGGGGAGAGCATCAATTTCTTCTACGCTCACAGGTTGAGTTGCTCGTGGCATAAGAATGAATAATCCAAAAGGATCAGAAACATACACCGGACAAAGGGTTTTCCATTGAAAGATTGGTTGCCAACAAGTCCACATTTCACGTTCCCACCTGTTGCAACGCATTCCCTTCAAGAAATTGCGTGGTTGAGGTAGCTTGACAGCAAAATTGCCAATTAGTAAGACTGTTCGGAAAGCACCACTGGGCATTTAAAAATTCCAAATATTTATAGGATATTGAAAGTCTACAAGACTCCTGAGCCGTTCTGTCAAAACTTAACAGCCAACCCGCAAATGAAGTTCCCTCTTTCAGACCCAGTGGGGGTGGAAAGGGGGCCAAGGGGTATGTGGGGGGGGACAAACCAGCTTGCGCAGCTACAAAACGCTATAAATATAATAGCTAATTAGGCAATAAATACGCAGGCTAGAACCATATTTATGTTCTAAAAAGACATTTTTTCACTTATTCTGCGCTTTTAACTGCTCACGTTGCTTCACCAACCCCGGCGGTTCGGCTTTGAACCAAAACCAAGCAGGGTCTGTGCCGCCGTGCCGCAGGATGAACTGGTTAAAGGTCAACGTCAAAATAACCACAAAAATGAGTGTGGCAAACAATATGGCTGCCCCAATCGCGCAATAGAGCAACACAGTTTGTAAGGGCACATGGGGTGCAATCTGTGAGCCTGCGACACCAGCTAAGGCTGTGAGCATGACGATGGCTAAAAGCGCTTTTACAGCAAAGTGCAGATGTGTTTTTGACAGTGGCATAAAGATACTCCTAAAGGCATTTTTAGAATAATAGCAAAGTAACGTTATTTTCGCTTGCGGCATTATTTTGCTATAAATAAAATAGCTGATAAGGCAATAAATACGAGAGATACACTAATTATTAGTAGTAAAGTTCAAGTCAAATGTCACACCCATGTCATATTAGGTTTCTAAGCTTCAGGCATGACAAAGCCAACAATCGAACTCCTCCCCGCACAGCGCCGTGCGATCCTGCAACGCATCCTCGCTGTCAGCGCCGCAGCCATGCTGCCAGCCGCCGCCGCCGTTCGTGCCCAGCCCGCCCGCTCGTGGGTGGTGGCCCAAATCGTCGACACCAGCGCGCAGCAGCAGGACGTGTCCAAAGATTATTTGATCGGCTCGCGCGCTGCCTGGCAAGAGATCAACGCCCAGGGCGGTTTGCTGGGGCGACCCGTGAAACACCTGTCGATAGAAACCGATGGCTCCGCCACCAGTTTGCGCGCCGCCTTGGACAGCGCGCAGGGTAATACGGCCTGCGTCGCCCTGTCTGGCACAGCGGGCGACCGCACGGCGCAGGCGTTGACGAACTTGCTGCGGGCTGAGCGCTCAGGCTTGGCACACGTCGCACCCTGGCTGCAAAACGCCAGCAGCGAGCTGGACGACACCACCTTCGCGATTTTTGCGGACCGGCAGGCGCAGATTGCGCACATCGTGAAATCGCTGTCGATTGTGGGTACCACTGCCTTGGGGGTGATTTACGCGTCGCCGCAAGAGTACGCGCTGTACCGGGCCGATGTGGAGCGTTCTGCCCAACGCATGAGCATGCTGCTCAGCACCTCGCTGCCCGTGCATGACCTGAAAAGCGTGGGTCAAAAGCTGGGTGCCAGCTCACCGGCTGTGCAGCTTTTCATCGGCGGTACGCCAGAGCTGGCGCAATTTACCCTGGGTTTGGAGCAGCAAGCCCGGCAGCGCTACGTGCTGGCTTTGGCGGATGTGAACCTGCAAACCATGAAAGAAATGGGTGCCGCCCGACAAACACCGGTCTTTGCCGCGCAGACCGTGCCCATGGTCAACAGCAGCCTGCCGGTGGTGCGCGCCTACCGCGCAGCCATGAGCAAGTTTTTTGACGAGCCGGCCACGCCGCTCAGTCTGGCCGGCTACATCGCCGCCCGCTACACCTTTGAGGTCTTGAGCAAAGCAGGTGCTGGTTTAAACCGTCAAACCGCACTGGCCGCCTTCCAAAAGCGCGAGTCGGTTGATGTGGGTGGCTTCAGGGTAAGCTACAACGCCGCAGGGCGCGGCAGCCAGTTTGTGACGCAAAGCATGCTGTCCAGAGATGGCCATATGGTCGGGTGAGCGGTGGGGTAAATGGTGTGTTGGATCTAAAACAGCAGTCTTAGAACTTTCTTGCCAGCTGCGCGCCAAACATCACCGTTAGCAGCGCCGCTACAACCAGACCAATCCCGCTCCATTGCCACGGCGTGATCTGTTCGCCCAAAACCACCATTCCCGCCGTGATGCCGACAACAGGAACACCCAAGCTGAACGGGGCAACGCGGTTGACGGGGTAGCGTTTGAGCAATTGCGTCCACAAAGCGTAGGCGGTGATTGTTGCTACCCAGCCCAAAAAGGCGACGCTAACCCAGCTGCTCCACGGCGCGGCCAGCCAGCGCCAACGGGTGGGCTCGGGGTCAAGCAACAGGGTCAAGGCTATAAAAGGCAGAATGGGCACGATGCTGCTCCACACCAAAAACGCCACGGCGTCGAAGCTGGTGTTCTTGGTGAGCGATTGTTGTGCTTTGCGCACCACAATGTTGGATGCCGCCCACATAGATGCGCCTAAAACGCAAAATATGAGGCCAAACAAGGTCGTGGATGACGGATTCATCGGCGTATTTGTTGCCTGAGGTGCTATGTAGTTCATGGCGAAGCAGGCTAATCCAGACGCCGCCAGCAGTAAACCAACTTGCAGTGAACGGCTTGGCCGTTCATTCAAAAGCAGAAAACCAAAAATCGCCGTAAAAAACACCTGCGTTTGCATCAGCACCGAGGCCAGCGCCGCCGTCATGCCCAGCTTCAATCCCACAAACAAAAAGCCAAACTGCCCTACACCCTGAAACAAACCGTAGAGCAGCAGCCACTTAGGGTCCAACTTGGGGCGTTTGATGAAGAAAATAAGCGGAAAAACCGCAAATACATAACGTGCCGCGCCCATTTGAAAGGGTGTGAAATCATGCAGGGCAAATTTCATAAAAATGAAATTCAAGCCCCAAATGACGACGACGGCGAGAGCGGAGAAGTAATCGCGGCTTGTGAAATGCGTTGTTTGGTGGGGCATGCCTTGATTGTCGGCTATGTCTGATACTTTTTTAAGGGTAGGAAAATACAGTTTCTGCCAAAGCCTTGCTCCACGGCGTTGCCAAAAACGGACACGTGCCACCGCGAATGAGAGCCAGCAAAAGTTTTTGGCGAAGAAAAACTAATTCAACCCGTGGCACTTTTTGTACTTGCGGCCGCTGCCGCAGTAGCACAGATCATTGCGACCCGGCTCTGCGGTTTTACGCACCTGCTCCACGCGCGGTCCGATGGATTGCCACATCTCACGCAGGTCATAGACCGCCCAGATCGCTTCACCAAAGGCTTCCAAGCGCGCTTTGGACATGCTGGGCGGGCCTTCCTTGCCGTCTTCGGTCTCCAGCACCGACACTTCCACCGGGCCGGTGTCGTCTTCGGTCAAGGCCACAATCGCGCCCAGAGCCTGGTTCAGCCACTTGACCGCTTCTTTGTCTTTGGCGGGTGCCACCCAGTCTTCCGGCCAGGCTTCAACCGCATACATAAAACCCAGCGCCCAGACCTGGCCAAAGGCCGGCACGTCTTCGCCCGGGTTGTCGCGCATGGCCAGGGCACGTTCTTCAGCGCTCAGGCTGGCCATCACGCCGCGCACGTCCATCACCTGCGGGTAAAAAGCGCGCTCATCTTCCAGGTCCTGCACGTCGGCGTCCAGGGATTCTTCCAATTCTTTCCAGCGTTGACTCCAGAGCTTGAAAAACAGCGCGTTCTGCGCATCGTCGGCAAATTTGCCTTCGCCTTCTTCGCCCGTGTCCAGCAGCACCGGCAGGTACTCGCTGGGTGCGACGGGGCGGCGACCACAAATCAGCGCGGCCATGAAACCCTCGCAAAACTCCCATTGCGGCGTCTCGGAGGCGCGGGTGCGCAGATCGTCCAAAATATCGTCCAGAGTGTCAAAGTCCTCGGGTTGCAGGGCTTGGTCGCTGGAAATCAGGGCGTCCAGTGGGTTGTCTTGGTTGTTTGACATGACTAATTTGACAAAATGAGTGATAAATGAACTGTAAATGTGACTAGCGACGAAAATTCAGCAGCGAATGCGGGGTTGACCCCCAGTGAAGGCGTTGATATTGCAGTTTAGCCTTTAGCATAGCGGGCGTACAGTACGGCTGACTTACCATTGATTATCCAACCTCTCGCCCATTATTTGCACAATCGTTCGATTTCGCCCGATTTCACTCAACTGCACTCAATTTTTTTCGCGCCACCCTTTCAGGAACCCACGATGCTAGCTCGTCTCAAATCCGCCATCAACCGCCATTCATCCGTGCAATTGCCCCAGCATTTCCCCGTGCGCTACAGCGTTTTTGCGTGCTGCGGCTTCGTCGTTTTGCTCAGTTTGTTCACCATCGTCGGCTTTGGCGTGGGCTGGCTGGTGTTTATCGTGGCGCTGGCGTTGTGCGGCGTCGGCATCTACGACTTGCAGCAAACCAAGCGCGCGGTGCTGCGCAATTACCCAGTGATCGGACATTTTCGCTACCTGTTTGAGTACATCCGCCCCGAAATGCGCCAGTATTTCGTTGAAAGCGACGCTGAAGCGACCCCTTTCTCCCGCTCGCAGCGCTCTTTGGTCTACCAGCGCGCCAAGGGTGAGTCTGACAAACGCCCGTTTGGCACGCAACTGGACGTCAAAGCCATCGGCTACGAGTGGATCAACCACTCCATCGCCCCCACGATGATTGATTCGCACGACTTTCGCATCTCCATTGGCGCAGAGCAGTGCGCACAGCCCTACAGCGCCAGCATTTTCAACATCTCGGCCATGAGTTTCGGGGCGCTCAGTGCCAATGCGATTTTGGCGCTCAACGCGGGTGCCAAACGTGGCGGTTTTGCGCATGACACGGGGGAGGGCTCGATTTCAGAACACCACCGCGTCCACGGCGGTGACTTGATCTGGGAAATCGGCTCCGGCTACTTTGGCTGCCGCAACGAGGACGGCACATTCAATCCAGACACATTTGCCGAATCTGCCACACAGCCGCAGGTCAAAATGATCGAATTGAAACTCAGCCAGGGTGCCAAACCCGGCCATGGCGGTATGTTGCCTGGCCCCAAGGTCACGGCAGAGATTGCAGCGGCGCGCGGTGTGGGCATTGGTGTCGATTGCATTTCCCCCGCCAGCCACAGCGCGTTTGCCACGCCCATCGAGATGCTGCATTTCATCGCCAAGCTGCGCATCCTGTCGGGCGGTAAACCCACCGGTTTCAAGCTCTGCATCGGTCACGCCTGGGAATGGTTTGCCATCGTCAAAGCCATGCAGGTCACCGGCATCACGCCCGACTTTATCGTGGTGGATGGTGCAGAGGGCGGCACCGGCGCTGCCCCGTTGGAATTTATCGACCACGTTGGTAGTCCGCTCCAAGAAGGCCTCTTGTTGGTGCATAACACGCTAAAAGGCGTTAACTTGCGTGAAAAAATCAAAATTGGTTGCGCGGGCAAAGTCGTCAGCGCCTTCGACATCAGCCGCATGATGGCCTTGGGAGCCGATTGGTGCAACTCCGCGCGGGGCTTTATGTTCTCGCTGGGCTGCATTCAGGCGCAGACGTGCCACACTGGCAACTGCCCCACCGGTGTAACGACGCAAGACGCGCACCGCCAGCAAGCCCTTGTCGTGCCCGACAAAGCCGAACGCGTCTACCAATACCACCAAAAGACCCTGGAAGCGCTGAAAGAAATGGTCCAGGCGGCCGGCCTGCAGCACCCGCAAGACATCACCGCCTTCCACATTTCCCAGCGCGTGAGCGAAGGCGAAGTCCGTTTGCTGGCCAACGTCGTCCCCCGCGTCAAAACCGGTTCTTTGCTGGACGACAACATCGACGTTGACCACAAGGTCTACAAAAACTATTGGCACAGGGCCAGTGCCGACAGCTTTTTACTACAAATTAGATAGCAGTCTAGGCAATTAATATGCCGGCTAGATGCTAATTTATGAGGTAGATGCGGTAGATTTACTGCTCAAAGTTGATTTCTAGGCAAACGAACGCGGACAGTCTGCAAAAAACTCTCCGCAATCACACGAACATTGCAGTTGTAAATCGCCATATAAGTACCGCGCCTTGCTGTGATTTTGTGCAGCCTGTCCGCATTCATTTACCTCACTACATTGGTTGGATGGCGTTGTAAACGGAATTTATATGACTAATAAAGCGGGTGAAGTCCACCTATCGAGTATTTGATGACTATAAAGTGGTTTTATGGAAGCCCAAATAGTTGGAAGTTTTCTAAATTCATAAAACTAATTCAATAGCAGCCTGAACCACAGCACCCGCCGTCAACAACCGCTTCGCCATACACAGCACTGCCTGATCTTTGCTCAACAGCGTGGCTTTGTGCTGCACGGCCAGGTCGATGAAGCGCTGGTCATCGGGGTCTTTGCAGATCCATGGAGCGCGCGGGGCTGGGTCTACCAAGGTGGCTAGTTGGTCGAACTTGTCCAGCACATCGGCTGCTGTGACCTGATAAAAAGCCATGCGGGGGATGATTTTGGGGTAGCTGAGGACACGCTCCAGCTCGATGCGCATGTCTGACGTGGCGATCCAGTCCAGTTCGTGCGCCAGCAGAGCTGTTTTTAGGGTTGTGATCTCGGGGTCGTTGAAGACGAACAAGTCCAGGACGATGTTGGTGTCAAGGATGAGAGGCGTTTGACCAGCCTTCATATCCTTCAAGACGCGGCTGGTTTGACCCGCGCCGAGCCGGCCACCATGTCAAACCTGAACAAACGGCACTCAATCGGGCCGTTCCACATGGGCACGCGACGGGACTCCTTGAGACGCATTTTGGTGGGGAGCTTCATGTCGGGCGTCAGCACGTGGGCAGTCCAGCCGGCGTAGTTTTTCTTCCAGTGGGTGGCCAATTGGGGGAAGAATTCGTCGCCATTCTCGGTTTGGGCGGTTTCGCGCTGTCCGAAACGGGGCAGATCGGCCCGTCCTGCTTGGTCATCTTGATCAAAATCACCAGCATCGGGGCTGTAGTTCGCGTTTTGGCGTGGGTTTTGTTGTCCATGCTGCTGTGCATTCTCCCGCCCGCCGCTGCGTCTGGCGTTTTGACCCGCCACACCGCTGATACCGATCCGGTCGCCATAGGGGGGGTTGACGATCATGATGCCGTTTTTCTTCTCGTTCTCACACGGTGGCATCCGTTGCAGTGCGTCGCCGCCCCGGAACTGCACCACGTCGGCTACGCCGGCGCGCTCGGCGTTGCGGGTCGCAAAGTCAACCATGCGGAAGGACACGTCACTCCCGAAAATCTGTATATTTGTGCGTTCAGCCGGCGTCAATACGGCCTGAGCTGCTTCGTTTTTAATAGCGTCCCAAACGTGCGGCTGGAATGGCAGGAGCTTCTCAAAACCAAAGCGGCGGGTCGAGCCGGGCGCGATGTTGCAGGCGATTTGCGCCGCCTCGATGGCGATGGTGCCGCTGCCGCAGCAGGGATCGTAAAACGGAGCAAATTGTGGATCAGAGTTGGGTTCAGCGCCGCTAACACCCGTTTCTTCATAAATGGAGTCTGCCCAGCCACTGGCGGCGATCATGGCGGCGGCCAGGGTTTCCTTCAACGGTGCCTCACCGGTGTCTTGCCGCCAACCGCGTTTGAAGAGCGGCTCGCCTGAGGTGTCGATGTAGATGGTGACGGTATCTGTCGTTAAATGCGCGTAAATGCGCGCATCCGGCCACTGGGTGTTGACATCGGGGCGGATGCCGGTTTTGAAGCGGAAGCGGTCGGCAATCGCATCCTTGATCTTGAGTGCCGCAAAATTGAGCGATTGCAGCGGGCTGTGCTGCGCGGTGATCTCGATTTTGAAGCTTTCTTTGGGCGTGAACCAGATCTCCCAGGCGACGTTGCTGGCAGCTTCGTACAGGTCTTGCTCGTTGCGGTACTCGCCCACATGCAGTTGCACCAGCACGCGCTGGCACAGGCGGCTGTATAGGTTCAACCGCATGGCGTCACGCCAGGAGGAGCGTAGATTCACGCCGCCGCGCATCACGCGCAGGTCGTCGCCCTGCAGGCCGGTGATCTCGTGGACCTCTTGGGCTAAAAAATCTTCTACGCCGGCGGCGCAGGGCAGGAAAAGTTGGAGTTGGTTCATTGAATTGGGTTATTTACAGCAATTTTCGCAGATTGGTGGGCGCTATCTTCATGCCTTCACGGTATTTGGCCACGGTGCGGCGCGCGCAAGCGATACCTTGTTCTTCCAGCATGGCGGCGATTTTGTTGTCGCTCAGCGGTTTTTTCGGATTTTCAGCGGCTACAAACTGCTTGATCAATGCCCGCACCGCCGTGCTGGACGCGTTGCTGCCGCCATCGGTGCTCAAACCAGAGCCGAAGAAATACTTCAACTCATACGTGCCAAACGGTGTGCTCATGTACTTGGCGGTGGTGACGCGGCTGATGGTGGATTAGTGCAGCCCTAGCTCATCAGCAATCTCCCGCAGCACCAAAGGGCGCATGGCTAGTTCACCGTGGATGAGAAAGCCTTTTTGCCGCTCTA
>JAYVJL010000101.1:0-2505 GCA_043769295.1 Polaromonas sp. | reverse complement strand
GCCAATCGTGAACGGGTTGGTGATCAAGGTCATGCCGACGGCCACCGGTATGTTGGCGCGCCACCAGACGCTGTTGGCGACAGCCACCAGAATCTGCGCCGCAGGCAGGGTAAAACCCCAAAAAATACCAATCGCTGCGCCGCGCGCCACTGACTCATGGTGCATTCGCCACAGCTTGGGGTCCAGCACATGGTGGGCAATCGGCTTTAGCCACGGATGAGCGGCCAACGCGGAGCGCGTGGGCACTGCGTTGCGCCAGCGGTCAGTCCAGTGCGGGGGCTCAGGAATTTCAGCTTTTAACTTCTGATGGGTTGGCTTTTTCATGGCGTTGGTCGGGCAGACAGTACTCGGGTTTCATCAATCGCCATGACCGTAAACACATCTGGGGGCAGGCTGCGCTCACGCAAGGCAAGCGCCAGCAACGTGACAACAACTGTCAAACAGAATTTTATGCTATTAAAAAAAGAGCTGCTTGCGTGCGTATTTGTTGGTCTAATGCTCATTTATATCCTCAACGAACGAGGCGAACTGCGAGTATGGCCAGCCAGCCGAGCGTAAAGTTGATCAGTGTCATGGTGTGAATCAACCCAGCCGCTTTGGCGGCGACAGGCCATTCACCAGCTGCTACAGCACGTTTGTATTTTTTAAAACCGGCAAAATAAATGTGGCCAAAAATCAGCATCATGGTGATGCCCAACACCAGCATGATGTTCCAGCCCAAGGGCACGCTGCCTGAGCCTGTGGCCATCTTGGCGGCACGAAATGTGGCGGTGTACAAATGCGTGCCGGTGGTAAAAAGCACCACGATGGCCAGCAAAACCCAGACGTAAAAGCGCTTCCAGACCTGACCCATCAAAATGGCTCTTGGCTGTGCATCGAGCGCACCCAGCGCGGCTGGCCGCAAGGCAAACAGCATAAAAGTCATGCCGCCCATCCATACAATGCCAGCAATAAGGTGAAGTAATTTTGCGTAGTCGTACATGGGTTGCTACCTGAAGTTCAAAAGCATGATTGTGGCTGTGCTTTGCGGTTGTCGCCAGACTTGAAAAACCACCCAAATCTTGTCAGGGTTTAAAAGCCGTTTGGAGTGGACGGGTTTCTACGTATAATCAGAGGCTGTGGAAAATATAGTTGTTGTAACCTGCTTGTAATTTGGGATGCGCAAAATCAACCCTTCTGCTGGTTACGACGATTTGGATCAGGCGCAAGATGACGAGGTCATCAAACCCCTGAGCCGCAGCGAGGCGCAAGCGCTTCGTGCGCAAAACCCGTCGCTTTCGCCTTGGGTGGTGTTGGCGGGTCAGGCGGGAACAGGGTTGTTGGTAGCGGTTGCTGCCTGGCTGCTGACGGGGCGGGCCAACATCGGTTGGTCTGCTTTGTATGGTGCGGTGGCGGTTGTTGTTCCAGGCGCGTTGTTTGCGCGAGGTTTGATGAGCAAGGTGTCATCAATCAATCCAGCCGCTGCAGTGACTGGATTTTTTTTGTGGGAAATGGTGAAGATTGGTTTGGTTTTGGCAATGCTGTTTGCCGCGCCCAAGCTGGTTCCAGATTTAAGCTGGCCCGCCATGTTGGTGGGGCTGGTAGTGACAATGAAGGTGGTTTGGCTGGTACTTTGGCTTGAGGTCAAGGTGCGGCGCAAATCGGGTAAATTAAACGTGGTTAGTCAAACGTCGTCCAACAAAGAGATATGAGATGAGTGCATCCTCAGGAGCTGCTTTAACCGCTGGTGACTACATTGGTCACCACTTGGTGCATCTGCAAAACAAAAAGCAGACAACGCTGATTGATTTCGGTGTTATCAACCTTGATACGATTTTTTGGTCGATCACCCTCGGTGTGATTGGCTTGTTCGTCATGTGGCGTGTGGCCAAAAACATTCATGCAGGCGTGCCGGGCCGGATGCAGGCTGCTGTTGAAATGTTGTTGGAGATGGTTGACAGCCAGGCCAAGGGCATCGTTAAAAATGCCGAGTCGCGCAAGGTCGTTGGCCCTTTGGCCTTGACTGTGTTCGTCTGGATTTTCCTGATGAACTCGATGGACTTTTTGCCTGTTGACCTGTTTCACAGCATTTTCGCCGTCACTGGTTTAGACCAAAAAATTGAATACTTTCGCGTCGTGCCAACGGCTGATCTGTCTGCCACTCTCGGCATGTCTTGCGGTGTTTTGCTTGTGTGCATTTACTACAACATCAAGATCAAGGGTTTCGGCGGCTGGGTGCATGAGCTGTTCTCGGCGCCGTTTGGCGACAAGTGGTTTTTGTACCCCATCAACTTCTTGATGCAAATGATTGAGTTTGCTGCCAAAACTGTGTCACACGGCCTGCGACTCTTCGGCAACATGTATGCGGGTGAATTGTTGTTCATGCTGATTGCCCTGATGGGTGCGGTTGGCTTCGGCTCGGCCACAGGCGTATTTTTGTTCATTGGTCACATTCTGGCGGGTACGGGTTGGGCAATCTTCCACATTTTGATTGTGGCGTTGCAAGCCTTTATTTTCATGATGCTG
>JAYVJL010000100.1:0-3113 GCA_043769295.1 Polaromonas sp. | reverse complement strand
CCGCTGATGTTGAACTGGTATGTGGTGCACCGAAAAAACAAGCGCCTGACGCCGGTTGCGCAGGCTTTCAGGCGCTTTCTGATGAACGACAGTGCGGCGCTGATTGAGCAGGCAGTCGGCTACCGGCCCAGATAAGGTCTGTGCAGTTTTGCGGGGACTTATTCAGCGTTTGCTTCAACGCCCACATGGCCGCCGGTGGGCAGCCGATCTGGCTGGAAGTGGCGTAAGCAAGCAGCGGCACACTAAACGCTTCCTGTTTCCCTTTTTTCAGAGGGGAAAGCCCACACGGGCTTTGCCGTTAAAATTCAGGGTTTCCCCCTAAACCTGTTTTGGCACTTTCCTTTCGAATTTTGGAGCACTTTCTTCATGGCTGATCACAACCTCATGGCGAATGCCATTCGCGCACTCGCAATGGACGCCGTCCAACAAGCCAACTCCGGCCACCCCGGCGCGCCCATGGGCATGGCTGATATGGCCGTGGCGCTGTGGTCTGACCATCTGAAACACAACCCGAGCAACCCGCAGTGGGCGAACCGCGACCGTTTTGTGCTGTCCAACGGCCACGCCTCCATGCTCAACTACGCCGTGCTGCACCTGACGGGCTACAAACTGCCGATGGCCGAGTTGAAAAACTTCCGCCAACTGCACAGCAAAACCGCTGGCCACCCCGAAGTGGGCGTGACACCGGGCGTGGAAACCACCACCGGCCCGCTGGGTCAGGGCATCACCAACGCGGTGGGCATGGCGCTGGCGGAGAAGCTGCTGGCCAAAGAGTTCAACCGTGATAGTTTGAACATCGTCGCCCACCACACCTACACCTTCATGGGCGACGGCTGCATGATGGAAGGCATCAGCCACGAAGCTGTGGCGCTGGCCGGTGCCTGGAAGCTGAACAAGCTGATCGCCCTGTACGACGACAACGGCATCTCCATCGACGGCCAAGTCGCGCCGTGGTTCATCGACAACACGGCTTTGCGTTTCGCCGCTTGCGGCTGGAACGTGATCGGCCCGATTGACGGCCACAGCGCCGCTGCGATCAGCCAGGCCATTACTGATGCGAAGGCCAGCACCGACAAACCGACGCTCATCATCTGCAAAACCCACATCGGCCAGGGCAGCCCAAACCGCGTCGACACCGCCAAAGCCCACGGCGAGCCGCTGGGCGCGGAAGAAATCAAACTGACCCGCGAGTCGATCGGCTGGCCTTACCCGCCGTTCACCATCCCGAAAGAAGTCTACGCCGACTGGGACGCCAAAGCCGCCGGCAAAGCCAACGAGCAGGCCTGGAACGACACGTTCGCCGCCTACAAAGCCAAATTCCCGGACCTCGCCAAAGAATTCGTGCGCCGCATGAAGGGCGATTTGCCGAAAAACTTCAACCAAATCGCCTTTGACACCGTGGTGGCCGCCCACACCAAGGCTGAAACCGTGGCGTCCCGCAAAGCCTCGCAATTGGCGCTGGAATCTTTCACCGCAGCCCTGCCTGAGATGCTGGGCGGTTCGGCCGATTTGACCGGCTCCAACCTGACCAACACCAAGTCAACGCCAAGTTTGCGTTTTGACATGAATGGCGACGTGGTGCAAACCGAGCTGAACGGCCAAATGGTCGGCGGTCGCCATATCAACTACGGCGTGCGCGAATTCGGCATGGCCGCCATCATGAACGGCGTGGCGCTGCATGGCGGCTTTATCCCCTACGGCGGCACGTTTTTGACCTTCAGCGACTATTCCCGCAACGCCATCCGCATGGCCGCGTTGATGAAACTGCGCGTGATCCACGTGTTCACCCACGACAGCATCGGCCTGGGCGAAGACGGCCCGACGCACCAGTCCGTCGAGCACGCCGCCAGCCTGCGTTTGATTCCGAATCTGGACGTGTGGCGGCCGGGCGACACGGCTGAAACCGCCGTGGCCTGGGCAGTAGCTTTGCAAAACAAGACCAAACCGACGGCGCTCTTGCTCAGCCGCCAAAACATCAGCTACGCGCCCAAAACCAACCTCGAAGACATCAGCAAAGGCGCGTACGTGCTGGCCGAGCCGACCGAAGTAGGCATGAAGAAGAAGGCGCAAGCCGTCATCATCGCCACCGGTTCTGAAGTGCAACTGGCCCTCAAGGCGCAAGAACTGCTCGCTACTAAAAACATAGCTGTTCGCGTTGTATCCATGCCGGGTAACACCACGTTTGACCGCCAATCAACCGAATACAAAAGCGCCGTTCTGCCCACCAAACTGCCACGCATCGCCGTGGAAATGGGCGTGACGGACGGCTGGTGGAAATACGGCTGCGCGGCGGTGGTCGGCATCGACACCTACGGCGAATCCGCTCCGGCGCCCGCCCTGTTCAAGCATTTCGGCTTCACAGCGGAAAATGTCGCTGAAACAGTGCAAAAAGTGTTGGCTAAAAAGTAATCTAAAACAATTTTTCTTTAACCCTAGGAAACATCATGACCATCAAACTCGGTATCAACGGCTTTGGCCGCATCGGACGCAACGTGTTCCGCTCGGCGATTCAAAGCTTCAGCGACATCGAAGTCGTCGCCATCAACGACCTGTTAGAGCCAGAATACCTGGCCTACATGCTGCAATACGACTCTGTGCACGGCCGCTTCAAAGGCGACGTGTCGGTTGAAGGCAACACCCTCATCATCAACGGCAAGAAAATCCGCCTGACCCAAGAACGCGACCCCGCCGTCTTGAAATGGAATGAAGTGGGTGCTGATGTCGTGTTGGAAGCGACGGGTTTGTTTTTAGACAAAGCCTCTGGTGAAAAGCATTTGGCTGCTGGTGCCAAAAAGGTCATTTTCTCTGCCCCGTCCAAAGACGATACCCCTATGTTCGTATTCGGCGTGAACGACAAGACCTACGCTGGCCAGGCCATCATCTCCAACGCCTCCTGCACCACCAACTGCCTGGCCCCCGTCGCCAAGGTCTTGAACGACAAATGGGGCATCAAACGCGGTTTGATGACGACGGTGCATGCCGCCACAGCGACCCAAAAGACCGTCGACGGCCCGTCCAACAAAGACTGGCGCGGTGGCCGTGGTATTTTGGAAAACATCATTCCAAGCTCTACGGGCGCAGCCAAAGCGGTGGGTGTGGTCATTCCTGAGCTG
>JAYVJL010000099.1:0-6737 GCA_043769295.1 Polaromonas sp. | reverse complement strand
GCAATCGCTGCGCAGCTTTTTAGGCACCTTCAACTTCAGCGGCGACATGGTCAAGCAGGCCGTGGGCAGCATGAGCGGTGGCGAAAAAGCCCGTTTGGTTCTGTGCATGATTGTCTGGCAGCGCCCGAATCTCTTGCTGCTGGACGAGCCCACCAACCACTTAGATTTAGCGACACGCGAAGCCCTAGCCATGGCGCTGAACGAGTTTGAAGGCACCGTGATGCTGGTCAGCCATGACCGTGCGCTCTTACGCGCCGTCTGCGACGAGTTCTGGATGGTGACGCGCGGTGGCGTGGAGCCGTTTGATGGCGATTTGGACGATTACCAAAAATATCTGCTTGATGAAGCCAAGCGTGGTCGCGAAGCTTTGAAAGAAGAGCTGGCGGCAGAAAAAGCCGAAGCTGCTGCATCAGCCAAAGTCGCAAAATCAAACGCAAAATTGCCAAAAGGCGAGAAAACCAAGTCACTGACACCGCTCAAACGCGAGTTGCAGCAAGTTGACGACCAGCTCGCCACCTTGAATCACGAAGGCAAAGACCTGGAAAACCGCCTGGCCAAGCCCCTGCAACCTGCAGACTTGGCCCAAGCCGGAAAGCGCCTGAAAACGGTGCAGCTGGAAATTGAAGCTTTGGAGGCGCGCTGGATGGAGTTGTCGCAAGAGATTGAAAGCGTAAACGCCTGAAATCGCCGCTGAGGGTTGGATTTGCGGAACTAGTTGGCACGAATTGGCATTTGAGCCACATCCGCAAGTCTGGAATAACGGGCTTGACATCACAGCGGCACATTTAAGCGCTATATTCGGGCTTGTCAGTTCGTGGCTGCCTTCTTCAACGTCCGTTACCAACTTTTCTAAGGAAATCTCATGTCAATTTTGTACACCCTTTTTATTGGTCTGATCGTCGGTTTCATTGCTCGCGCGATCAAACCGGGCAACGACAGTCTGGGCTGGATCATGACCGCCATCCTAGGCGTGGCAGGCTCTTTTGTCGCCACCTACGCTGGCCAGGCCCTCGGTTGGTACACTGTAGGTAGCACAGCTGGCTGGATCGCTTCCGTCATCGGCGCGGTTGTGCTGTTGGTTATTTACGGCTTGGTTACCAAAAAATAAGTCCGAACAGACACTTTGGCCACCTGAAGGTTATCAAGCCAAAAAAATGAGCAAGTAATTATTTCTTTCGTAAATCAAAAATAACACTCATTACCAAAGGCAAAAACGCACCCACGCATGCTGCCACCAATACGTCCGTCGGCCAGTGCACGCCGAGAACCAGGCGTGACAGGGCAACAACAGATGTCCAGAAAATCGCTATCGACAACGCGAACATGCCCGCTTTGGGCCAGATACGGTTCACAACCAGCGTGATGGCGGTAGCAAATGCTGCGACGGCCAACGTATGACCACTTGGAAAGCTGGACCCCCAATACAACTCGGTTTCCCACAGCTTGGGGCGCACGCGACCAACCGCCATTTTTATCAGGTAAATCATCACAACCGCGACGACGACTGAAGCGCCGACCAGCAGCGCTTCATAGCGCTTTTTTATCCACCAAAGTCCCAACGTCACGACTGCTACGAGCGGAAACAAAAACCTTGAAGAGCCTGTGAAAGAAACTGTTTCGAAAAACCCGGTGAAGGTGCCCGAAACTTGACTATGCACATAAACCAATATGGCCCTGTCGACCAGTCCTGACTCTCCGCCCAGCACATCTTCACTAACTTTAATGGCTGATACTGCAAGTACGAGCACCAAAAGCGTGGTGAGACGGCGCTTTTCCAGTGGCTGGGACCATGCGGGCTGATAATGGCGCACGTACGCACCAAAAACGTAGTAGAGGCAAGCGACGATGAGCGCCAGTTTCGCAAGGTCTTTTATCAGCTCAAAGATCACGTGTATCCGCCATTGAAATTACCTTCATGCTATCCGTCATCTCGCAAGGATTAAAACCACCAGAATTCGCGATACGAACGACCAGCTCGTCGCTACCCATTCTGCACAGGTTTATGACCAGAAACATTGTCGTTATGGCGATGGGGGCACGTTACCGTCGTGAGCCTTGTTTATAGCCACTCCGCCCGTATGACTTGGCACGATCAATGCCGATTTTTGACTGGGTTGTGCTGCTTTAGAACCATACTCATGTGAGTACACCCAGGTGAATTCAGCACCGAGCAAAAATATTTGCGCTGAGAAATACACCCACACCAACAGAACAACCAACGAACCTGCAGCGCCGAAAACGGATGCAACGCTGGTTGTACCCAGATAAATCCCGATGAGAAATTTACCGATTTCAAATAAGAAAGCGGTGACTGCCGCACCGATCCAGACGTCCCGCCAGGCGATTCTGGCCCGTGGCATGAATTTGTAGATCATCGCAAAAAGTGAGGTAGTGATAGCGAAGGAGATACCGAAATTAACCACCTGAAAAAATGTTTCCCACCCTTCGAAAAATCCGTGACTCCATTTGCCAAATGCGGCGATCACGGCACTGACGACCAGTGAAATCAGCAGCAGAAACACCAGCCCCAAGACAAATCCGAAAGAAAGCAAGCGGTTGCGCAGCAGGGCCCATAGGCCGCTCTCGTTCAAAGGGGCGGGAACGCGCCAGATGCGGTCAAGATCGCTTTGTAATTCCCCGAAAACCGTTGTGGCCCCAATCACCAGCGTGATGATGCTGACCACTGTCGCAAAAATGCTCTGGATGGGCTGATTGGCATTTTTCAGCAGGCCCTGCACCGCGATTGCGCCTTCCTGCCCAATGAGACCCTGGATCTGCGCGACGATTTCTCCCCGGGCCGCCTCCTGACCAAATACAAGACCAGCCACCGCGATGACAATGATGAGCAGCGGAGCAATCGAAAACAGCGTGTAGTAGGCCAGCGCTGCGCCCATGCTCGGGGCGTAATCATCCACCCATGCCACGACGGATTTCTTGATCAGGTTCCAAATTTGTTTGGGATGAAACACAAAGCGCAACAAGCTAGCTTCCACTGATTCATCTTTGTTTATATTAATTTTTTGTTTGTGCATCACTTATCCATGAGTTTCATCAAAAAATCAACTTGTTGCTTCGTCGTCTATGTTTTAAGTATGCAAACTATCTGACCCTTGCGACGAGGCTGAAAATCAAAAAGCTTTTTGGTTTTACACCTTTTTGCCTTTTCGCCCTTACGTTTTCTCAAAGTATTTGACACCCGCCAAGGTTTCGTAATCCACATCCTGCGTCCACAACGTCGCGTCAAACTCTCTGGCCATGCTGTAAATCACCGCGTCTGCCATGGCGAGTTTGTGTGTGCTAGCGATGGCGGCGGCGGCGATGGCGCGGCGGTCGGTCAAGTCCAGCACGCGGCCCAGGCGCATGACATCCAGGCAAGATGCCAACACGGCAGCGGGCAACTTGCTTCTGAGGATTTTGTGAACTTCGTACAGCGCGATGACCGGAACCAGCAACTTGTCGCGCCGCTCTATGGCATGCGCAAACAAATCGGCTTGGGGTGTATCCAGCAAGTACTCGATCCAGCCCGAGGAGTCAACGACGTTCATTCAAACTCCCAATCCGGCTCTTTGGGAATTTCAAGATCAGCGGGGTCGAGCTTGTAGCCTTTGAGCATGCCCCGGTACGCACTCATGGGTGGCTCGGCTTTCACAATGATCTCTTGTCCACGAAGTTCAAAATGCAGCCGTGTACCGGCTTGAATGCCTAATTGAGCGCGGATTTTAGACGGTAGCGTCACCTGACCTTTGCTTGAAACGACGGCGTCGGCTTGCATTATATTCCTTACTTTAAATAAGTAAGACTATATCTATAGTAAGAATTTTGTCAAACCTTAGCCTTCTCATATCACTCAATAGACTAAGGCTGGCGCTTTTCGAAGAACACTTCAGGGTATTGGCGTGCAGGCCCATCTAGCAGCACCTGCGGACGGCCCAACAGGTGCTTGTCAAAGAACGCTAACGAGTAGGCGTTGATGATACTGTGCGCCCGCTGTCCATCGATCGGCCCGGTGACGCCCAGCCAAGGCAGGAGCGGAGACCAGTACGGGATGTCGGTCAGATTGACATGGAACATCCCGGGGATCTGCACGAAATAACCTTGGCTCTGCTGATCTTGTTGACCCCGCTGGTTCTCGAATGCCCTGCGCATGGTGGTCTGGTGTTCGCTGATGTCCGCCTCTGACCAACCGCCGGATCGGCGTCGCTCTAACCGCATGGTCTCGGCATCCCGGGTCAGCCACAGGGTTGGCTGTTGTAAGCCGGACTGAACGACATCGACAGGCATGGGGGCATCCATGTACAGACAGGCTCGCAAGCGGGGCTCCAGTCGGCAGGCATCACTGCCGACAATGCCACCCAGCGAGACCCCAAAAGTGCCGATATGCTGCAGGTCCAGCCGCCCCGTCAAGATAGCGTTTGGGTCGGCCTGGTTCAAGTTGTTGAGCTGATTGAGCGTGAAGCTAACGTCTTGCGCGAGATAAGGAACAATGCCTTTCTCGAAAGTCCGGCCTTTCAATATCGGTGCAATAGCTGCCGGGCTGTAGCTCTGGTGGATCAAGGGCATCATTTGGTCGAGCGGCAGTGCGCTTGCCTGGTGCCCATCCGGGAAAGCGACCGACGCGGCGGTATACGGCTGGTCGATAGCCGCGACGATGTAGCCGTGCGAGACCAGCGCCTCGACCTGAAAGGTGTTCATCTGGCGAAAGCCGATAGCGCCCTCCAGAAAGATCAGCACCGGGTAATCAGGCTTGTCATCTGCCACGGCTGCGGACGGGATGGCGTTCGTGGTCACGTATTTCAACGGCCCGAAGATGAACTCTGGCACATGTTTCAGCCGCGCCAGCGCCGCTGCGAGAGCGTTGCCATCCTGCACATAAGGTGCGCGCGGCGGCGGCGGAGTTGAAAGGTCTCCCTTGGCCGGATACCAGATCTGCACCATCAACTCACGACGAGCCTTCGGATCAGTGCTGAAGACCTCCTGACGACTGGCGTCCACCCAATGGTAGGTCAAGGTGCCGATCTCGTAAGGCCCGCCTGGGTGCGGGAAGCGGAACACGGGGAGCATGATCGGCAGAGCTATGGAGATCGAAAGTCCAACTACGCACAAGACGACGCCCAAGCCGAAAGCCAACCGATGGGTCCGTTGCTGTAACAGGGCTCCCAAGAACCTCATCGCCATACCTCCGCAGTCGATAAACCGAGATTACCCATTTAGCTCTTGATCTGCACCCACAACTTATCCAACCGCTTCACGCTCACCGGCTGCGGGGTGCGGAGTTCTTGGGCGAAGAAGCTGACGCGGAGTTCTTCTAGTAGCCATCTAAATTCCATCATCCGGTCATCGACCGCGCCTTTGCGCTCGGCCACCAGGCGCCAGTAGGCTTGCTCGGACGGGCGCAGTTCGGCCAGTTTGGCCGCATCGCGCGCGGGTTCAGCGCGGACCTTGTCCAGGCGCGCGGTGATGGCTTTGAGGTAGCGGGCGAAGTGGTGCAGCTGGGTGAAGGGGGTTACTGCGATGAAGCGTTTGGGCATCAACCTTGCAAGTTGCGCGGCGACGTCTGCCGAGGTCTCCGGGGCGTTTTTGGTGTCTTTGAGTTTGCGGGCGGCGGTGGCGTATTCTTGCAAAATCGTGGCGACCAATCTCGCGATTTCACTGGAAATCAGCGTTAAACGCCCTCGCCCTTCTTCCAGCCGTTTGGTGAATTCTGCGGCGTTGGTGGGTAATGCGTCTATGGGGTCGAGCAAAAAGGCGCGGTCCAACGCTTTGGCGATGATTTGCTCGCGCAGCTCTTCAACCGTGCCGCCGCCGGAGTTGTCGGCACTCCTGCCGACCAGCATGTAGGCCGCGGCCATTTTGGTGAGGTCGGGGATGTTTTTCTCTAAATACTTGAGCGCGTCTTTGATGTGCAGCGCAAACAGGCGGCGCAGGCCGGCCTGATGTTTGGCGGCTGCGACGTCGGGTTCGTCAAAAACTTCAATGCTGACAGTGTCTTGCAGGTCAATCAGCGCGGGAAAACCAATCAAGGTCTGGCCGCCTTTGTTGATTTCCATCAGCTCGGGTAGCTCGCCGAAGGTCCAGGCGGTGTAACGCTGGCCTGCGGGTGAAAGGGGAGATTCTGCAGTGTTTGATTTTGCTATATTTTTAGTAGCTGATGAGGCAATAAATACGTCGTCTAGAGGCTGATTTGACCCTTTATTTTGATTTCCCCGTTCACCCTGAGCTTGTCGAAGGGCTTCGACAGAGCCTGTCCTGAGCCCGTCGAAGGGCTCAGCCCGAACGGTTTGGTCAACTCGAACGGTATTATTTTGAGCCAGTTTCATCCCCGCCAGCGCCTGAAACGCCCCCCTCGCCTTCGCGCCCAGCTCGGCTTTGAGCGCGCCCAGGTTGCGACCGGTGCCAAGCTGCCGACCATGCTCGTCCACCACGCGGAAGTTCATGAACAGGTGCGGGCTCAGCATGTCCAGCTTGAAGTCGGCCCGCTGCACGTCCACTTGCGTCGCATCGCGTACCTTCTTCAACAACGCTTCTACCAAGCCCGTCGCACCATAAGCTTCGGGCACGTTCAGCTCTGCCGCCATGCGCGCTGCGCTCTCGGGCAGCGGCACCAAACGCGAGCGTGGCCGCTGGTGCAGGGACTTGAGCAGCGCCTGGATTTTGTCTTTCAGCATGCCGGGCACCAGCCACTCGCAGCGCTCGTCGTTGACCTGGTTCAGCACAAACAGCGGCACGGTCACGGTCAT
>JAYVJL010000098.1:0-24630 GCA_043769295.1 Polaromonas sp. | reverse complement strand
GCCCCCGAGTTGCTGGAGCACGTGAAAACCGGTCTGGACGGCTGGCCCGAGCGCGTCAAGCTGATGCAGGAAAACTGGATCGGCAAGTCCGAGGGCGTGCGCTTTGCCTTCCCGCATGCGATCAAAGACGCGCAAGGCAACTTGGTGCAGGACGGCAAGATGTACGTCTTCACCACCCGTGCGGATACCATCATGGGTGTCACCTTTGTCGCCGTTGCACCAGAGCACCCGATTGCGATGCGAGCCGCTGAATTATCTGCCTCGTTAGCTATCAAAATTGAAGCACTCAAAGAAGGTGGGACAACCGAAGCTGAACTCGCCACCAAAGAAAAAGAAGGCGTAGCGACCGGGCTGTTTGTGTCGCACCCGCTGACCGGTGAGCCGGTGGCAGTATGGGTGGGCAACTACGTGCTGATGAGCTATGGCGACGGCGCGGTGATGGGTGTGCCGGCGCATGATGAGCGGGATTTTGCGTTTGCTCTCAAGTACGATTTGTCTATCAAGCCCGTAGTTGCACTGGTTTCTTCAGCTTCGGGGGCTGCGCTGTCCGAAGCGGCGGCTTCCTCAGACGGACTTACCTCAACATCGTCAGCCGCCACTTCGAACACCGCAGCTGCTATGGTCGCAAAAGGGGTGTTTGACGCATCTGTTTGGAGCGACTGGTATGGGCAGAAGTTCAATACAGTTTCCGTCAATTCTGGCAAATTTGACGGCTTGGGCTTCAAGGCTTGCGTCGATGCGGTCGCTGCTGATTTGGTGGCTTTGGGCCTCGGCGAGAAAAAAACCACCTGGCGCTTGCGCGACTGGGGCGTTTCCCGCCAGCGCTACTGGGGCACACCGATTCCCATCATCCATTGCGACGAACATGGTGCGGTTCCTGTACCCGAAAAAGACCTGCCGGTGGTGCTGCCGCTGGACTGCGTGCCGGACGGTTCGGGCAATCCACTGCACAAACACGAAGGCTTCCATTCGGCGGGGAATGGCAGCGACAAGCCTGTCGCGTGCCCCATTTGCGGCGCAGCTTCGCGGCGCGAGACCGACACCATGGACACCTTTGTGGACAGCTCGTGGTACTTCATGCGCTATTGCGACCCGCACAGCGACCAGGCCATGGTCGGCGCGGGTGCGGACTACTGGATGCCGATGGACCAGTACATCGGCGGCATTGAACATGCGATTTTGCACCTGCTCTATGCCCGCTTCTGGACCAAAGTGATGCGCGACATCAGGCTGACGAACGCGGACGGCACGCCCGCCAGCCGCGGTTTGGTCACTGTCGACGAGCCTTTCACCAAGCTGTTGACGCAGGGCATGGTGCTGAACCAGATCTATTCGCGTAAAAACGACAAAGGCGGCGTCGAGTACTTCTGGCCGCACGAGGTGGAGGACATCGTGGACACGAATGGCAAAGTCACCACTGCGCGCAGCAAAATTGACGGTTCCATCGTCAACTACGACGGCGTGGGCACGATGTCGAAGTCGAAAAACAACGGCGTGGATCCGCAGGATTTGATCGAGCGCTACGGTGCCGACACCGCCCGCCTGTACACCATGTTCACCGCCCCGCCCGAGGCGACGCTGGAGTGGAACGACGCTGCCGTGGAAGGCTCCTACCGCTTCCTGCGCCGGGTGTGGAATTTTGGTGTTAAATTGATTGCTACTAATAATGTAGCTAATGAGGCAATAAATACGCCGGCTACAGGCGAAAATGAGGCAAAAAATGGCATTCAAGATCTAATTGGCGACAAAAACACCAAAAATCTGCGTTTGGAGCTGCACACCTTGCTCAAACAGGTCGATTACGACTACCAGCGTATGCAGTACAACACCGTGGTATCAGGTTGCATGAAGTTGCTCAACGCCTTGGAAGACTTCAAATTGGACGACTCCGTAGGCGCAAATGCCGCCGTTTTAGAAGGTTTTGGCATCCTTTTACGCTGCCTCTACCCCGCTGCGCCACATTTATGCCATGCTTTGTGGCAAAACCTGGGCTTTGCGGCCAGTTTGGGCGATCTGCTGGATGCGCCATGGCCGCAGGTCGATGCTTCTGCTTTGGTGCAGGACGAAATTGAGCTGATGCTGCAGGTCAGCGGCAAGCTGCGCGGCTCCATTGTGGTGCCGGCGGGTGCATCCAAAGAGGCGATTGAGCAAATCGCGGTAAGCTGTGACATTGTGACCAAGCTGGCCGCAGGTGCCGTCATCAAAAAAGTGATCGTGGTGCCGGGCCGTTTGGTCAATGTTGTGTTGTAAGCGTTGTGTTGTAAAAGCTGTATTCGCTGTATTGTGTTGTGCTGTTAAATTCACCTAAATGATCAAAAATCTTATGAAACGTCGCCTGTTTAACCAATCCGTGTTGACCGCTTTGTTCGCCGTTGGGTCAGTGGCCTCGCTGGCGGGTTGTGGTTTCAGAATGCGGGGCTCGTTCACCTACGCCTTCAAAACCCTCTTTTCAGGCTTTGTGGACAACTCGACCCTGGGCAACGAGTTCAAACGCGTGATCACCGCCGACGGGCAGGTGGTGGTGATCTCCGATGTCAACCAGGCCGACAAAGCGCAGGTGGTGCTGGAGGTGCTCAACGAGCAGCGCGAAAAAGTTGTGGTGGGTGTGACCGCTTCCGGCCAAGTGCGCGAATTTCAGTTGCGTATTCGTTTGAAGTTCAAGCTGCGTACACCCAGCGGCAAAGACATCATCCCTGAAACGGAGCTGCTGGTGCAGCGCGACATCAGCTTTAACGAGTCGGCCGTGCTGGCTAAAGAAGCCGAAGAAGGCCTGCTCTACCGCGATATGCAGACCGACATGGTGCAGCAGTTGTTGCGCCGTTTGTCGGCAATCAAGGAAATATGACCCCCAGGCTTCGCGCACTTCGTGTCGCTTTCGCCACCCCCCTTGGAGGGGGCGACGCTGGTGGCCCGGCAAAGCCGGTTCCACGGCGTCTGCTGGAAGGGACCTCTGAAGACTTGACATGCAAGTAGCCGCCGCCCAACTCAACAACCACTTCGCCAAAGGCCTGCGCTCGCTCTATACCCTGCACGGCGACGAGCCGCTGCTGCTGCAAGAGGCGGCAGACGCCATCCGTACCGAGGCGCGCAAGCAGGGCTTCACCGAGCGCAGTTCGTTCACCGTCGCCGGTGCGCATTTTGACTGGGGTGAGGTGCTGGCAGCCGCTGGCAGCATGAGCTTGTTTGCCGACAAGCAGATCATCGAGATCCGTGTCCCCTCCGGCAAACCGGGCAAAGACGGCAGCGTGCAACTGCAGCAGCTTGCCGCCCAAGCCGCCGACAATACCGATGCTTTGACCTTGATTATTCTGCCAAAACTGGATAAACCAAGCAAACAAGGCGCTTGGTTTGCGGCCCTGGAAGCCAACGGCATCAGCATTGAAATTCACCCCGTCGAGCGCGCCGCCCTGCCGCAGTGGATCGCGCAACGCCTGCAAGCGCAGGGCCAGCGCGTCGCGGCGGGGGTGGAAGGGCAGCAAACCCTGCAGTTTTTCACCGACCGGGTGGAGGGCAACCTGCTGGCGGCGTTTCAGGAAATCCAGAAACTCGGGCTGCTGTACCCGAACAGCAAAGACACACCGGGCGTGTCGGGCGAGCTGTCTTTGGCGCAGGTTGAAAGCGCGGTGTTGAATGTGGCGCGCTACGACGTGTTCAAACTGTCCGAGTCCGTGCTGGCCGGTCACCCCGCCCGCGTGCAGCGCATGCTGGACGGCCTGCAAGCCGAGGGCGTGGCCGAGGTGCTGGTGCATTGGGCGATTGCGGAGGATATCCGCGCCCTCAAACGCGTCAAAGACGCCATGGCCAGCGGTCGCCCTTTGCCTATGGCGCTCAAAGAACAGCGCATTTGGGGCATGAAAGAGCGTTTGTTTGAGCGTGTTTTGCCACAACTGTCGACTGTGGACCTAGTCAATCTGTTGGCCGCAGCCCACACCGTTGACGGCATCGTCAAAGGTCTGAAACAGCCCGATTGGCCGACCAACAGCTGGCAAGCACTGCACCGGTTGGCGATGCAGCTGTGCTTGGCGTGCATGACGCCTGCATTGGCGAAACGGGCTTAGAACCGGCGTGAATCGGTCTTCAATCTTGTCCAGGTCTGGCCGGATGGCAAAAATCAGCGAAAATGAGGACATGAACGCCCGAATTCCAGATCCCCATGAACAAGCCTCACTAGACGTCGTTGAACTGCTGCAAACCCTTGGAAAGCAGGCAAAAGTGGCATCAGCCGGCATGGCTATTGCCTCAGCAGCTATTAAAAAAATAGCATTACTGAAACTTGCCGACTTGCTGCGCAGCCATACACCGTCTTTACAGGTGGACAACGCCAAAGACCTGGAACGCGCCACGGCGGCGGGTTTGCCAGAGCCCATGATCGACAGGTTGAAATTAACGCCCAAGGTGCTGGAAACCTGCGCCCAAGGTTGCGAGCAGCTCGCCGCCATGCCCGACATCATTGGTGAAATCATCGGCATGAAGCAGCAACCCAGCGGTATCCGGGTCGGGCAGATGCGGGTGCCGATTGGCGTGTTTGGCATGATCTACGAATCGCGTCCGAATGTGACGATTGAGGCAGCTTCGCTGGCGATCAAAAGCGGCAACGCCTGCATTTTGCGGGGTGGTTCCGAGGCCATTGAGTCGAACCAGGCACTGGCCGCGCTGGTGCGGCAGGCGCTGCGCGAGAGCGGGCTGCCCGAAAATGCGGTGCAATTGGTGCCGACCACCGACCGCGCCGCCGTCAGCGCCCTCATCACCATGCCCGAGTACGTGGATGTGATCATCCCGCGCGGTGGCAAAGGCTTGATCGAGCGGGTATCCAAAGAAGCCAAAGTGCCCGTCATCAAACATCTGGACGGCAATTGCCACGTCTATGTGGACGACCCCTGCGACATGGAGATGGCCGTCAAAGTGGCAGACAACGCCAAAACCAGCAAATACAGCCCCTGCAACGCCAGTGAGGGTTTGCTTGTGGCGCACGGCGTGGCCGAGGCGTTCTTGCCTAAAATTGCCGCAATCTACGCTTTCAAAGGTGTTGAAATGCGTTGCGACCCGGTGGCCATGCGCATCTTGACGGGCAAGGGCGCGCTGAAACACATCGCCAATGGCGTGATCGAGGGCGCGGCTATCCGGCCAACCATCGTCCCGGCGACGGAAGAGGATTGGTACGCAGAATATCTGGCACCCATCATCAGCATCAAGGTGGTGGCGGGTTTGGATGAGGCGATTGCGCACATCAACACCTACTCGTCGCACCACACCGACGCCATCCTCACCCGCGACCACATGCACGCCCAGCGCTTCCTGCGCGAGGTCGATTCGGCCAGTGTCATGGTCAACACCAGCACCCGCTTTGCCGATGGCTTTGAATATGGGCTGGGGGCGGAGATCGGCATCAGCACCGACAAATTCCATGCCCGTGGGCCGGTGGGGATCGAGGGGCTGACGTCGCTGAAGTACGTGGTGCTGGGTGACGGCGAGGTTCGCGTTTAGTGGCATCCTCGCAGGTGCCTTTGCACGATTTCTGGCCCGACTGTGGCTATGCGTTGCTGTCAAGCAATGACGCGGGATACCTGATTGTCAGTGACGATTTTTTACGCAGCATGCTGATGCGGCCTGAAATCGCACCCGTTGCCGCGTCTTGCCAGGCGGAAATCGCGTTGCACGCGCAATTGCTGGCCGAACCGCGCCGCGCCGTGCCGGGCGCAGACTTATCGGCGATTCTGGACCGCGATGCAGCTGACAACTATGCGGTTTGGTTGCGTTTTCGGGAGCGCCTGCTCGCCTTTCCCACACTGGAGGCCAGTTATACCGCGTTGTTTCAGGGTGAGGGCGTCGATGTCGCGCCTGTTTTCGTGCAGCAACTGACCCAAATATTGCTGCGCCATGTGCTGCGCGAAACGGCAGACGCACCGGCATCCGCCATGCAGGCGCGTGTCGCCGAGATGCTGTTTCGGACCCAAAAAATATCGGTGCTTGAAGACGGCGCGGTCATGGCGGCAGATGATGACACGGTCGAGCGCCATGCGATTTCGGGCGGGTTTGGCAGTCTGGGCGAGTTGCTCAAGCAGGGTGGGATACCGCTGCGTAGCGTCGATCTGGATGTGTTGTCGGCGGACAATGCGGATGCCTACTGGCCGCGCAGTGAGAGCCATGACCTGGTGATCAGTTTGAACCATGGGCAACCTGCTTTGGACGCTTTGTGCCGCGTGCTGGAGCGCTGGATTGCACATTTTTTAAGCGTGGAGGTTCGCATCCAGACCGACCGTGAGATTGTGGACGAACATTGGGTCTGGCACGTGGGTTTGGACGCACAGGCCAGTAGCCTGTTGAACGATCTGTATACGGGCACAGACGTCGATGAAGACCGTATGCGCCGACTGATGTGTCTGTTTCGACTTGAATTCGTCAACCACGCTGACATGCTGACCGAGGTGTCAGGGCGGCCCGTTTATCTGGCGATGGCGATGAATGAGGCCAAACAACTCAAACTCAAGCCTCAAAATTTGCTCTTGAATCTTCCCTTGGCCAGACGCTCTTAGTGCTTAAAAGCTGCAGATGCCGTGCTTGAATCAGGCAAAATTGACCTCAAATCCTAATTCTGCCCAACCCCATAAAAAGAAGAGTACCGCATGGTTCCCCACCTCATCACCGCATTGAACGGCCCCATCAACGAATTGGAACAACGAATTCTGGACTCCATGCCCGCCATTGAGCGCTGGTTTCGTCTGGAGTGGATGGAGCACACACCGCCGTTTTACAGCGCTGTGGATGTGCGCAATGCGGGTTTCAAGCTCGCACCGGTCGATACCACCTTGTTTCCCGGCGGCTGGAACAACCTGACGCCGGCGATGTTGCCTTTGGCGGTGCAAGCGGCCATGGTGGCGATAGAGAAAATCTGCCCCGAGGCTAAAAACCTGTTGTTGATTGCAGAAAACCACCACAACACCTTTTATTTGAGCAGCCTGGCGCAACTGCGCCGCATTTTCCACATGGCGGGTTTGAACGTCCGGATCGGTTCCATCAATGCCGATCTCAAAAAAAATACCACCATCGAGTTGCCCAATGGCGAGTCGGTGACACTGGAGCCGGTGGTTCGCAACGCCAATCGCCTGGGCTTGAAACATTTTGACCCGTGTACGATTCTGCTCAACAACGAGTTGTCCACCGGCGTGCCGGGCATTTTGGAAGAGCTGCAGACGCAATATGTATTGCCACCGCTGCATGCCACTGGCTCGGTGCGGCGCAAAAGTACACATTTTCAGTGCTATGAAGACGTGTCCAAGCGCTTTGGCAAGTTGCTGGGAGTCGACCCGTGGTTGATCAACCCCATGTTTACCACCTGCAACGATGTCGATCTGTCGCAAGCGGCGGATATGGAGACCTTGGGTGCCAGTGTGGATGCCTTGCTGGCCAAAATCAAGAAGAAATACAAAGAGTACGGCATCAACGAAAAACCATTTGTGGTCGTCAAAGCAGGGTGCAGCAGTGTTTCCGGCAAGGGCATGGGCGTGTTGATGGTGCGCAGTGCCAAGGACCTGCAGGAACATAAAGATCTGCAAGCGTTCATCGCGGCGGGCAGTTGCCGCCAGTTAGGCGACGATACGACGCAGTTGCTGCGCGAAGTCATCGTTCAAGAGGGTGTCCATACCAAAGAGCGCATGAACGATGCGGTCGCCGAGCCGGTGGTCTACATGATGGACCGCTACGTGGTGGGTGGTTTTTACCGGGTTCATGCCGATCTCGGGATGGCCGATAACCTGTGCGCACCCGGCTCCAGCTACGTACCTTTGGCTTTGGCCGATGGCACCGAACTGCCCCAGCCGGGCCTGAAACCGGGTGCCAGCGCCCCGAACCGTTTTTATATGTATGGGGTGATCGCCCGTTTGGCGATGCTGGCCGCCAGCTACGAACTGGAAGCGACCGACCCCAATGCGGAAGTTTATGAATAAAGCCGCATCCGCCTGCGTTTTCAGGAAATAGACCGGATTTTTGGGCAATCTTTCAAAATTGTTCAAGTACGGTAGCATTTCAGTTGCTGCACTGCAACAAACTTCAGATTTATTGTGTTTAGGGGTTTCTCCTTGGAGGGTATTCCTCTTTCTAAAGCGCACAATATGCTTCCCTAAGTTACGGAATCCCGCGGGAGGGTATCGGTATGGTTTTTGTATCGACATCCACCTTCAAGACGGCTAAGTTTTAGTGCAAACATCAAAATCTTCTCTCACGGCGCTCACGCTCAGTGCCATCGGTGTGGTCTACGGCGACATCGGTACCAGTGTTCTGTACGCGATGAAAGAGGTCTTTGGCTCCGGCCACGTACCTTTTACCCCCGACAATGTGTATGGCATCTTGTCCATCTTCTTTTGGACACTGACGGTGATCGTGTCCATTAAATACGTGGTGCTGGTGCTGCGCGCTGACAATCATGGCGAAGGTGGCCTGGTTGCCATGCTGGCCCTGGCCTCGCAAGCAGTGAAAGACCAGCCGAAATTACGCAGTGTGTTGCTGGTAGTTGGTATTTTTGGCACCTGTCTTTTTTATGGCGATGGCGTGATCACCCCGGCCATTTCCGTGCTGGGTGCGATGGAGGGCCTTGAGGTCATCTCGCCCGAATTTACCAAGTATGTGGTGCCACTTACTTTGGTTATTTTGTTTTGCTTGTTTGTTGTGCAAAAGCACGGTACATCAGGCATTGGCAAATTCTTCGGCCCCATCACCTTGGTCTGGTTTGCAGTGATTGCTGTTTTGGGCATCACCCATATTTCAAGCAACCCGCAAATTTTATGGGCCATCAGCCCGCATTACGCCTTGGGGTTCATGTGGTCCAACCCAGGCATCACCTTCATCATTTTGGGCGCGGTGGTTTTGTGCGTGACGGGAGCCGAAGCTTTGTACGCCGATCTGGGGCATTTTGGTAAAAAACCCATCCGCTTGGCCTGGTTCACGGTGGTTATGCCAGCCTTGGTGTTGAATTATTTCGGCCAAGGCGCGTTGCTGTTAAAAAACCCGGCAGCCGTCAAAAACCCGTTTTACATGATGGCGCCCGACTGGGCTTTGATACCGCTGCTGGTGTTGGCCACCCTGGCGGCGGTGATTGCATCGCAAGCCCTGATCACCGGCGCTTTCAGTGTCACCAAGCAGGTCATCCAGCTGGGCTATTTGCCGCGCTTGAATGTGGTGCACACCAGCGTGCGAGAAGCGGGTCAAATCTACATTTCTTTTGTCAACTGGGGTTTGTTCGTCGCCATTGTGCTGGCGGTGGTGATGTTCCGAACCTCGGGGAATCTGGCTGCGGCTTACGGTATCGCGGTGACGACGGACATGTTGATCACCACCTTGCTGACGTTTTTCGTGATTCGCTACGGCTGGAAGTACCCGCTGTGGCTGTGTATCGCCGCTACGGGCTTGTTTTTTATGGTGGATTTTGCTTTTTTCGCATCGAATCTGCTCAAGTTATTTGCGGGCGGCTGGTTCCCCTTGTTGATTGGCGGCGCGGTTTTCACCTTGATGATGACCTGGAAGCAGGGACGTCATTTATTGGCTGAAAAACAAAAAGTGGATGGCATTGAACTGAAAAGCTTTTTGGAGGCGGTATTCATCAACCCACCTACCCGCGTTGAGGGTACCGCCGTCTTTTTATCGCCTGAGACGGGCAGCGTCCCGAATGCGCTGTTGCACAACCTCAAACACAACAAAGTTCTGCACGAACGAAACCTTTTCGTGACCGTGCGCAACCATGAAGTCCCCTGGATTGGCATGAGCAAGCGCCTTGAAGTCGAGGCGCTGGGCCACCATTGTTGGCAGGTGGTGCTGAACTACGGTTTTAAAAACGACCTGGATTTGCCCAAAGCCCTGGCACAAATGAAAGGCCGTGGTTGTGAGCTGGAGGCCATGACCACCAGCTACTTCTTGTCGCGTGACACCGTCGTGCCCACATTGGGCAAGGGTATGGCGCCTTGGCGTGAAAAGCTGTTTGCACAAATGCACCACAATGCCAGCGGCGCGGCTGATTTCCTGAATTTGCCCAGTAACTCGGTGGTGGAATTGGGTTCGAAGATTGAGATTTAAAGCGCTCGCCGTATCATCCAGCTATGCACATCCTTTTCATCGCCGACCCGCTCGCCTCTTTCAAAATCTACAAAGACACCACCTACGCCATGATGCGGGAAGCGCAAAGGCGCGGGCATACGCTCAGTGTGTGTGAGCCCAAAGACATCATGTGGCAGCGTGGCGGGGGGGTCACGGCGTTTGTTCGTGACATCATCTTGACCGGTGATATAGAAGTCTGGTACAGCGCCAAGCAGCAGTATCCCGACGAGCGCCCGCAAGCGTTGAGAGACTTTGGCGCTGTTGTCATGCGCAAAGATCCGCCCTTTGATTCGGAGTTTTTCTACGCCACCCACCTGCTGGAACAGGCTGAGCGCGAAGGCGCCAAGGTCTTCAACAAACCCCGCGCTTTGCGCGACCACCCTGAAAAGCTGGCGATTTTGGAGTTTCCACAGTTCATCGGCCCGACGCTGGTGACGCGCGATGCGGCTGACATCAAACGCTTCCACGCCGAACACCAGGACATCATCCTGAAGCCGCTGGACGGCATGGGCGGCACGGGTATTTTTCGCGTCAAAGCCGATGGTTTGAACCTGGGCGGCATCATCGAAACACTGAACAAAGACGGTGCTGAGACGGTGATGGTGCAGAAGTTTCTGCCCGCTATTTCAGAAGGCGATAAGCGTATTTTGGTGATTGGCGGCAAACCGGTGCCCTTTAGCTTGGCGCGCATCCCGCAAGGCGGTGAAGTCCGCGGCAACCTGGCGGCGGGCGGCATCGGCGTGGCGCAGCCCCTCAGTGAGCGCGATTACGAGATTGCCAACGCCCTTGGCCCGATTCTGGCCAGCCGGGGTTTGCTCCTGGTGGGTTTGGACGTGATTGGTGACTCGCTGACCGAGATCAATGTCACCAGCCCGACCTGCTTTCAGGAAATTTTTGACCAAATGGGTTGCGACGTGGCGGCGTTGTTTATCACGGCTTTAGAGCAAGCTGCTGCATAAACGGGGTCATGGATTCCCGCCTGCGCGGGAATGACGATCTCTTAATACAGGCCCTGCACCCGCGCGTGCAGGCGTGCAAGGCCGAGCAGGGCGTCGGTGTATGGCGTTGCCACTTGGGTGAGCCGCCCCAGCTCTTTCACCGCGCCGACCAAGGCATCCAGTTCCACCGCTTTGCCTGCTTCCACGTCTTGCAGCATGGAGGTTTTGAAGCTGCCCAACTTGCGTGTCACGGCATGGCGGTCTTCAGGTAGTTGGTCAATCGGGATACCAAAACGCGCACCAATTTCTTTGGCCTCCAGCATCACGCTCGAGCAAAAACCGCGCACCAAATCATCTTCCAGCACCTGCGTGGAGGTGGCACCGGTGATGGCGCTGACGGGGTTCATGGTCATGTTGCCCCACAGCTTGAACCAGATGTCGCGCTGGATTTGTTCGGCGATCGGGGCTTCGAACCCTGCTTTTTCAAGCAAGGCTGCCAAAGCCGTGACGCGCGGGGTGATTAGCCCAGACGGCTCACCCACAATCATTTTGTTGCCAAACGCATGGCGAATCACCCCCGGGCTGGCCACCGAGCAGCTGGCATGCACCACACCGCCGATGATGTGTGCCGCAGGGATGGCTGCAGCAATATCACCCGTGGCATCCACGCTGCTGAGGGAGTGGTTGGCCAAGCTGCCACCAAAACCCAGCAAAAACCACCATGGCACGCCGTTCATTGCCGTCAACACCACGGTGTTTTTGCCCAGCAAGGAGGTGATCTGCTGCGCCACCTCGCGCAGCGCCGGCGCTTTGACGGCGATGATGACCAGGTCTTGCACACCCAGCTCGGCCGTGCTGTGGCTGGCTTGCACGGCGTGGGTTTGCTCGGTTTGCCCATTGAATTGCAGTTTCAAGCCCTGTGTTTGCAAAGCTTTCAAGGTCTCGCCCCGCGCCAGAAAGCTGACCGAACAACCCGCCCGCGCCAAGCCCGCCCCCAGCCAGCCGCCAATGGCGCCAGCGCCTACGATGCATACCTTGTTGTAAATCATGCTTAAAATGGATGTGAAATTGATTTTTTAGGGGTTAAATTAACATCTAGCCGGCGTGTTTATTGCCTGGACTGCTATTAAATTTATAGTATTTTATGGCTCACTGCTGGTAGCTGGCATCCGTCTTGTCCACCAGCCGCCGCATGGCGTCAAACACATCGCGGCCTGCGCCAAATTTGGCGTCAAACTGCAGCGAGTCACGGGTACATTTTGCCGCGACCGATGCTGCAACAGGGATGGCTGCACCCATGCTCAGCGTCGCCAGCTGGATTTCGCAGGCGCGTTGCAGCGTCCACAGCGTCACAAAGGTTTGCGGCAGGGTCTGCCCCCAAGCCAGCAGGCCGTGGTTGCGCAAAATCACCGCCGGCTTGTTGCCTATGTTTTTCAGCAAACGCGGTGCTTCGTCGGCATGGATGGTGATGCCTTCAAAGTCATGGTAGGCCACCATGTCGTGCAGCTGGGCTGAGTAAAAATTGTTTTGCGCCAAACCCGCCGCCGAGCACGCCACCGCCACGCCTGCCGTGGTGTGGGTGTGCATGATGCAATGCGCATCTGGCAAGCTGTCGTGGATGGCTGCATGCACAGTAAAACCGGCAGGGTTGACAGGGTAGGGCGAATCATCCAACACGGTGCCATCGATGTCGATTTTGATCAGATTACTCGCGGTGACTTCGCTGTAGTGCAGGCCAAACGGGTTGATGAGAAACTGCTTTTCTCCCCTGGATACGGAATCCGGCAAGCGCAGGGTGATGTGGTTGTAGATCATCTCGGTCCAGCCGAGCATGGCAAAAATGCGGTAGCAGGCGGCCAGTTCAAGGCGGGCTTGCCATTCATCAGGGTGCATGGAAGGTTTCATAGATGGTATTAGAGCAAAAAAATTAAAGTTGTTAAATCTACAAAACTGTTCATTTGTACAGGTAAATGTCTTACCATATGAGCTATGGCCAAAGAAAAAACTATTTACGTCTGCACCGAATGCGGTGGCACCGCACCCAAGTGGCTGGGCAAATGCGCCAGCTGCAACGCCTGGAACACGCTGGTCGAGTCGGTTGCCGAAAGTGCGCAACCCACCAAAAACCGCTTTGCCTTCCTGGCCAAAACCGCCGAAGTGGCGACCTTGGGAGACATTGACGCGGTGGACATGCAGCGCACACCCACCGGGCATGACGAGCTGGACCGCGTTTTGGGTGGCGGTATCGTCGAAGGTGGCGTGGTGCTGATCGGTGGTGACCCTGGCATCGGCAAATCGACCTTGTTGCTGCAGGCACTGGATTCATTACAGCGCAGCGGTCAAAAAACGCTGTACGTCACGGGGGAAGAGAGCGGCGCACAGGTCGCGCTGCGCTCGCGCCGGCTGGGACTGCTCAATTCGCAAGTCAAGGTGATGGCTGAAATTGGGCTGGAAAAAATCCTCGCCACACTGGAAAAAGAACAACCGCAGATTGCGGTGATCGACTCGATCCAGACCGTTTATTCTGACCAATTGACCTCCGCACCCGGCTCGGTCGCCCAAGTACGCGAGTGCGCAGCACATCTGACGCGCTATGCCAAAAGCAGCGGCACCGCCATCGTGCTGGTGGGTCACGTCACCAAAGAGGGCGCGTTGGCCGGCCCGCGCGTGCTGGAGCACATGGTGGATACGGTGCTGTACTTTGAGGGTGATACGCACAGTAGCTTCCGACTGGTGCGCGCCATCAAAAACCGCTTTGGCGCGGTCAATGAAATCGGTGTATTTGCCATGACCGAGCGCGGTTTGAAGGGCGTCAGCAACCCCAGCGCCATCTTTTTGAGCCAGCACACCGAGCCTGTGCCGGGCAGCTGCGTCATGGTCACCTTAGAGGGCACACGGCCCATGCTGGTGGAAATCCAGGCGCTGGTCGACAGTGGCGGACCCAGTCCACGGCGTTTGAGCGTCGGTTTGGACAAAGACCGTTTGGCGATGCTCTTGGCCGTTTTGCACCGCCACGCCGGCGTCGCGTGTATGGACCAGGACGTGTTTGTCAACGCGGTCGGCGGCGTCCGCATCAGCGAGCCAGCGGCCGATTTGGCGGTGATGTTGTCCATCAGCTCCAGCCTGCGCGGCAAACCGCTGCCCAAAGGTTTCATCGCCTTTGGTGAGGTCGGTTTAGCCGGCGAAGTGCGCCCCGCCCCGCGTGGTCAAGAGCGGTTGAAAGAAGCTGCCAAACTCGGTTTCAGCGTCGCCATCGTCCCCAAAGCCAATGCGCCTAAAAAAGGTGCGAAAGAGAACAAAGATTTTGAAGGGCTGACGATACATGCGGTGGAGCGGATTGAAGAGGCGATGGCGATTGTTCGAGGCTTATAGTGCGGGGGCTGAAAAGATGGCTTACAATCATGGTATTACTATGTAATACTTCGAAAGGCTTTTATGTATTCCACCATGACCAGTAAAGGGCAAGTCACCATTCCGGCAGCGCTTCGGCACATCTTTGGGTTCAGAGAAGGTTCTGCCGTAGAGTTTTTTTCTACAGGTGAATTTGTCGGTGTGCGTCCCGTTCAAGCCATGACTGCCATGCCTAAGAGCGGTTTTGGCATGCTCAAGTCTAAGAAAAAGCCTGCTCCTGTCGATTTTGATGCTGCGGCACTTTTAAAGAAGTAATACGTATGATTGGAAACCCATGATTGGTCTAGACACCAACATTCTGGTGCGCTATTACATGGCTGATGACGGTGACGATGCCGCGACTGCGGCGCAAAGTGAAGCGGCGCGTACCTTGATCGACAGCGGTAAACGCCTGATGGTGAGCAAAACGGTTGTTTTGGAGTTGGAATGGGTGATGCGTGGGTATTATGAATTGCCAAAAGCTCAAGTCGCAGAAGCATTAACACAGCTACTGAGCATGGCGCACGTGCAGGTAGAAGACAAAATAGCCGTTCAATCTGCCGTGGCTGCGCTAGCCTTGGGCTTTGATTTTGCCGATGCCTTGCACCATGCGAGCTATAGCACCTGCAGTTCACTAGCTACCTTTGATGACAAAGGCTTTGCCCGGCGGGCGAAAAAAGCGCTCTGGAAACCGCCTGTCATCGTTTTGGCTTAATTGGTCGTATTCAGTTTGCGTATTCTCTACCCGCATAATATGCAGCCATGCGCAGCGACATCCTCACCCAACCCCTGTTTAGTCCCAAGCTGCTGAAAAGCCGTTTCGCTGCGCAACCCATCCCCGAAGCACACCGTGTGCTGGTTGCCGAATGGCACACTTCGCTGTTTTAGCTTCCCACTTTGAAAAAGTGGGGATTGAGGGATATTTATCTTAAAATATTCCTCTAGCTGTTGTTTTTATTGTCTAAGTAGCTATCAAAAACATAGTAAATTTACCAAAAAATCGTCAAATGCTCTCCAAAATCATCGCCGCTATCGTCATCCTCTGCCTCATCGCAGCCGCCTACCTCAACTTCAAATGGGCGGGCGTGGCGGTGGTGGCAACGGGCTTGGTCACCTGGGGCTTGCTGCATTTCAGCCGCATGATGCAGGTGCTCAAACGCGCCGCCAACCGTCCCATTGGCTATGTGGGCAGCGCCGTCATGCTCAATGCCAAGCTCAAACCGGCGGCGACTTTGCTTCACGTGGTCGCCATGACCAAGGCTTTGGGCGAGTTGTTGAGCCCGAAGGACGAGCAGCCTGAAATCTACCGCTGGACTGACGGAACACAATCGCACGTGACCTGCGAATTTATGAACGGCAAGCTGAAAAAGTGGACCCTGGTGCGCCCCGAACCGATGGAAGAAGCGAAGGCCTCTGCCGAAACACCAAAGACAGCCACCCCTGATGTCGTTCCAGACCCTGTCAGCCCGGCGGCTTAAAATTCAAGCAAATCATCAACTGACACATCTCTTTGTGAGGATATCCCCATGAGCACAGCACCTGCAGCAACCCCCTTGGACGACCGTGATGGCAAAATCTGGATGGACGGCCGGATGGTCGAATGGCGCGATGCCAAAATCCACGTCCTGACGCATACCCTGCACTACGGTTGCGGCGCGTTTGAGGGCGTGCGCGCCTACAAATTGCAAGACGGCAGCACGGGCATCTTCCGCTTGGAAGAGCACACCGAGCGCCTGTTCAACAGCGCCAAAATCCTGCGCATGAAAATCCCGTTCACGCAAGAACAGGTGATGCAGGCCCAGCTCGACGTGGTGCGCGCCAACAATCTGCCCAGCTGCTACATCCGTCCGCTGACCTGGATTGGTTCTGAAAAGCTCGGCGTCTCTCCCAAAGGCAACACCGTGCACTTGATGGTCGCCGCCTGGCCGTGGGGCGCCTATTTGGGCGACGAGGGCTTGAGGCGCGGCATCCGCGTCAAAACCTCCAGCTTCACGCGCCACCACGTCAACATCACCATGATCCACGCCAAAGCGGTGAGCAACTACACCAACTCGATCTTGGCCAACATGGAAGCGACCGACGAAGGCTATGACGAGGCTTTGTTGCTCGACCCGCAGGGTTTTGTCTCTGAAGGCGCGGGTGAAAACGTGTTTGTGGTGCGCAAAGGCGTGGTATACACACCCGACTCCAGCGCCGGTGCCCTGAACGGCATCACCCGCAACACCATCTTCTCGATCTGCCAGGACTTGGGCATCAAGCTGGTGGAAAAACCCATCACCCGTGATGAAATCTACATCGCCGACGAGGCATTTTTCAGCGGCACAGCGGCTGAGGTCACGCCGATCCGGGAGCTGGATCGGGTTGAAATCGGCAACCGGGGCGATGGCGGTTCCAGAGGCCCCATCACCGAAAAAATCCAGGCCGCGTTCTTTGACATCGTCAATGGCCGCAACCCCAAATACGCCTCCTGGCTCAGCAAAGTTTGAAAGAAACACATGTCCACTGCAAGCACCACCCCAGTCAACGCCGTTGAACTTCTCGCCAGCGACTTAAACCACCAGGGCGGCGTGTTCTGTCCCAACCCTAAAGCGCACATGCAAGTGTGGGACAGCCATCCCAAGGTCTACCTGGACGTGGCTCGTAACGGCAGCGCCAAGTGCCCGTATTGCGGTACGGTCTACGCATTGAAGGCGGGTGAGCATTTCGGAAGCGCACATTAACGCCCTCATCATCGCCCCCCAATGGATTGGCGACGCGGTGATGACGGAACCGCTGATGCGCCGCTTGCATGCGCGGGGCCAGCGTTTGACGGTGGGCGCGCTGCCCTGGGTGGCGCCCGTCTACCGCGCCATGCCCAGCGTGGCCGATGTGATCGAATTCCCCTTTGCCCATGGCGGTTTGCAGCTGGCGGCACGGCGCAGCATCGCCAAGCAGATGAAAAGCCGGGCAACGCCTTTCGATGCGGCCTATGTGCTGCCCAATTCCCTCAAAAGCTCCCTGTTGCCGTTTTTGGCGGGCATTCCCAACCGGATTGGTTATTTGGGCGAGGCGCGGGTCGGTTTGCTGACGCATCGGCTCAAAAACCCAATATCCAAAGATACAGACAAACCGCCGATGGTCGCGTTTTACTCGGCCTTGAGTGGCGATGAAAATGCCAAAACCGGCTACCGATCAGACCGCCCCCGGTTGCAATTGAACGACGCCGAGGTGCAAACCACGCTGGCTGAGTTGGGTTTGCAACGCGGCGGCTACGTCGTTTTTTCACCCGGCGCGGAGTTTGGCCCCGCCAAGCGCTGGCCGGTGTCGCATTTTGTGGATTTGGCGCTGGAACTGGACGTGCCAGTTGTGCTGCTGGGTTCAGGCAAAGAGTTTGAACTCTGCGAAGCCATCGCTGCGCCCGTGAATGCCCGATTGATTGGAAAATGCCTAAATTTGGCAGGTAAGACATCGCTAACCGGCGCATTTGCTGTCATCTCTGCTGCAAAAAGTGTAGTGAGCAACGACTCAGGTCTGATGCACGTTGCAGCTGCGCTCAGTGTGCCCCAAGTGGCGATTTTTGGCTCTTCCAGCCCGTTGCATACGCCGCCTTTGAATGACTTGGCGCAGGTGCTGTGGCTCAAAAATGAAGCCGATTACCAGCCGCCGCTGGACTGCGCCCCATGCTTTGAGCGCGACTGCCCGCTGGGCCACACGCGCTGCCTGAACGACATCACCGCTGGCGATGTGTTGAAAAAGATTGAACTGAAGATGAAAGCCACGCCATGACCACCCCAAGCCTTTGGCAAACCGTCACCTCCGCACCCGACAAGTTGGGCGAGTCGCCGTTTTGGCACCCGCTGGAGCAGCAGTTGTATTGGGTGGATATTCCGGGCAAGAAAATCAACCGCACCCAGCCGGGTTCAGACGCGACCGACACCTGGCACCTGCCCGAAGAGCCCGGTTGCATCGCGCCAGCCACGCGCGGCGGCTTCGTGTTGGCGCTGCGCAACGGCATCTTCAGGGCGCAGCAATGGGGGGGTGATCTGGAATTGCTGGCACCGGTGAGTTACGACACGGCTACCACCCGCTTCAACGACGGCAAATGCGACAGTCTGGGCCGCTTGTGGGCTGGCACCATGTACGAGCCGCGCAACCAGCGGCTGGCCGAGCTGTATTGCATTGACGCGCGCGGCATGTTTGGCACGACCACACCGGTCAACGTGGACGTGGTGCAGCGCGGTGCCATCCTGGCCAACGGCCTGGCCTGGTCGCCCGACAACCGCACCATCTACTGGGCCGACACCGTCGACCACGTCATCCACGCCTGGGACTGGGACGCCCCCACGGGTGCGATGACGAACCGACGCGTGTTCCAGCAATTTGCGGTCAAACCAGCGGGTTGGACAGCTGATCTGGCGCTCGCCGACCAGTACGGTGGCCGCCCGGACGGCTGCGCGGTGGACGTGCAGGGCAACTACTACGCCGCCATGTTTGAGGGGCAGCGACTGCTCAAGTTTTCTCCAGCGGGGGAGTTGCTGGCCGATATCGCCACCCCCAGTCGTTGCAACACCATGCCCTGCTTTGGCGGCGCCGACATGAAAACCTTGTTTTTGACCACCGCCAGCTACAACCGCAGCGCCGAGGAACTGGCGGCATTCCCGCTGTCGGGGTATGTTTTTTCCATGCGGGTGGATGTGCCGGGCTTGCCCGTCAACTTTTTTGAAGACTAAGTTCACGATCCACGCCCCAATGCGCTCACAGCTTTGCTTAAAAAAATTCATGCAAGTGTGTGACGTAGTTCTGTAATATACAGGGATGACCTCTCCTTCATCTTCACCGCTACCCCAGATCATTGACCGCATCAAAGCGGCGGCGCACGACAAAACTCCGCTCCGCATCCGTGGCGGCGGCAGCAAAGACTTCTACGGGCAGTCGCTGCAGGGCGATATTCTCGACACCACAGGCTTGGCTGGCATCACCAGCTATGAGCCGAGCGAACTGGTTGTCACCGTGCGTGCCGGCACACCACTGGCGGAGCTGGAAGCGGTGCTGGCTGAAAAAAACCAGTGTCTGCCCTTTGAGCCACCCCATTACGGGCTGACATGGGGCCATGTTGCACTTTTACCCCCTTTTGCCACCGCACAAAGCACGGTTGGCGGCATGGTCGCGGCGGGTTTGAGCGGCCCCAGCCGCGCCAGTGCCGGCGGCGTGCGGGACTTCATGCTGGGGGTCGATATGGTCAACGGCAAAGGCGAAGCGCTGCACTTTGGCGGCACGGTGATGAAAAACGTCGCCGGTTACGACGTCAGCCGCCTGATGGCCGGCTCGCTCGGCACGCTGGGGCTGATCACCGAAGTCTCGCTCAAAGTACTGCCCATCGCGCCCGCCGAGGCGACCTTGAAGTTTGCCTGCACGCAGGCCGAGGCGCTGAAAATGTTGAACCAGTGGGGCGGCCAGCCGCTGCCGCTGAACGCCAGTTGTTGGGTTATGGATAATGCCCAAGGCTGCCTGTACGTGCGACTGCGCGGCGCGGTGGCGGCGGTCAACGCGGCGGTTAAACGCATGGGTGGTGAGCTGCAAAACGCCGAAAGTGGCAACGCCACCGTCGCCGCCGACTGGCAAGCCCTGCGGAATCAGACCCTGCCGTTTTTCAAGCTGAATGAGGATGAAAGCCTGTGGCGACTCAGCGTGCCCGACACCACACCTGATCTGCAACTGGATGCTTTGGGTGGGACTTTGGTGGAATGGCACGGGGCGCAGCGCTGGGTCAAATTGTCAGACATGGCGGCGGTTTCTGGCGCTGCCAAGCTGCGCGAAGTGGCAGTGCAAGCAGGTGGAACTGCTACGCTATTTGTAGCTAGTCAGGCAATGAATACGCCGGCTAAAGTCACTTTTAACCCCCTAAAGTCACCTTTGGACAGGATTCACCGTGAATTGAAGCGCCAGTTCGACCCGGCGGGTATCTTCAACCACGGCCGTATGTTTGCCGATATGTAATTTGCATTGCTACTTCAACGTGATACGTCGTTGCTCCGCTTTGTCGTGCTACAGCACTGCCTGCAGCGGTGCGCCTAGTCTCACATTGAATTAGCAACGCAAAAAATTGGAAAAATTCAAGAAATCATGCAAACCAATCTCGCTCCTGAATTTAAAAACACCGCCGACGGTATTGCCGCCGAGGCTATTTTGCGCAAGTGTGTGCACTGCGGCTTTTGCACCGCCACCTGCCCGACCTACCAACTCTTGGGCAACGAGCTGGACGGCCCGCGCGGCCGCATCTACCTGATGAAGCAGGTGCTGGAAGGCCATGAGCCGACCCGCCAAACCCAGTTGCACCTAGACCGCTGCCTGACCTGCCGCAACTGCGAAAGCACCTGCCCCAGCGGGGTCGATTACGGCCACTTGGTTGATATTGGCCGCAAAATCGTTGATGCCAAGGTGGCGCGGCCGCTGTCTGAAAAGGCGGTACGCTGGGCTTTGAAGGAAGGTTTGCCGTCCCCGTTGTTCGGCCCCGCCATGGCGCTGGGGCAGCTGGTGCGACCCTTGCTGCCCGCCGCTTTGAAGAACAAAGTACCCGCCAAGCAGGCGTTTGGCACCATCCCCACGCAGTCACATGCCCGCAAGGTGCTGATGCTGGAAGGCTGCGTGCAACCCGCCCTGTCGCCCAACATCAACGCCGCCACCCGCCGTGTGCTGGATGCAGCAGGCATCCAAACGCTGGTGGCACCCAAAGCCGGCTGTTGTGGCGCGGTCAAGTTCCACCTGAACGACCAGGATGGCGGCAAAGTGCAGATGCGCAACAACATCGACGCCTGGTGGCCGCTGGTTGCTGCGGGTGAAGTCGAGGCGATTGTGATGAACGCGTCTGGCTGCGGCGTCACCGTCAAAGAGTACGGCCACATCCTGCACGACGACCCGCTGTATGCCGAAAAAGCCAGAAAAATCAGTGACTTGACGAAAGACCTGAGCGAGCTGTTGCCGGATTTGGTGGAGAAACTACGGCACAAAGTCTCCGTCAAATTAGCCGGACAGGTGGCCTTTCACCCGCCTTGCACGCTGCAGCATGGGCAGCAATTGCGCGGCGGGGTGGAAGAACATCTCGGGTCGCTCGGCTTCAAGATTGCCGTGGCGAGTTGTGAAGCGCACCTGTGCTGCGGTTCGGCGGGCACGTATTCGGTGCTCCAGCCGGAGCTGGCTTACCAGTTGCGGGATCGCAAACTAGGTAATCTGGCAGACATGCAACCGGCGGTGATTGTGTCGGCGAATATTGGCTGTATCACGCATTTGCAGAGTGGGACAGCCACGCCGGTGAAGCATTGGGTGGAATTGCTGGATTCGGCGTTGATTTGAGATTTTTGGGGTCAAATTGGCATGTAGCCGGCGTATTTATTGCCTGAGGTGCTATGTTATTTATAGTGAAAGTTTTGTAGCTGCGCTTGACTTGTCCCCCTCTTTGAAAAAGAGGGGTTAGGGGAGATTTAAATCCCCCTCAATTCCCCTTTTTCTAAGGGGGAGGCCAATTCCACCTCAAACAACGCCAGCCCTGATCCACCCGCCGCTGCGCTGCTCAGCCCTGTCAGGACGGCGGGGGGCGGGGAAAGGCAGGTTTTGATGCGGTAGACTGGCGTACATATGCGGTGTTTCTCTGAAGGTGTGTAACCCAATAAACCAGCCATTCATGGGAGCTTTGAATGTCCAGATTAATACGCAGCCGCTAGATTATTTTGCAGGTTTTGCGGTGTACATTGCGTTGGGCAGCAAAAACAATCATCGCCATGATCAACCCTCATCTGGATTGGCATAAACTGCAGTTGTTGAAGTCGTACCCATATCAGCCGGACCTCAACCAAATTAAACGCTCAATCATGAGCAGGAGACATCTTTATGGATGAAGCTGCAGACATCGTCATTGTCGGTGCCGGTTCGGCCGGTTGTGTGATGGCCGCGCGACTGACGGAAGATGCGGGCCGGCAGGTCGTGCTGATCGAGGCCGGTGGCGACACGCCGTCGATGCGCGTGCGCCAGCCCAACCAGTGGCCGTTGCTCTGGGACGATGCCGAGAACTGGGGGTACGCCACCACGCTTCAGAGCGGCCTTGGGCTGCGCAGCATTCCTTTTCCCCGGGGCAAGGCGCTCGGCGGCACCAGCGCCATCAACGCGATGATCGCCATGCGCGGCGATCCGGCGGACTTTGACAATTGGCGAGACCTCGGCAACCCTGGCTGGGGATGGTCGGACGTGCTTCCCTATTTCAAGCGCTTGGAGGACCATGTTCTTGGCGTGTCGGCGCTCCACGGCGTGGGCGGGCCATTGACGGTGTCTGCGCAGTCTTCGCCAAGTCCGATCACGCAAGCGTTCATTGAAGCCGCCCTGGCCTGTGGGCATCGCCGCAACCATGACTTCAACGGCGAGCATCTGGACGGCGCGGGTCTATACCACGTTTCCATCCGCAACGGGGAGCGCTGCAGCACGGCAGTGGCTTACCTCGGCCCCGCTATGGAGCGGCCCAACTTGCGCGTCATTCAGAAAGCAAGGGTTCTGCGGGTTCACTTTGAAGGCGACCGGGCTGCGGCCGTTGACCTGTGGGACGGATCACAACTGCGGCGCGTCCATGCGAACCAGGAAGTCATCCTCTGTGCGGGCGCGATCGACACGCCCAAGTTGTTGATGCTGTCGGGCGTTGGCGACCCGCTCAAATTGCGGTCGCTTGGCATCATGGTTCGACATGACCAGCCCGCAGTGGGTATGAACTTGTGCGACCACGTACAAACGCCGACCGTCTTCGCGCTCAAGCAGCCAATGGCCGCAGCTTTGACCAGCATCCTGGCCGAGGGCGCTTTGTTCATGAAGCGTGCGGAAGCCAGGGACGATTTCGGGGCTCACCTGCAGTTTTTCGCATTCCCGCAACTGCCGATGACCGTGGCTGCGCGTGGCGTGGCGCCCGTCATGGCTATAGCTGCGCAGGCATGCCGCCCGCTTAGCAGAGGGCAGGTGCGCCTGCGATCGGCCGACCCTTTGGATCCACCGCTCATCGATCCCGGCTACCTCACCCATCCGGACGACCTTGCCCTGCAGATCGAAGGTGTCCGCATGGCCCGCAGAATCGCAGCGTCCGAGCCCTTGGCAGCCCTGTTACACCGAGAAATCTCTCCTGGGGCCCATGCGACATCAGATGCAGCCCTGGAGGCTGCGATTCGGGCGACCAGCGCCAGCGTTTGGCATCCGGTTGGAACCTGCCGAATGGGGTCCGGTAGCGATGCGGTGGTGGATCCTGCGCTCAGGGTTCACGGCCTGCGCAACCTGCGCGTGGTGGATGCATCGGTCATGCCCCAGATCACTTCGGCCAACACCAACTTGCCAACCATCATGTTGGCTGAGAAGGCTGCCGACCTTGTTGCAGGCCGGTCTGCCGACCGTTGACGGAGCTTCCTGGAGGCTGTTCTGATAAAGACCTTTCTGGAAAGCGTCACACAAGCACCGCAGGGTGCCTTCTTTGAGTCGACTGCCTTGCGCGCTGACGGCGTACAAGTCGAAGAGAAGGTCGATGAATCCGAACACATAGAGTTTGGCTGGATCATCGACTTCGAAGGAAACAGGATTGAGCTTTGGCAGCCGCCTGACGGTCAATGAGAACACAGCCGGCACAGCGCACCCCGGCGCGTCCAACATGTCAATCGACACGGACCCACACCTGCAGGAGGCGGCTTCGCCGCAAATGGTGGTGGTCCGGTCATTTTTACGCTAACCCTCCCCGGCACACAGTGCCGTGCCGTCAGGCGGGAGCTGACGTTGTTTGAGCGTAGCGAGTTTAGGCAGCTTCCGCGTGGCGGTGCGGTGCTGGGGGCGTAGAGGCAATCTGGGAGATAAATCCCCCTCAATCTCCCTTTTTCTAAGGGGGAGGCAAGAAAAACAGGTCATTTAAGCCTCTAGCCGGCGTATTTATTGCCTTAACAGCTATATTAATCATAGCAATTTAGGCTAAATTGCAGCAAATCTTCAGCTGATCTTCAACTCCGGCACCGCGATCACGTACTGCCAAGTGACGGTGTGTTTCGCCGCTAGTTGCGCTTTGATCTCGTTTTCCAGGTTCCAAGGCAGGATGAGCATGTAGTCTGGGGTGGTTGCTTCCAGCGCGTCGGCACCGACCATGGGGATGCGGGAGCCGGGCATGAATTTGTTTTGTTTGGCGGGGTTCAGGTCGATGACGAACTTGACCAGATCGTCGCGCACGCCGGCGTAG
>JAYVJL010000097.1:0-16114 GCA_043769295.1 Polaromonas sp. | reverse complement strand
GGCCAGAGCCCGTCACAAAAAAATCATCGCCCTAGCCAAGGGTTTTCGCGGTCGCCGCGGTAATGTTTTCCGGGTCGCCAAAGAAGCGGTCATGAAAGCTGGGCAATATGCCTACCGTGACCGTCGTACTAAAAAGCGCGTATTCCGCCGCTTGTGGATCGCCCGTATCAACGCCGCTGCGCGTGAATGCGGTCTGACCTACAGTCAGTTTGCTAACGGTTTGAAGAAAGCTTCCATCGAAGTTGACCGCAAAATGTTGGCCGACATCGCCGTGCACGACAAAGCTGCCTTCGCCAGCATTGTGGAACAAGTTAAAGCCAAACTGGCTGCTTGATTTTCAGCTTGCTAATGTTGCTGCAGTAGCTATTGATAAAATAGCAGCTTAGGCAATAGAAACGAGGGCTAGAGCTTGATTGCGCTAGCCCTTTTGCATTTCTGAATCGATTGCTGACTCCCTTATTTGAGAACCTATGAACGAGCAACATCCCTCTACCGAACTGAGCGCCATTGTTGAAGCCGCCCAACTGGCTTTTGCGGCCACGACCACGCCCGTCGATCTGGAAAATGCCAAAGCGCTGTTCCTGGGCAAGTCCGGCCGCATCACCGAGTTGATGAAGGGCATGGCCGCGTTGTCGGTAGATGAAAAGAAATCGCTGGGTGCGGCCATCAATGTCGCCAAGCAGGCGATTGAAGCGGCGTTGACCGGCAAACGCAAAGCTTTGGCCGATGCCGAGTTGCAGTTGCAGCTCAAAGCCGAGGCTTTGGACGTGAGCTTGCCAGGCCGCAAGCGCGGGCAGGGCGGTTTGCATCCTGTGTCGCTCACACTCGAACGCATCGAAGCGATTTTTGGCTCCATGGGGTTTGACGTGGCGCAAGGTCCAGAGATTGAAACCGACTGGTTCAACTTCACCGCGCTCAACACGCCTGAAGACCACCCTGCGCGCTCCATGCACGACACGTTTTATGTTGAAGGTGGCACAGCCACCGCCCCCAACCTGTTGCGCACCCACACCAGCCCGATGCAGATCCGCTACGCGGTGCAGCACGTTAAAAAGCACCGCGCATTGCTTGATGCAGGTGCAGCTACCGAAGGGGCTTCCGAATACATGATGCCCGAGATCCGCGTGATTGCGCCCGGTCGCACCTACCGCGTCGACAGCGACGCCACCCATTCCCCCATGTTCCACCAGTGCGAAGGCCTGTGGATTGGCGCGAATGTGAATTTCAAAGACCTGAAGGTCGTCTTTACCGATTTTTGCCGCACCTTTTTTGAGTCAGACGACCTGGTGCTGCGTTTCCGCCCCAGTTTTTTTCCGTTCACCGAACCGAGTGCCGAGATTGATATCCAATTCGCCACCGGCCCCTTGGCGGGTCGCTGGCTGGAAGTGGCAGGCTCCGGCCAGGTGCACCCGAACGTGGTGCGCAACATGGGCTTGGACCCTGAAAAATACATCGGTTTCGCCTTCGGCATGGGCCCAGACCGCCTGACCATGCTGCGTTATGGCGTGAACGACTTGCGTTTGTTTTTTGATGGCGATATCCGATTCTTGTCTCAGTTTCAATGAGCGGGTTTCAATCAATCGCAGTCCTGTGCCATCCGTAAAGAACATCAAAAATAAGAACTCACTATGCAATTCCCAGAATCCTGGTTGCGCGAATTTTGCAATCCGTCATTGACCACCGCCCAATTGGCCGAAACGCTCACCATGGGCGGTTTGGAAGTTGAAGAGCAAAGCCCTGTCGCGCCACCATTCACCGGCATCGTGGTCGGTCAAATCATGGCGGCAGAGCAGCACCCGAATGCGGATCGTTTGCGCGTCTGCCAGGTCAATGTGGGTCAGACCGAGTTGTTGAACATCGTCTGTGGTGCGCCCAATGCCCGTGTCGGCATCAAAATCCCTTGTGCATTGGTCGGCGCGGCACTGCCTCCCGGCGAGGACGGCAAACCCTTCATGATCAAACTGGGTAAACTGCGTGGCGTGGAAAGCCAGGGCATGCTGTGTTCTGCCAACGAGTTGAAGTTGAACGACAGCAAAGATGGCCTGCTGGAACTGACTGATGATGCTGTCATCGGCCAAGACATCCGTGCGCATTTGAATCTGGACGACACACTGCTGACGCTGAAGCTGACGCCCAATCTGGCGCATTGTTTAAGCGTTTACGGCGTGGCGCGTGAGCTGTCTGCCTTGACAGGTGCGCCGCTCAAACCGCCAAGCTTCCCATCAGTGGCTGTGGGCCATCAAGACAAACTCGCTGTCAAAGTCAGCGCTGCCGATTTGTGCGGTCGGTTTTCAGGCCGTATCGTCAAAGGCGTGAACTTTTCAGCACCCACACCACAGTGGATGATCGACAAACTCGCGCGTTGCGGCCAGCGCAGCGTCAGCGCCTTGGTTGATATTTCCAACTACGTGATGTTTGAGCTGGGTCGTCCCTCGCATATTTTTGATCTGGACAAGATCCATGGTGGTTTGGATGTCCGTTGGGGAAAACCGGGCGAGACGCTCAAGCTGCTCAACGGCAATACTGTCACCGTTGATGACCAAGTCGGCGTCATTGCTGATGATCAAGCGATTGAATCATTAGCAGGTATCATGGGTGGCGATGCCACAGCGGTGTCTGAAACGACGCAAAACATCTACATCGAAGCCGCTTTCTGGTGGCCAAAAATGATCGCCGGTCGTTCACGCCGCTTCAACTTTTCTACCGACGCTGGTCACAGGTTTGAGCGTGGGGTTGACCCGCAATTGACGGTTGAACACATTGAGCGCATCACGCAGCTGGTGTTGGATATCTGCGGTGGCACGGCGGGCCCGATTGACGATTTGCAGCCGAACATGCCGAAAATCGAGCCTGTCAGCTTGCGTGTTGCACGTGCGGCCAAGGTTATTGGCATGCCGATTTCTGCGGCCCAATGTACTGATGCGTTTATCAAGTTAGGTTTACCATTTACAACAACAGGCGAAACCATTACCGTCACGCCGCCAAGCTACCGTTTTGACATCCAAATTGAAGAGGACTTGATCGAAGAAGTCGTGAGGATGGTGGGGTTCAACAACCTGCCCACCACGCCACCACTGGCACCTATCACTGCCAAAATCCGCCTTGAATCGCAACGTGGCCCGTTTGCCGTGCGCCGCGCTCTGGCGGCCATGGGATACCAGGAGACCATCAACTTCAGTTTCGTTGAAGAGCGCTGGGAGCATGAGTTGGCGGGCAACCCCAACCCGATCAAGCTGCTCAACCCGATTGCCAGCAACATGAGCGTGATGCGCTCGTCCTTGCTCGGCTCGCTGGTGCAGGTGCTGAAGTACAACATCGACCGCAAAGCCGCCCGGGTGCGTATTTTTGAAGTCGGCCGCGTGTTTTTGCGCGATGCGAGCGTGAAAAACTCTGACACCACGGTAGACGGTTTTCACCAGCCCATGCACGTGGCAGGGTTGGTTTACGGTCAGCTGGACGAGTTGCAATGGGGCAGAGCAGATCAAAGCGCCGATTATTTTGACGTCAAAGGCGAGTTAGAAGCCCTGCTGGCACCCACGCAGGCGACATTTGAACCAGTAAATGAGGAGAATAAACACCCAGCCATGCACCCCGGTCGCTGCGCCCGCGTGCTGGTGAATGGACGCGAGATTGGTTACTTGGGCGAGCTGCACCCGCAATGGATTCAGTCCTACGAGTTGTCCAAAAACGCCAAAGCCGGCAAAGCGCCCATCTTGTTTGAACTGGAACTTGACGCTTTATTACAACGCTCTGTGCCCGTTGCCACAGCCATCTCCAAACAACAGGATGTGGAGCGTGATATCGCCGTTGTGGTTGCTGAAAAGGTGACCCACGCTGAGGTGATGGCTGCCATTGCCGTTGTTCCTACACAAGGTTTGACGCGTAGCAGCGTGTTATTTGACATCTATCGTCCCAAAGTGGCGGGTGGCGATATTGCCGCCGATGAAAAAAGTCTGGCCGTGCGCTTGACCTTCAATAGTGTTGATGCCACACTGAACGATGAGACGATTGATGCGGCTGTCACTGCGGTGGTCAGCCAGTTGAAGAAGCAGCTAGGCGCACGTCAGCGCGCTTAAGTTTGACACCTGCAACTTGACTAAATAAGACTACGGACGCGGTATGGAAATTTCGATTGAAAGCTTGGAAACCACTTCGCTAACCAAAGCGCAGTTGGCGGAGTTGTTGTTTGAGCAAATCGGGCTGAACATGCGCGAATCCAAAGACATGGTCGACGCCTTTTTTGACCTGATTTCCAAACAATTGGTTGAAGGCCAGGACGTCAAAATCCCCGGTTTTGGCAATTTCCAGATCCGTACTAAAGCGCCACGGCCTGGTCGCAACCCCAGAACGGGCGAATCCATCCCGATTGAAGCACGTCGTGCCATCACTTTTCACGCCAGCCACAAGCTGAAAGACCAAATTTCAGGGCCTGCAGCTAAAAATTAAGCCTTTTCTTTCTGACGACGACGTATCTTGGGTAATATTTACATCGGTATTTTATTTAATTTTTAGCGAATTGTTAAAAAGTGTATGCCAAAGTGCCAAGTTAGAGTAATCTACCAGCTTTCCTTTGTAGGACATTGATTTCATGGAGAATATTCTCCCTCCCATCCCCGCAAAACGCTATTTCACCATCGGTGAGGTGGGCGATCTGTGCGGCGTCAAACCGCATGTGCTACGTTATTGGGAGCAGGAATTTACACAACTGCGGCCCATGAAACGCAGTGGAAACCGCCGCTACTACCAGCACAACGAGGTGCTGATGATTCGCCGCATCCGTGATCTGTTGTATGACCAGGGTTTCACCATCAGCGGTGCCCGGAACAAGCTGCAAGAGATGGTGCACGGCCATCGCGAAGTCAAACGCAACGGCGATGCCGGGCACAACACCTCATCGGTAAACCATGCTGGGTCGTTACTCAATGGTGACAGTGTTGGGAACGGCGACGTGAATGTCAGCGGTAATGGAAGCGGTAATGGAAGCGGTAATGGAAGTGGCAATGGTCATGCCTCTGTCGTAGGTGAAGGTGGCGCTTCTGCAGAATCCAACAACAGCATCCCCGTATTGTCTGAGGGGCAAACAGCTTACAAATGGCAATCGGTACGGCAAGAATTGTTTGAAATTCGCGCCTTGCTGGGCTCAGCACTCTGACACCACAGGTTATAATTAAAGCTGTTTCGGTGTGTGGCGCAGCCTGGTAGCGCACTTGCATGGGGTGCAAGGGGTCGAAGGTTCGAATCCTTTCACACCGACCAGTAAACGATACAAAGGCCTCTAAGGACATATTCTTAGAGGCCTTTTTCATTGGTAAATCTGATTGTTACGTTGCAATGACGTACTGGACTTCTTGGAAGATTAATCGATACGGCTCAAGAGGAGCAAGGTCATCCTTGCGCACTAAAAAAAACAACTTGATACAAAAAGTGTTAAAATCAATCATAAACTTAAGCAAAAGTACGATTTGTAACGAATAGGGGAAGTCTTACGATGAAATGTTCCGCCTGTAGCGCTGAAAATGTATCTACCGCCGTCTATTGTGAGTATTGTGGAACTGCACTAGGTTCCAAGCGAGCAAATACGTATTCAGATGAAGCCGCTTCCGCTTCTAAAAGTGTAGAGTTTGGAGATTTTATTCCAAGTCAAAAGGATCCCGCTTTCTACTTATGGAGCAGCGCTCTACAAAAGAGCAAATTTAATTGGTGGGCATTTTTATTTCCTGTGGCCTATTTAGCTGGATATGGCGCAAAAAAATCTGCTGTTGCTGCCGGTGTAACTTTACTAGCTGGTGCTTTAATCTTTAATATCATTCTAAGACTAATAGGTTACAGGTCATACAACCTAGTAATTTTAGGATTATTGGCATTCATCATTATCTATAGTTACAAGGTAGCAACGCATACGGATGCTCTAATTGGACGCAAGTCTGAATTCAATTGGTTAATGGCTATTGGATTTCAAATAATCTATTTGTTGGCCTACAGTATTTTTGAATAAAATATGGCTATTATCAATGTAGTTTCATGGTCTTCCCCAGAATATAATGACCAAATATACGCCTGGAGATTTCCGGAAAATGAGCTTTCCACTTGGACACAGTTATTGGTAAATGAATCGCAAGAAGCGGTTTTATATCGAAGCGGTTCAGTGGATGGGCCATTCGGTCCAGGACGTCATGTACTTAAGACTGAAAATATCCCTGTTCTTGGTGTATTGCTGAAGCTGCCATTTGGCCGTTCTCCATTCACTGCGGAGGTTTGGTATGTCAACAAGGCAATCCCACTAGATGTAAAGTGGGGAACCCGCGAACCAATATTAGTTAAAGACCCACAGTATCAAATAATGATTCCTGTGGTTGCAAGAGGACAATATGGGGTACAAATCGAGAATACGCGTAAATTCCTGATTAAGCTGGTCGGTGCGATGCCCGACTTTACACGTCAACGGCTTCAAGATTATTTTCGTGGATTAATCATCACGGTTGCAAAGACGGTCATCGCTCGTGAAATAGTTAAGAAGCAGATTTCCATTCTTGAAATTTCGGCGCAGCTTTCGGAAATTTCTGCTGCCATTCAAATTGCTTTGCAGGAAACTTTAGATGAGTTCGGCCTCAAGCTAGTCAATTTCTATGTGAATGCAGTTGATGTCCAAGATGGTGACAAGTCAATTGAAACACTTCGTGCTGCACTTGCAAAGAAAGCCGAAATGAGCATTGTTGGCTATACCTATCAACAAGAGCGCTCATTGAATGCTATGGAAGGAGCTTCAGGGTTTACTTCTGCCGAAAATGGACTCGAATCGTCAAGTGGCGTAGCAGGAGCTGTTCTCGGATTAGGGGTTGGGCTAGGAGTTGCCATCCCAATGGGGCAAGCGATGGGTACACAAATCGCTCAAGCAGTTGTTCCAAATTTCAGCGCACAGCCTAGCGTTCCCCCGTCACTGCTAACCTTAACATCTGATTTTAAGTGCTCCAAGTGTTCAGCTCCTTTAACTGCGAGCGCCAAATTTTGTGCAGTCTGCGGTACATCTGCTTCGCAAACACCGGTTTCGGTATGTACTGTTTGTGGCACACAGCTTTCACCGGGTTCAGCATTCTGTTTTCATTGCGGAACGCCGACCACGATCTCTTGCGTAAAGTGCGGTTCGAAACTTTCCCCGCAAAGTCGATTCTGTGGTGATTGTGGAACGCCGCGATCCGAATCTAATCCGACAGGAGGTGTTGCATGATGAACTCGACATGGATGATTGGTTTAGGTGGCACACTTTGCGTTGCGCTCGCTATTTTGAGTCGAATTTGGTTGCCCTACTCGGATACTGGAGCATCAGATGGTGCTATCAGCCATGTAACTGCGACTGCTGCAGTCATCATTTCTTATTCTCTAATGATGGGGTATTTTGCTCTTGGGTTTTCTAAGTCAGATTTGAATAAAAAATCAGAACCCTTTGGACCTTTAATGACAGGGACGTATTTATGGATCATCGCGCTTGTTTCGACAGCGGAGTTTTTAGGTACCTACATGGGGTTATCTTACCAAATTTTTTGGTCAATGCAGGTTATTCAGTATGTTATATTGGCTGTGATTTGGATTTTTGCGACAAAAGCAGTTGCTCCCATGATAATGGAAAGGGAAAGTAATGTACTTGTTTCTGGCTTCAGGAAACAAGCTGTGCTTGATAGCCTTTCCAAACTGATTAGCCAGATTCCGATGGCGGATATAGATACTTTAAAAACATTTAAAAAAGCCGTCAGCAATCTGCAGGACGAACTGAAGTATTTCCCTAATCATGCATCAGGCCAAGATGCTGAAAATATCATGAGCGAAATGCGAGACTGGATTCAGCGAGCAGGATTAATTGTTCGGGAACCAACAGATGAAAATCAGCCAATTGGCGATCTCACCCAAATTAGTCAGCAAGCCAAAATTTTGCAAAATCGTATTGCGCAATGGAAACGAGTTTAAAAAGCATGGAACAACAAGATAAATCATTATCAGCTGATGCTCCAATAGTTCAGGATGCTACGATTTCAAATCAGCTTGCTGGTGTGGAGACGTTTAAAGAAGGTTTGGCACTCTTAAGAGGAATGGGAGTTCAACAAGACTTCGCAATGGCATCAGCTCGATTGCTGGATGCTGCCGATCTTCAACACCCAACAGCCTTTTATTTTTGTGCACTGTTGTACTTTTGTGGAGTAGGCGTTTCACGAAATACTCAGTTTGCTACCGACTATGCCGAACGATATTTGGAGGCTGATCCAGAGGGAGCATTTAGAGTTTCAGCAAAAGATATTATTGATGGAACGCTAAGTGCTGAAAATGCTAAAAAGTTGCTTATGGAAAAGCCATCACGACCGAAACCGTCTGTATCAAATCCAATAGATCAGCCAAAGAGCAAGAAGAATACTATTCTGCTGTTAGCAGTAGGATTGCCTGTAGTTTTAATTACATTACTCGCAGTTTTTGCTCTATCAAAAGGGGGTAGTGCCTCGGCACCGGAATCTATTTCTGGAATCAAGCTAGAGTCACTGATTTCCAAAGAAGAAGTAGATCAAGCACGCAAAGATGCGTTATCTATCGCAGCTAATTTGCAAGCTGATGCGCAAGTAGTCATGCAACAACAGAAAGCAGCACAAGAAACCCAAGCCAAGGTCGAAGAAGAGCAAAAAACAGCCAATGAAGCTAGAGCCAAAGTCGAAGCTGAACAAAAGGTAGCTCAGGATGTAAGAGCCAAGGCTGAACAAGAACAAAAGGTAGCTCAGGATGCAAGAGCCAAGGTTGAACAAGAACAAAAGGCAGCTCAGGATGCAAGAGCTAGGGATGATCAAGCACAGAGGTCTGCTAAGGACACAAGAATACAGAGCGAATTCGAACGGCTAAGGGTTGAAACAGAAAATCGCTATGCCAATACACGACAGACACAGTCATCGACAAGCCGACAGACAGCCATGATGTTATCTTCGGCAAGGGACGTTGCTCGACAGGGAGAGTTTGATCGTGCAAACGGAATTTTAGATAGTCTGCTTGCGGTTGATCCAAGTAATCAAGAAGCGAAGTTACTTCAATTTACAATCAGGCAAGCCCGCTCAAGGGCTGTCAATAATCTACAAATCAGGTAAAGGATCACTTGTGAACAAATATTCAAAGACCAGTGCAGTCGTGTTAGTGATGATTTATGCCAGTTCGCTTGCCTTACCTGTATTGGCACAACAATCATCAATGGATGCCAATTCAGGGTGTAAGAATACGGCTGCTGCGGCTGCACTCGGTAGTGTATTTGGTGCATTGATTAATAACAAAGATCGTGCTTCAGGAGCGGCTGTCGGTGCTGTCATTTCAACAATTGCGTGTTTAGCTATGGATGCGTCAAGTAAACAAACGCAAAGCTCGGCTCAGGTACTTAAAGAGTATCAAGACCACAATGGTGGGAACACACCAAGGAATGTGACCTTAGTCAATTATCAAGGACAGTCACCTGCTTCCGTAGGTAGAAATAATGGCGGATCAGTTGAATTGGTGTCTACGGGTGATTTGGTTGTCCCACTAACACAAAAGTCCTCGATTCAATTCTTCGAAGAATTGCAATTGAATATTCCAGGCGAAAAACAACCAAAGATATCGAAGAAACAAATAGCACTTGAGGGGGGAGGTGGGTTTGAGCAATCATTTACATTTACGCTCGACAAAACGTTTCCGCAAGGGCAATACACATATAAAACTCGCATAATGTCCTCAAACAATCAGGTCTTGGGTGAGCGCAGTGGTAAGTTTCAGGTGATTTGAAGTTATGAAAAGTATTAAACAGATTCTGAAAATCTCATTATTTAGCTTGGTTTGCAGTACTCCGGTAATAGCGGCCACGCTGGAAGAGGGTTGGGTTTTATACGATCAATCAAATTTCAAAAAAGCTGCTGAGGTGTTTCGAGGGTTAAAACCTACTCCATCCCAAGCGCTGGGGGCACTCTGTCAAATGACAGTTGCAAAGCAAGCTGTGTCAGATGCGAAAGATGACCTTCAGTATTGCAAAGAAGCAGTTGCAGCTAACGATCCTTCGGGTCTGGTCTCGTTCGGTCTAGCTAATATCATTGGAAATGAAAGGCTTGGATTGCCGAAAGATAAGAAGTTGGGTTTGGGATATCTGGCAGAATCAGTGATATCTAATTATCCTGTGGCAAGTGACATGCTTTGCAACTACTATTTTCTTGAATCTGAGTATGGTCGTGCCACTCCGTTTTGTAAAGTAGCAGCAGCAAGCAATTTAGCCGGTGGTCTTTATCGATTGGCTTTAATGAGTCTAAATGGTAAAGGATCAATTCAAGATTTTGAAAAAGGCAGAAACTTTGCACTATTAAGCGCATCTCTGAATTACTTTGATGCGTACATGTTACTAGGTGACATTTCAAAATCGGGTAATTATGGAAAACCTAAAGATTTAGTTGCAGCATATGCTTGGTTTGTGCTTGCAGGTGCAGCAGACTCTGATTCAGACAAGCCGCGAGAAGAACGAGAAGCACTGGAATTGGGGCAACCAAAGGTCCTTGAAGCTCAAAAAATGGCTGTAAATTGGAAAATAATTGAAGCTCAGAAATGGCGCAATTTGTACCCAGTTCTCAAAAAATAATTATTTTTAATAATAACCTCGAACCCAGAGGTGGGGTATTTAGAACAGCCTTGGTTGGTGATCTGAGTGTAATTGTTGATATTCCTATAGTTACCGCTCATCAACCGTTAAATTAAAAACTCATGTTGAAATCAAAAAATCATTGCTGAAATTTTCTGTTTTCGAATGACTCCGATTTCTGGGGTAGGGTCAAATTTCACACCGACCAAAAACACAAAAACCACAGCGCGCTGTGGTTTTTTCGTTTCAAGACATTCATATCAATGCTGGATAACGGTATGCGCGTTGTGAGGTTCAGAGCCTTCTTTATGCAAATAGGCAATCTGACCCATCGCACCGCATTGCGCGACGACATCACGTGCGCAACCTTCACATCGTCCGCACTGGGAGGACAGACCCGTTTCAAACTGAATATCGTCAAAGCTCAGGCCCGCCTTGGCGTGCCGGGCGATTTCGCGGTCAGATATATTGCGGCAAATACAGACAATCATGGTGCAATGCGGGTTAAGTGGTGATCGTGTTTACATAGAAGCTGTGAAGCATGCTGTATTGTAAATACGAATCGTTCCTATTGGCAATCATTTTTTTGTAACTAACAAAAAACGACCCGTGGGGTATTTGCGGATTGCCCGATTGCAGCCGTGCCCGCAGTGGGGCAGGCTGGCTGATGGCTTACTTGACGATCAAGTCAATTCACCCACCTGGCTTTGCAGGTAGTTTTGGATGCCTACTTTGCCAATCAAATCGATTTGGGTTTCCAAAAAGTCGATGTGCTCTTCGGTGTCGTCCAAAATGCCTTGCAACAAGTCGCGTGACACATAATCACGCACGCTTTCGCAATGGGCGATACCTGCTTTGATGGTGGCTTGCGCACCCACTTCCGCACCCAGGTCGCAGTTCAGGGCTTCTGGCACGTCTTCACCGATCGATAATTTGCCCAAATCCTGAAGGTTTGGCAACCCATCGAGCATGAAAATCCTGTCCATCAGCTTGTCGGCGTGCTTCATCTCACCGATGGATTCTTCGTATTCTTTCTTTGCCAATTTATCAAAACCCCAGTGTTTGTACATGCGGTAATGCAAAAAGTACTGGTTGATGGCTGTTAACTCGTTTTTCAGCTGCGCTTGCAGGTGGAAGATAACTTGTGCGTCGCCTTTCATGGCTGCTCCTTGGTGGTTGATGTGATAGCGGTGGCTTAAGAATCGTCTATTGTCAGTCATTGTCAACCGTTGTTGATGAAATTGTGCCGGATAGCCCTAAGCCTGCAAACAATTTTTCACATTCCAGCTGTACAACCACTCCATCGCATCGTAAAACCGCTCGGGCGTGCGGTCTTTCCACAGGTCGTTGCGCACCAGGCGCTCCACGCCCTTGGCGTGAAAAATGCGGCCCATTTCGCGGGCCGAAAGCACGATGCGTGCGGTGCGCGCCACCCGAGAGCGCTGGTACAGCGCAAAGGCCTGGCCCAGATCATTGTTGTTCACGCGAAGCGCTTCGCCCAAAGTCACCGCGTCCTCCATCGCCATGCAGGCCCCCTGTGCCAGGTATTGCAATGTCGCGTGGGCGGCATCCCCCAGCAGGGTCACGCGGCCAAAATTCCATTGCTCAATCGGGTTGCGATCGGCGGTGGCCCAGCGTGTCCAGTCTTTGGGCAGTTCAATCAACTGGCGTGCTTGGGGGCAGATGCCTTCGAAATAGCTCAACACCTCTTCTTGGCTGCCGGCGCGCACGCTCCACTGCTCCACATCGCGGCTGTGAAAGGTCACCACCACGTTGTATTGCTCACCACCGCGCAAGGGGTAATGCACCAGATGACAATTCGGGCCGACCCAAATACTGGCGGCGTTCCATTGAAGATCCTTTGGGAAGTCTTTTTTCTCGACCACCGCGCGGTACACCACATGCCCCGATACGCGCGCCTCGTCACCGACAAATTGTTGACGAATAGCCGATTTGACGCCGTCCGCGCCGATCAACGCCAGGCCTCTGTGCTGCCCCCCTTCGGCGTCATACACCGTCACGCCCGTTTTGTCCTGCTCGGCACGCTGGACTTGTGTCGACGTTGCCACTTCTATCCGATTCGACGCCCTGGCACCTTCCAGCAAGGCACCGTGGGCATCGGCGCGATGGATCACCGCGTAAGGGTTGCCAAAGCGCTGGATAAAAGCCCGGCCGGTGGGGATGCGGCCGACCACGGAGGCGTCAAGCGCGTCGTGCATCACCATCTCGTCGGTGTAGACGGCTTTGCTGCGGGCGATCTCGCCAACACCCAGGGCATCAAAAGCAGCAAAACCGTTGGGCCCGACCTGCAGACCTGCGCCGATTTCCCCCAGTGCAGCAGCCTGCTCCAGCACCTTGACAGAAAACCCCTGGCGCACCAATGCCAAAGCGGCCGCCAGACCACCGATGCCGCCACCCGCGACGATGACAGGAAGTTGTTGCGTCATGTCTTACTTCTCCTGAGTTAATGCATAGTGAATGAGAGGGATGGTAGAAGGCGAGCACACTTCTGTAAATGCAATGCGATTAATATAGAGCATTCGAAATTCGAATAAGGTGCGAAAAAAATAGGAAACAAAGAGGAAAGACGCATGAACGCCATGGACAACCGCCTGCTGTCTGTTTTTGACGAAATCTATAAAACCCGCAGTGTCACCACCGCCGCACTGGCGCTCGGTCTGGGGCAGCCAGCGGTCAGCATTGCGCTGTCCAAGCTGCGGGAACACTTTGGCAATCCGCTGTTTGTCCGCACCTCCCATGGCATGGAACCCACACCCTTTGGTGAAGAGCTGGTCGGCCCGGTGCGCGCTGCCCTGGATGCACTGGACGTGGTGCTGGGCCACAGCAACGACTTTGACCCCGGCCAAGCCGACCGCGTTTTCCGCATCTGCATGACCGACATCAGCCAGCTCGTGCTGCTGCCCCGGTTGTGGGAAAAGCTGCGCGTCGCCGCGCCCGGCATCAGCATCGAGATTTTTCCGCTGTCCACTGACATGGCTCGCCTGCTGGAAAGCGGCGAGGCGGACCTGGCGCTGGGCTACATCCCGCAGCTGGAGGCGGGGTTTTACCAGCAGCAGCTGTTCAGGCAAAATTTTGTCTGCATGGTGGGCAAAAACCACCCGCACATTGCCAGCAGCTTGAGCCTGCAGCAGTTTTTGGACGCCGACCACGCCATCATCAACTCCTCCGGTTCTGCGCCGCAGATTGTGGATGAAGAAATTGCGCGGCTGGGCCTCAGGCGCCGCATTTCGCTCAAAATCCCCAGTTTTTTAGGCGCTGCTTTTGTGGTCGAGCATACCGACCTGCTCATCACCATCCCCCAACGTCTGGGCGACGTGCTGCAGGGGCGGGGCGCTTTTCGCATCTTCCCCGTGCCCTTCGCGCTGCCGGGTTATGACGTGAAGCAGCACTGGCACGAGCGCTACCACCACGACCCCGGCTCCCGCTGGCTGCGGGGCGTGATTTCAGAGCTGCTGTCTGAGCCACTTTCTAAATCACTTTGTAAGGCATCAAAATAATGCCCGCATGCCTTGGACCAAGACATCGCTTCGATATCATTGACCTTTTTTGACCTTTGCACAGGAACCAGCCCATGGACGCTATCGACAACAAAGACTTCGACAAAGGTTTGGCCATGCGCAAGCAGGTCATGGGCGAGGATTTCGTCGCCCACGCCCTGGGCGGTGCGACCGACTTCACCCTGCCCATCCAGCAGTACATCACCCGCAACGCCTGGGGTGATGTGTGGCAGCGCGAGGGGCTGGATTTGAAAACCCGCAGCCTCATCACCGTGGCCATGCTCACCGCGCTGGGCAAACAGCACGAGCTCAAAGGCCATGTGCGTGGTGCGATCAACAACGGTGCCACGGTGGCGGAGATTCAGGAAGTGCTGCTGCATGCCAGTATTTACTGCGGTTTGCCGGCGGCGGTCGAGGCTTTTCGCAGCGCGGCAGAGGTGGTTGGCAAGGATTGATGGCTTTCGTTAGTTTCGTATGGGTTTCAAGATGAGTTCAGGTGCTACATTTTTCAGACGCGGTTGGCAGGCTGGCTTGACGCTGCTTTTGGGCGCTTTGATCGGCAGCGTTAGCGCGCAGACAGTTTCAACCGCCCCTGACGCCATGGCCAAACGCATGCAGGCCTGCACCACCTGCCACGGCGCCGAGTCCAGCGGCGGTCGCACCGCCAATGAGGTGTACTTCCCGCGCATCGCCGGCAAACCGGTGGGTTATTTGTACAACCAGCTCCTCAATTTTCGTGATGGCCGCCGTCATTACGGCTTGATGGTCGGCATGGTCGAGTATTTGAGCGACGACTATCTGCTGGAAATGGCCCAGTACTTCGCCCAGCTGGACGTGCCTTATCCCGCGCCCGCGCCGCTCAAAGCCGGCGTATCGTCGGCTACGCTGGCGATGGGTAAAACCCTGGTTTTTCAGGGTGACAAAGCCCGTGGCATCCCCGCGTGTACTGCCTGCCACGGCACGTCGTTGATGGGCGTGGCTCCCGCTTTGCAGGACGGCAAAACAAGCCGCCCCAGCATGCCCGCGCTGCTGGGTTTGCCGCGTGACTACATGGCGGGCCAGCTCGGTGCCTGGCAAACAGGTCTGCGCCGCGCCCATGCGCCCGACTGCATGGGCCGCATCGCCAAGCTGCTGACCGCACAAGACGTGGACGTGCTGGCCTCCTGGCTCGCCACGCAAGCCGTGCCCACGACAGCGCAGGGCGGCAGCAAACCTGCGGCCGAGTTGCCTGCCGCCATGCCGGAAGCCTGCGGAGGTGTGAAATGACCTCAAAACTGACCACGCTTTGGTACCGTTGTAGCCCCGTTCAACGCATCTTCACCGTCTTGGCCGCGTTTTTGACCTTGCTTTTCATCATCGCCAGCAGTCTGATTGCTACTGAATTAATAGCTACAAACCTAATAAATACGCCGGCTAATATCCAATTTCAGGGTGTAAATCCTAAAATCAACGCAAAACCGTCTGCTGAGACGCTGCAACACGGTGCCTACCTCGCCAAAGTCGGCAACTGCGCCGCCTGCCACACCGCGCGTGGCGGGGCGGCCTTTGCGGGTGGCAAAGCCATCAACACCCCGTTTGGCACGGTCTACACCAGCAACATCACGCCACACGCGACCACTGGCATCGGCTTGTGGACGGCAGATGCCTTCTACCGCGCCTTGCATGACGGCCGCAGCGCCGACGGCCGCCTGCTCACCCCCGCCTTCCCGTACCCCAACTACACCCACGTCACCCGCGCCGACAGCGACGCGCTGCACGCCTACTTCATGGACAGCGTCGCACCCGTGGCGCAACCGAACCGCGCGCACGAGCTGCCTTTTCCCTACAACACGCAATTCGCCTTGGCGTTTTGGCGGCTGATGTTTTTTGACATAGCAGATGAGTCTCTCATTGTCACTACAAATAACATAGCATCTCAGGCAATAAATACGCCGGCTAGTGCCATAAATGAGCCTAAAAATGGCATTTCAACGTCTCAAAC
>JAYVJL010000096.1:0-2748 GCA_043769295.1 Polaromonas sp. | reverse complement strand
TGAGCAAATGCAGGGCATGATGAAGAAAATGAGCGGCGGCGGGATGATGAAGATGATGAAAAAGATGGGCGGCATGAAGGGCATGCCGAAAATGCCGTTTTAGATGCCGCGTTAATGTCGTTTCAAGCGGTTTTTGCCTCTCAAACCGCTTTTTACAGGAAATTTTAGGCTCTAGCCAGCGTATTTATTGCCTATAATGCTATTTAAATTATAGCAAAATTAAACGCTCGTTTGCAACTTAATCGTTAACAACTGCACCTTCAGCTCAGGCAGTGCCGTTTGCACAGTCTCCCAAACCGTATCTAAATTAATGTCGTAATAGCCATGGGCAATGCGGTTGCGCATGCCTTTCATGCTGTTCCATGGCACGTTGGCGTGCCGATTGGCAAAATCTTCGTGGTCTTTGAGGATTTTGGTTGCCACTTCACCAATAACGATGAGGTTCAAGACCACCGCTTGCTGCGTTCGCTTGTCTTCTAAAAGTCTGGTTTAGGCATGCCTTCGACATAACTACACGCTTGCCCCACCGCTTCCAGCATGTGCTCAATATAGTCCGGCAGACGCTTGACTGTCATACAGGCTGGGCTTGCGCAAGGACTTCAGCGCGGAATTTGAGGGGTAAATCGAAAGGGGTGAGCACATCGACTTTGACGCCCAGCAAACGCTCCAACTCAACTTGCAAGCCACCCAAGTCAAACAAAGTGGTTTGAGGCAGGGTGTCCACCAAAATATCCAAATCGCTGCTGTCCATGTCTTGCGCATGCAAAGCCGAGCCGAACAAGCGCACGTTGGTGGCGCGAAAGCGTGCCGCTGCAGCGACAACGTCTGCACGGTGTGAAGCGAGGGCGATGGATGGGCGCATGATGGTTGATTTTGTGTGAATTTAAAACTAAGCCGCCAACAATTGCCCTTCTAGCGAATTCCGAATAGCAATCGGTGCAAACATCTCTTGCGGGTAGAGGTAGCTTTCACCCGACTCGTCTACAACGCGAATCATGCCTAAAGCTTCCGCTTTTAGATCGTCTTCAACGTTGTAAAGTTTGCGAGCCTCTAAAGAAGCTTCGAAACCCGTATTTTTAACGCAAATCACCCAATTCACAGCGTCACCACTTCACCGCGCAGCATCCTCTGCGGCGCGTCGGTGATTTTGATGTCCACCAACTGACCAATCAGGCGATCTGGCCCGCTGAAGACCACAGCGCGGTTGCATTCGGTGCGGCCGAACAGGGCGTTGGGGGTTTTGCGGGCGGGGCCTTCGACCAAGACGCGCTGCACCGTGCCCAGGCGGCTGGCGGAAATAAGGGTGACGTTGGCGTCGATGGTGGCTTGCAGGTGCTGCAACCTCGCCAGCTTCACTGCGTGCGGCGTGTCGTCGTGCAGCGCCGCAGCTGGAGTGCCGGGACGCGGGCTGTAGATGAAGCTGAAAGAGGTGTCGAAACCCACATCGTTGATCAGTTTCATCATTTTCTGGAAATCGTCGTCGGTTTCACCAGGGAAGCCGACGATAAAGTCGCTGCTGAGCACCAGATCGGGCCGAATCGCGCGCAGTTTGCGGATGGTGCTTTTGTACTCCAGCGCGGTGTAGCCGCGTTTCATGGCGCTCAAAATGCGGTCGGAGCCGTGCTGCACCGGCAAATGCAGGTGGTTCACCAGCTTGGGCAAGCGTGCGTAGGCGTCGATCAGGCTCTGGCTGAACTCGTTCGGGTGGCTGGTGGTGTAGCGGATGCGCTCAATACCGGGGATCTCGGACACATAGTCGAGCAGCGTTGCAAAGTCGGCAATCTCGCCTGAATCACCCATTTTTCCTCGATAAGCATTGACGTTTTGACCCAGCAGATTGACCTCTTTGACGCCTTGGTCGGCCAACCCAGCCACCTCGACCAGCACGTCTTCAAACGGGCGCGAGACCTCTTCACCCCGCGTGTAGGGCACGACGCAGTAGCTGCAGTACTTGGAGCAGCCTTCCATGATGCTCACAAAGGCGCTGGCACCGTTGTTTTTAGCGGGTGGCAGGTGGTCGAATTTTTCGATCTCGGGGAAGCTGATATCGACCTGCGGACGTGCCAGGGAGTCTCTTTTTGCCAGCAGTTCAGGCAAGCGGTGCAGCGTCTGCGGGCCAAAAACCACGTCAACAAACGGGGCGCGAGAAATAATCGCTGCGCCCTCTTGGCTGGCCACACAACCGCCGACGCCAATTTTGACGCCTTTGGCTTTCAAGTGTTTGATACGGCCCAGGTCGCTGAACACTTTCTCCTGCGCTTTTTCGCGCACCGAGCAGGTGTTGAACAGGATCAAATCGGCTTCGTCGATGTTTTGGGTGGCCACGTAACCGTCAGCGGCGTGCAAGACGTCGACCATCTTGTCCGAGTCGTACTCGTTCATCTGGCAGCCGAAGGTTTTGATGAAGACTTTTTTTGAGACTTGTGTGGAACTGGCGCTGTCTAATGCAACATGTGCATCAGGCATAGGCGTAAGTAGAGAAGTTGTCATGTTATGTAGCGTGACTGGTGTATATCCAGTGGCTGAAATAGTAGGAGAACTTGCAATTTTACCGCAGCTGTAGCGCGCTTTACTTTTATAAACCATGCGAAACGGCTCAATTGCCCATGAAAAAAGCCTTTGACTATTGCGAATCAAAGGCTTTTTAGATTGGTGGTGGTAGGTGGATTTGAACCACCGACTTCAGCATTATGAATGCTGCGCTCTAACCAACTGAGCTATACCACCGAGCCTGAAATTATAGCTGTT
>JAYVJL010000095.1:0-3015 GCA_043769295.1 Polaromonas sp. | reverse complement strand
GGTGTTGCCCCGGTAATCTTGCCAGACGGAACGGAACACCTTGCCGTCATAGTCCGGGTCAACCGCCCAATATTCGATCAGCGCCAGCGGCTCTTTGTTAGCCACGGCTTGCAGCTTGGCACGGTTATCATCGTCTAAGTTGATGGCTTCGGGTGACAGCAGCACATAGTTTTTGAGTTTGATCGTTAGTGTTTCTTGCGCCCCCTCTGATATCTCCGTTCGCCCTGAGCTTGTCGAAGGGTTTACAGCGGCTTCGACAGTGCCTGTCCTGAGCCCGTCGAAGGGCTCAGCCCGAACGGTATTTCTCCTGCGCTCAACAGGGTAAATCGTCAAATACTGCAGACTTGAAAACCGCACCTGCCCGCGCAGCTTGTCCAGCCCGCCCTTTTTCTTCAGCCTGTCCATCAAGTCGGGCGGAATCACCAGCACTTCCAGCCGGCTGTCGTTCAGCGCGGTGATGGTTTCGCCAATCGATGGCTCAAAGTTCCAGCCCAGCACCACCACCCTGTCCCAGCCACCCATCAGACTGTCGCGCTGGGCGATGGCTTTTTTCAGCGTGGCTGCGCCCGTGAGTTTGTTGGGTGAATCAGCCAGCACCAGCGTTTTGCTACCACGACCGGCTCCCAAGGCGATGCCAGCGATCTGCCCCAAGTTGCGCTGCGGGTTCACATCTGGCGGCAACGGCAACGCACCGTAAAGCGACAACACAATTTGCGACAAGTCGCCAATCCGAAAGTCCCGCCCCAGCGTAGCTTTGGCGGCCTCGACTTGGTAGTCGCCAATAGCTTGGTAGAGAAAAGGTTTTGCGTCCTGATCTATCAGCCGTTTGCGCATGATCATGCAGGCTGGCTTGCCGAGGTCTGTGGTGATCCAGCGGCGACCTAGCTTTTCGGCGACGGCTGCTGTGGTGCCTGAGCCGCCATTGAAGTCGGCTACAAGATTATTTTCATTTGAAGAGGCTTCAATGATTCGTTGTAATAATGTTTCAGGCTTTTCAGTGTTGTAACCCGTATTATTTGGATTTTTTGTTACTTCAGCTTGCGCAATTTGCCAAACATCATCAGCATTTTTCTCAGTATAAGAATCGTAAATCACCTTTCCAAATTCATCACGGGCAGTATCAAGCTTCTTTGTTTCTGGATTCCATACTCGACGGTTGATTTTTCTAGATCCGTCCAGTTGAATTTTTATACCATTCCACGTTGCGTCTTTACTCCTTCGATATGCAAAAATTGAATCGTGATTATTTGGAAGTCCGTGAATGTTTCCTTGGAGCTTATCGGGATAGTGCCAAATAATTTCGTTAAAAAAACTATCTTTTCCAAAAATTTCATCCATCACGATCTTCACGTAATGCCCCACATGCCAATCCAGATGGACATAAATCGAACCAACATCCGTCAACAGTTCTCGCATCAATATCAGTCGAGGCGTCATCATTGCCAAATATGAAGCTGTGCCATCACTCCACGCATCGGAGTAGGCGAACTGCTCAATCACCATAGGTTTCTGCTCCAGTTCCACCCCCGGCAAAGTCACTTTGGTGCGGTAGTCGGCCTTGCTGTCAAACGGCGGGTCGATGTAGATCAAATCTACTTTGCCACGCAAAGAGGGCGTGTGTTCGTCACCCGCCAGCAGCGCCGCCATCGCCAGCAAGTTGTCACCGTAGATCAGGCGGTTGACCCACGGCTCATTGAATACGTCATTCCCGCGCAGGCGGGAATCCAGTGGGTTTAAGTTGCCTGTTTGGTCAAGGGCTGGATTCCCGCCTGCGCGGGAATGACGGCGCTGGGCATCTTCTCGGCTCTGCGAAGTAACCCAATCTTGAGCCGCTGAATCCTTGGCCGGGAGCACCACCTCACGAGTTTGCAGGGTCACGCGTTGGCGACTTTCTATGCTTTCCAGTATGCGTTCGGCGGTTTTACGCCCAGTGGCGACGATTTCTGGGAGTTGTTCTAGAAGGGATTTGGGCATAGCAGTAAACGAATGAACGTCATTAAATCCCATTAAAAGGGACAAAATATGTCAACTGTAATGGATATTTAAGGTAATTCATGCAAGCACACTAAATCCATGAACGAAAAGCTGGAATTTAGTGAAAGATTGCGCGCCGCGATGCAGGCGCAGCGGTTAGACATCAGCGCGTCTGTGTTGGAGCGGGAGTTCAATAAATATTGGCTGGGAACGCCTGTACGCAGGCAAACAGCCTGGAAATGGCTGAATGGCGAAAGCATTCCAACCCAAGACAAGCTGCAAGAGCTTGCCAAATGGCTCAAAGTAGAACCGCAACACCTGCGCTATGGCGGACGGGTGCTGGCAAACCTGCGGGTAGAGCAAAAGCGCTGGGACGAAGGCGCTGGCTATTTAGAGCGGGAGACTTTTGACGCCTTCCTCAAGCTTCCAGCCGCTCAGCGCAAGGTCATTCGAGAAATCATCCTAACCTTCGCCAAGGTGCACACCACGGGTGTTTGACAGTATTTCAATCAAATTTACTATAAATTTAATAGCTGCTTAGGCAATAAATACGCTGGCTACATGCCAAATTAGGCTGTATTTACCCCGCTTTAAGCCTCTAGCGCCGCATAAACCAGGTTCCTGAACAGCGGACGGTAATAATCGCGCTGGTTCGGGGCTTGGATCATCAGCATGGCGAACATATCGAGTTTTGGATCGACAAAAAAGCTCGTTCCCGCAATGCCGCCCCAGTAATACACACCAGCTGAACCAGGCACGGTGCTGATGCCGGTTTCTTTGCGCACGGCAAAGCCCAAACCAAAACCATGGCCGGGTGGTAGCAGTGTGCCTGCGCTGGCGACGCTGATGGGCAGGCTGCCCAAATGGTCGGCGGTCATGTAATCGACGGTATGGCTGCTGAGCAAGCGCACGCCGTCCAGCTCGCCTTTGTTGAGCATGAACTGCAAAAACCGCGCGTAATCTTGCGCGGTAGAAGCCAAACCACCACCGCCAGATTCAAATGTCGGGTGGTCTTGGATGTTGATCAATTTCAACTGGATA
>JAYVJL010000094.1:0-3070 GCA_043769295.1 Polaromonas sp. | reverse complement strand
AGCTTGGCCGCCGCATATACCGAATGATACTACTGGCGAGATCGACGGGGATGCGACGCGACATGTCTTGTGCCGTCTAACGTTTGACATGTTTGACATGAGGGGTGCACAAAAGGCGCAGCCTTTTGGGCATCCCCTCAATGGAATGGTGTGCGCCCAGCATGGGCGCGAACTTATGGGGTGCAAGTCTGCAAGTCCCCTGTATCTTGTGCGCATTTTGTGCGTAGCCCGTGAGGGTGCGTATCGAACTTTGCATGAACCGCCCACTACGGACCCGCACGGTGGGTGGTGTGGGGGCTGGAGGCTAGAAGCCTCTGGCTACCCGATTAGGCCGACGCATCCCGGAACGCGCGAAGGACCGCGTTCATTCGTGTTTGATAGCCTGCACCTTGGCCTTTGAACCACTCGAGAACATCTTGATCGAGCCGAAGAGAGACGAGTGCTTTCGACGACGCAGGCTTCAGCGCTCCACGCACAATCCCTCGAACGATGTACTTCAATTCGGCTTCAGGGTGCGCTTCAGTCGATTGCCATTGGGCTTGCAAAGAACGCAGGCGAGCCCGGTCAGTTATGGACTTGAGAGCATCCCAGGCCCCTATTGGCGCCCGGCGTTCGCGGAGAAACAGATGGCGATTGTTGGTCCACCGCCCTCACTTGCAGTGCGCCCCTCTCCCGCACGCGGGAGAGGGTTGGGGTGAGGGTGTTCGCGTGCCCGCCAAGATTTTGTTTCTCATGAGAAGTAGAGACTGGCTTCAGGCTTCGTGGATTTGCGGGAGCAGATAATACGGATTTCATCGTCGGTCTTGGTGTGAACTATCGAAACCGGGACGCCGGCAAGCAAGCCGAGCGTCTCAATCCGTTGCTCTCCAGAGTCAACGCGCGAGTCTTCGTTGGTGAATGTGAATCCATCGAAGACAACCGGGGCGTCAACGAAATCAAGGTCAGGATTCTCGATATTGCTGGCACGTTTGCGCTCAGACCGGTCGAACTGCATCCAGCAGTGTAGCTACGATTCGCAGATGCCGAACGTGCCTGCCTTTCGGCCGCCATCCGCTTCAGCAAAGGGTTAGGCCTCGGGTTTGTGGCAAACCGCTTCGATATTGTGCCCGTCCGGATCAATGACGAAAGCTGCATAGTAGTTCGCATGGTAGTGCGGGCGCAGACCGGGCGCACCATTGTCTTTGCCACCTGCCCCCATAGCTGCGCGGTAGAAAGCTTCGACTTGCTGGCGATTCTTGGCCGTGAACGCCAAGTGAAGATGCGCCGGCTTCTGCTCAGTTTGAAATAAGCACAACGAAGCCTCACCCTTTGAGCTCAGCTCGACACCGTACGTCGGTGACCCCTCCGAGACAACAGCAACTCCGAGCGGTTTGAGTGCCTCGAGGAAGAACGCTTTGCTCACTGCATAGTCGCTGACTCCGAATTTGACGTGGTCAAACATGAGATCTCCTGAAGTGTGTGGCCCGGCACGAGGTCTAACGTTAGACATAAGCGGCAGGCAGAGGAAACAAGCCTTTGACTGTCCGCTTCGTGGAAGGGTTGGACCCGTCGCTACTGTTGCTGGCGGCCCGGGTCATCTGACGCGTCTCGCTTGCGCAATCTACGCTCTGCCCGTTCCCCCACAACTGCATCTCCGGTGAGCTTGCGGAATGCCGCAAGGACTGGCTTCGCGATTGCAAGATTGCGGCTCTCGTTTTCATGAGTGAACTGATCGCCGAACTGATTGGAGATTTGCGAGACGGCGCCGTCGTCTTGATCGAGGTCGCCGGTTTGCTCGATTCGGGACAGCATGCAGGCAGCTACCGATTCCGGAATTTGCGCCACAGTCATTCTCTGTGCCCTTCCTCTTTGAACGCGATGACGGCTTCGACCGGCAAGGCGGCAGTCTCGTTCTTCTTCCCGGCGGACCAAGATGTGTGCAGCACCTTCCCGCCTTCAAGGACTCGAGTGACCGTCATTCCGGGGCCCGCTGACTTGAGTTGACCGATGTCACCGGGTTTGAATGAGTCCGTCACTGGCTTCCCTGCCGTTGATAAAGGTAAAGGCGGGCCCAACAATTCATCGAGCGCAAACCTGCCGAAAGCTACCGGCTGGCAGCGCACAAACTTACCCGTATCCAAATGCGGCCGCAGCCTGCGCGGCAAACCGCGAACCCTCGCCTCGGCTCATCATCGACACGCGACGCGCGCATCCGGCGGGCTTTGCGCTCTCCAAACGCACGCCTACTTGACCTTCACCCAGGCCCACTCCAGCCAGTTGTCCGCCCGGTGCACCACCTCGACGTTGCTGCGCGCCGCCCACGGGATGAACTGGCGGTGCAGCGGGATGTGGTGCACCTGGTCGTTGTGCTCCTTGATCGCAGCTTTGATCAGCGTTTCGCGCTTCTTCGGATCGGGCTCCTTGCTCGACGCGGCGGCGAGCTGGTCCATCTTCGGGTTGTTGATCTGGCCGTAATTGAAGTCGCCGATGCCGCCCGGCGCGCGGGTGCGGTAGATCGGCGTCAAGGTGGTTTCGGCGTCGGTCACCGAGCCGCCCCAGCCGAGCATGTACATCGAGGTGTCGAGCTTGCCCAGCTTGGCGAAGTAGACCGAGCGCGGCATCGTGTTGACGCGCACCTTGACGTTCAGCCGGGCCCACATCGAGGCCAGCGTCTTGCAAATTTCCTCGTCGTTCACATAGCGGTCGTTCGGGCAGTCGAGCGTCACCTCGAAGCCGTCCGGGTAGCCGGCTGCGGCCAGCAATTTCTTCGCGGCTTCCACGTCGAAAGGCCGGCGTGCTTCGAGCGTCGGGTCGTTGTAGGTGCCGAGCGGCGAGACGATGGTGGCGCCGGTGGGCGCGGCCTGGCCGCGCATCAGCTTGGTCTTGATGCTGTCTTCGTCCACGCCTTGATACAGCGCCTGGCGCACGCGCTGGTCCTTGAACGGGTTCTTGCCCTTCACGCTGCTGTAAAGCAACTCGTCGCGGCCTTGGTCCATGCCGATGAAGATAATGCGGTTCTCGGGGCCGTCGATGATTTTCAGGTCCGGTGAATTGCGCAGCCGCGGCGTGTCCGTCGGGGGCGGGTCGAGCA
>JAYVJL010000093.1:0-9209 GCA_043769295.1 Polaromonas sp. | reverse complement strand
GTGGGCTTGTCGGTTTTCAGCTTTTCTATGAACAAAGTCACATCTGACTGGTAGTCCGGGCGGCGAAAGATGGTCATACTCTGAGTCCTGTTCGGGTGCAAGTGGTTCTGATCGCTCAGACGCTTGTTTTTAACAATAAGTGTAGATTTTACGAGGTGTCCACCGTGAACTTATTTTTCAGCGCTTTTGGGTCATTTTTCACCCGGTCTGGCCTGACCAAATTCGGTATTGCTGTGGCCTTCGCTGGCTCGGCACTGCTGATGAGCGCCTGCGACAACCAGCGCATTGCCGAGCTGGAAGAAGGCGTGGCGACCGAGGGCGACGTGAAAATCAAGTTTGGCGAACCCGAAAAAGTCTGGGAAGGGGCCGACGGCGCCCGCATTTTTGAGTACAACCGCCAGCCCGCCGGGGCTAAAAACTACATGATCACCATTGGCACGGACGGCAAGATGAGCTCGCTCAAACAGGTGCTGACACCGGCCAACTTTGCCAAAATCGAGCCCGGCATGCCCATGGAAACCGTGCGCAAAATGCTCGGCAAACCAATGAAAATCACGCCCTATGAGCTGAAAAAGACCTGGCATTACGACTGGCGCTATATCGACGGAGCGAATGTGTCGGACACCAAAATCTTCACCGTGGTGTTCAACAGCGACCTGCGGGTGCTGTCAACCGGCTCGATGGAAGACCCGGCGCTTTCTCCTAAATAAAATGCCGCACGACGTGCAAAGTGGGGCGCATCCTCAAAGTCGCCGCCGCCAATCAGCGAGCAGCGGCCCCAGGGTGGGCAGCGACACCAGCACGGCCAAAGGCAGGGTCATGGTGTAACCCCAGTGCTTGAAAGCCAGCGCCCCGACCAGGCCACCCACGCTAAAGCTGCCAATCAAAAGCAGCAAGGAGCGCAATTTGGGGCGATTGGCCAGTACTTTGGTCGGCATGCTGCGGTCATTGATATAGACCAGTTTGCCCAGCTCGATACCCAGGTCGGTGATCATCCCCGTGACGTGGGTGGTGCGGATCTCGGATTTGGAGATTTTGGTGATGACCGCGTTTTGCAGGCCCATGATGAAGCACAGAATCATCACCGTCATGGGCACCAGCAGGATGGAGAAGGCTTTGATGGATGCGCCAAACACCCCAAAAACCAGCAGCATGAAGGACTCCAGCAGGAGCGGCAGGCAGTAGGCGCTGTTCAACTCCTTGCGCAAACCCCAGTTGATCAGCCAGGCGGTGGTCATGGCACCGGCCAAAAAGGCGGCAATGGCGGCCAAAGCACCGGCAATCAGCAGGAAGTTACCCATGACGAGGTTGTCTGCCATCGACGACAACATGCCCGTCATGTGCGAGGTGTACAGCCCCACCGCCAAAAAACCACCTGCATTGGTGGCACCGGCCACAAAACTCAATATCATGCCCAGCCGCAGGTTGCTCTCAGCCGTGCGCTCCAAGCCAGCCCAGATCCGCAAAGCCCCAAAAAAGTTAATCATACATTGGTGCTGGACTGGTTTTGAGGGCTAAGTGCTTGTCAGATAAGCGTTATTTCACCCGCATGCCGGGTTGCGCGCCAGGCATGGGTTCGAGTACGTAAATGCCGGTGTTTTCCTTCGTTGGGGCCTTTTCATCCGCTGCGCTGGCCGCCAAGACCATGCCTTCGGATAGTCCAAATTTCATCTTGCGCGGTGCGAGGTTGGCCACCATCACCGTGTGTTTGCCGATCAAATCGGCAGGCGCGTAGCTGCTGGCGATGCCGCTGAAGACGTTGCGTGTCTTGGGCAACCCCGCGTCGTCCACCTCACCCACGTCCAGCGTCAAACGCAGCAGCTTGGTGCTGCCTTCAACCGCTTCGCAATTGAGAATTTTGGCGATACGCAGATCGATTTTGGCGAAATCGTCGATGGTGATGGTTTCTGTGGTGGTTTCCTCAACGGCTTTGGGAGCGTTTTTTACTATAGATTTAATAGCAGTTGAGGCAGGTAATACGTCGGCTATAGGCATATTTGTCACTTCAAAAAGGGCGTCTAATTGTTTTACATCGACGCGCTGCATCAAATGCACGTAATCGTCAATGAAATCACCCTTTTTAAGGAATTGATGCAGCAACACTTTGTCGATATCGTTGTTATTCCCGAATAAATGCGCTACAGCTTTTGCAGTGACCGGCAATATGGGGGCGAGGCAACGCGTAATTGCTGCAAAAGCGTTTAAGGAAGTTGAAAGAACAACATGGAGGCGCTCACGCTCTTCTGGGAGTTTTGCCAAGCTCCATGGCTTTTCAGCATCTATATAGCGATTAACGACGTCGGTAAAGGCCATGATCAAACGAAGTGCTTTTGCATATTCACGTTGCTCGTAGCATCCGCCAACATGAGATCCCAATCCAAGTACACTGACTGGGGTATCACTCATAGCTGAAGGAAAATCAGCTTTGTTAGAAGGCATTTCAAGCGCCTCGAAAGAAATATCGCCAATTTCCCCATTAAAGTGCTTCTTCAACAAAGTCGCGCATCGGCTGGCGATATTCACGTACTTGCCGACCAAATCGCTGTTTACCCGCAGCATGAAGTCTTCGGCATTGAAGTCAATATCTTCATTTTTAGCAGAAAGCTTAGTAGCTAGATAGTAACGCAGCCACTCAGGATTCATCCCCAACTTCAGGTATTTCAACGGATCTAAGCCCGTCCCACGACTTTTACTCATCTTTTCGCCGTTGTTGACAGTCAAAAAGCCGTGGACGAACACGTTGGTCGGGGCTTTGCGGCCGCTGAAGTGCAGCATGGCGGGCCAGAACAGGGTGTGGAAGGTGACGATGTCTTTGCCGATGAAGTGGTATTGCTCCAAAGCGGGGTTGTCCATGTAGTCGTCGTAACTTTGGCCGCGCTTGTCCAGCAGGTTCTTCAAGGACGCCAAATACCCGACCGGCGCGTCCAGCCAGACGTAGAAGTATTTGCCCGGTGCGTCGGGGATTTCGATACCAAAGTACGGCGCGTCGCGGGAAATATCCCAGTCGCCCAGGCCTTCAGACGTTGTGCCATCAGGGTTGGTGCGGACGGAGAACCATTCTTTGACCTTGTTGGCGACTTCGGGTTGCAGCTTGCCGTCCTGCGTCCATTTCTCCAAAAACGCCACACAGCGCGGGTCTGAGAGTTTGAAGAAAAAGTGCTCGGAATTCTTGAGTTCGGGCCGTGCGCCCGACAGCGTGGAAAACGGATTGATCAAATCCGTGGGTGCATACACCGCGCCGCAGTTTTCGCAGTTATCGCCGTACTGGTCTTTGCTGTGGCACTTGGGGCACTCGCCTTTGATGTAGCGGTCGGGCAGAAACATGTTTTTCTCGGGGTCGAAAAACTGTTCGATCGTCTTGGTTTCAATCAGTGAGCCGCCCTTTTCAGCAGGCAAATCACGCAAATCTTTGTAGATTTGACGGGCCAACTCGTGGTTTTCGGGCGCGTCGGTGCTGTGCCAGTTGTCAAAGCTGATGTGAAAACCGTCCAGATAGGGTTTGCGACCCGCTGTAATGTCCGCCACGAACTGCTGTGGTGTTTTGCCGGCTTTTTCAGCGGCGATCATGATGGGCGCGCCATGGGTGTCGTCTGCGCCTACAAAATTGACGACGTTGCCCTGCATCCGTTGAAACCGCACCCAGATATCGGCCTGGATGTACTCCATGATGTGACCGATGTGGAAATTGCCATTGGCGTAGGGAAGCGCCGTGGTGACGAAAAGCTGGCGGGCAGGCTTTTGGATGGCAGTCTGAATAGCGGTCATAAATATTTCAGGGGTTTTGTAAGGCGAATTGGCCAGTTTATGGGTTATTTTATGGGTTGTGGCTACACTTCTACACGATTTGCCATCTTTCACCGCTCCATTACCGCTTCTTAACACCACCCTAGCACCCAAAATACCTCTCTATGGCCACCCAAGAACAACTGCTGCAAGCCCTGCAAACCGTCATCGACCCGAACACGGGTAAAGACTTTGTATCCACAAAATCCATTAAAAATCTGAGCGTGACCGACGGTGACGTGGTGTTTGATGTTGAGCTGGGCTATCCCGCCAAAAGCCAGATTCCTGGTTTTCGCAAAGAATTGATCGCTGCTGCCAAGTCGGTGGCGGGGGTGCACAACGTGTCTGTCAACGTCAGCACCAAAATCACCGCCCATGCGGTGCAGCGCGGTGTGGCCTTGCTGCCGAATGTGAAAAACATCGTGGCGGTGGCCTCTGGCAAGGGCGGCGTGGGCAAAAGCACCACGGCGGTCAACCTGGCGCTGGCGCTGGCAGCCGAAGGCGCTGCGGTAGGTTTGCTGGACGCCGACATCTACGGCCCCAGCCTGCCGATGATGATGGGCATCGAAGGACGGCCGGAATGCCTGGACGGCACCAACATGGAGCCGATGGAGAGCTACGGCGTGCAGGTCATGTCGATCGGTTTTTTGGTGGCAAAAGACGAAGCCATGATCTGGCGCGGCCCGATGGCGACCCAGGCTTTGGAGCAGTTGTTGCGTCAAACCAACTGGAAAGACCTGGATTATTTGATCGTCGACATGCCGCCGGGCACGGGCGACATCCAGTTGACCCTGTCGCAACGGGTGCCGATGACCGGTGCCGTGATTGTGACCACGCCGCAGGACATTGCGCTCTTGGATGCCCGCAAAGGCATCAAGATGTTTGAAAAAGTGGGTGTACCTATTTTGGGTATTGTCGAAAACATGGCGGTGCATGTCTGCACACAATGTGGCCATGTGGAGCACATCTTCGGTGCCGATGGTGGCAAAAACATGGCGCTGGAGTACAAGATGGACTATCTGGGGGCTTTGCCGCTGAACATGCAAATCCGCCTGCAGGCCGACAGCGGCAAACCGACGGTGGTGTCTGACCCGGACAGTGATGTGGCTGCCTTGTACAAGTCTGTCGCGCGCAAAGTGGCGGTGTCAATAGCCGCCAAGAACAAAGATTTTTCAAGCAAGTTTCCGAGCATCAAAATTTCTAAAGATACATGAGCAGATAGCCTTAAAAGAAACCCGTCATGAACCTGCTTGCCTCGCTGCGCTACCTCGTTGCTTTGGACGAACACAAGCATTTTGGACGTGCGGCGCTGGCCTGCCACATCACGCAGCCGGCCTTGTCCAACGCCTTGCGGGCGCTGGAGCAGGAGTTTGGCACCACCATCATCAACCGGGGGCGGGTGTTTGTGGGTTTGACACCCGAGGGCGAGCGCGTGCTGGCCAGCGCGCAGCGCATGATGCATGAGCGCGAACTGCTGCTGCAGGACCTGCGCAGTGTGGCAGGTCAACCCACAGGCAACCTGATTATTGGCGCTGTTCCGACAGCCGTGCCCATTGCGGCCCGATTTGCCGCCATGCTACAGGCGCAGCACCCAGGCATCATGCCGACCGTGCTGTCGATGACGTCTGACGAGATTGAGAAAGGCCTGGAAAAGCTGTCTTTGGATCTTGGCCTGGGCTACACGGACAGGCTGCAGACCCTGCAATCGCCAAAACCGTCACGTTTGCGCAGCCTGGCGCAGTACATCGAGCACTATTTTTTGGTACGCAAGCAGGCCAAGCCAGGCAGTCGTCCCAGGCTGCGCATTGGCTCAAAGATCACATGGCAAGAAGCAGGCAGCCTGCCGCTGTGTTTGCTGACACCCGACATGCACAACCGCACGATTGTGGATGCCGCGTTTGCCGAGGCGGGCGTCACGGTGCAACCCATCATCGAAACCAATTCGCTGCTGACGCTGGCTTTGTCTGTCGTGGCGGGCGAGGTGTGCAGCATTTTGCCGGGTGCGATGCTGGACACGGTGCGCGGCTACGCCGAGCTGGAAGCGCTGCCGCTGCATGGCCCGGTTGTTTTGACACCTATTGGCTTCATGATGCCGCACAGCCTGCGCATGTCACACACCCAACAAGCGGCCAGCGTGCTGGCGCTGGATGAATCCTGGCTCAAGCACGCAACGGAACACAGCGGCTTACTGAGCAGTTGATGAGCAATTGAACAAGTTGGCAACGGGCTGTTCAGGCAAGCACGTTAATCGCGTCATTTGCATCAATGCTGCAGTGCATCATTTATTTTTTGAATGAAAGCATGTTTCGATTCAATTTGACCCTGCCGTCTTTGCAGCCCACACTCTGATGACTTAGGAATAAATCATCACATGTCAACCACTGCCTCCGTTACATCTCCAGCCGCAACACCCGTCGTAACACCTGTCGTTTTAGCTACGCCAGACCAGTTGCGCGAACGCATTCGCCAGAAAAGCAAGCTCAAAGGGCGTCAAGCCGACGACGTGTCTGTCGCGGAGGTGAGGCAATTGCTGGAAAAACACCAAGGGCCGCGTCCTGAAGCGGGCTACCGGCGGGATTTGCTGATTGAAAACCTGCATGTACTGAACGACACCTACCGCTGCCTGCATGAACGGCACCTCGTCGCTCTGGCCAAGGAGATGAACATCCCCATGGCCGAGGTCTATGAGGTGGCCACGTTTTATCACCACTTTGAGGTCGTCAAAGGCGTGAAGGATGGCGATCTGACGGTGGATGGCATCGCACCGGCGCTGACCATCCGCGTCTGCGATGGATTGTCCTGCGAACTGGCCGGTGCGCAGGATTTGCTCAAGCGCCTGCCTGCCATTTTAGGCAACCCCACGATTCGGGTGATTCCCGCTCCTTGCCTGGGCCGCTGTGAGCAAGCGCCAGCGGTGGCGGTTCATCAACGCAATGTGCCTTATGCCACCCTGGAGACTGTTAAATCAGTGGTAAATACCGACTCAGCCGGCGTATTTACTGATAACAGTGCTATTAATTTTATAACAAGTGAATTGACTGAAAAAAGCATTTCACCGCACCCAACGCATGCTTCAGCGGGAGATGCACCCGCCTACACCGATTACGCCACCTACCTGGCGCATGGCGGTTACGCCTTACCCGGCAAAATTGCCCACGATATGGCCAACGACAGCCTGGATGTAGAGCCTATCATCAGGGCGATGGAAGACTCGGGCTTGCGCGGTTTGGGCGGTGCGGGTTTCCCTGCGGGGCGCAAATGGCGCATCGTGCGAGACCAGCCTGCACCCAAGCTGATGGCGGTCAATATTGATGAAGGCGAGCCGGGCACCTTCAAAGACCGCACGTATCTGGAGCGCGACCCGCACCGTTTTTTAGAAGGTCTATTGGTCGCCGCCATGGTGGTGGGCATTGACGCCTGCTACATCTACCTGCGGGATGAATACCACGACTGCCGACGCCTGCTTACGGCTGAGCTGGCCAAATTACAAGCCAACCCGCCTGCGGCTTTGGTCGGCAAATTGCCCCATATTGAGCTGCGCCGGGGTGCAGGTGCGTACATCTGCGGTGAAGAGTCTGCCATGATCGAGAGCATTGAGGGAAAACGTGGTGAACCGCGCATGCGTCCACCCTACATCGCGCAGGTCGGTTTGTTTGGCAGGCCGACCCTGGAACACAATTTTGAAACCCTGTACTGGGTGCGCGACATTGTTCAGCTCGGGCCTCAGTGGTTCAACGGCTTTGGCCGCAATGGCCGCAAAGGCTTGCGCAGCTTCAGCGTGAGCGGTCGCGTCAAGCACCCGGGTGTGAAACTGGCACCGGCGGGTATCACCCTGCTGGAGTTGATTGACGAGTATTGCGGTGGCATGCACGATGGGCACGAGCTGTACGCCTATCTGCCGGGTGGCGCGTCGGGCGGCATTTTCCCGGCCAGCCATGCCAATGTGCCGTTGGACTTTGACACCCTGCAACCGCATGGCGGCTTCATCGGCTCGGCTGCCGTGATCGTGCTGAGCCAGCACGACAGCGCTCGCGATGCAGCCCTGAACATGATGCGCTTCTTTGCCCATGAAAGTTGCGGCCAGTGCACCCCCTGCCGCGTGGGTACAGCCAAGGCGGCGCTTTTGATGGAAGCGCCCGTGTGGGACAACATTACACTGGAGGACTTGAACGTGGTGATGACCGATGCATCGATTTGCGGTCTCGGCCAAGCCGCACCCAACCCGGTGCGCTGTGTTCAAAAATACTTCCCTCATGAAATTGGCGATACCACCAGTTTTAGCAAAGCAGGAGCTACCGTATGAACGCGCCCACCAAACTGACAGAACTGATGCCCGCCCTGGTTGACTTCAAACTCGACGGCGTCGAGATGAAAGCCTTCGAGGGTGAAACCATTATTGAAGCGGCCAAACGCCACGACATCGATATCCCCCATCTTTGCTACAAGGAAGGCTACCGTGCCGACGGCAATTGCCGTGCCTGTGTGGTTGAGATCAATGGCGAACGGACACTGGCACCGAGCTGCTGTCGCAACGTCACGGCGGGCATGGACGTCAAATCGACCAGCGAACGCGCCGTCAAAAGCCAGAAAATGGTGCTGGAAATGTTGCTCAGCGACATGCCGGATACAGGCTACAAGTGGAATGAGCAAGATGAATCGCAGCAACACGGTGAACTGAGCGAATGGGCGGCCCGCATGGATGTGTCGGTGCGCCCGGAACTCAAAGCCCTGCGCCGCGAACAACCAAAATCTGACTACTCCCACCCCGCCATGGCGGTGAATCTGGATGCCTGCATCCAGTGCAACCGATGCGTGCGCGCCTGCCGTGAAGAGCAGGTAAACGACGTGATTGGCTACGCCATGCGCGGCTCACACAGTGAAATTGTGTTTGATATTGGCGACAAGATGGGCGACAGCACGTGTGTGGCCTGCGGCGAATGCGTGCAAGCCTGCCCTACCGGCGCGTTGATGCCAAAAACACAGGTCGGCTCGCAGATTGTTGATAAAAAAGTCGACTCTGTTTGCCCGTTTTGCGGCGTGGGTTGTTTGCTGACCTACAACGTCAAAGACAACAAAATTGTGAGTGTGGATGGTCGTGATGGCCCAGCCAACCACAACCGGCTGTGCGTCAAAGGTCGCTTTGGTTTTGACTATGCACACAACGATCAGCGTTTGACCACGCCGCTGATTCGCAAGGCAGGGGTCCCAAAAAATGAACATATCGCCCTCAATTCGAGTGATTGGCGTGAGGTTTTCCGTGAAGCCACATGGGAAGAAGCCTTGGCGCTGACGTCCAGCAAGCTCGTCGGCTTGCGCGACACGCACGGTAAAAAGTCACTGGCCGGTTTCGGTTCGGCCAAAGGCAGCAACGAAGAGGCTTATTTGTTTCAAAAACTGGTACGCACCGGCTTTGGCAGCAACAATGT
>JAYVJL010000092.1:0-12350 GCA_043769295.1 Polaromonas sp. | reverse complement strand
GTCGCCGTCAAGACTCTGTAGAAGCGTGTCTCGCCCGCAGTTGCAAGCACCGGGTGGGCATTCGGTGCGGATTGGGAAGGAGAGAATTGCAGGTTTGCTGACCAATTTAAATGACCTTACAGATGCCCCTTGCAGATGACCTTTAACCCTTGATGAAAAAAGCCCCGACGATTTCTCGTAAGGGCTTGATTTCATTAACTAATTTTGGCTCCTCGACCTGGGCTCGAACCAGGGACCTACGGATTAACAGTCGGAAGCCTAAACCAAGCTGTAGGCCGCATGAATCCTTGAATTATAGGGTCACATTTTCTAATTCAATGCTCTCCGACAGCGCTTTAATTGCCTATAGTGAATCCAGTAAAACTACTGGATATTGGAGAAGATTTTAGCGCCCAATTACGATGCTGTTTGGTGCCACTGTCTCACTCCAACGTGCTTTGATGTACTTCTCGGTCGTAGTTTTTGTCTTGTGCCCGCACAGTTGCTGAATCTGTTCGATGGGAGTACTGGCCAGCCACATATCAGTAGCTCCCTTGCCCTTCAAGTCCCTGAAACCAAAAGATGGCATGTCCTTGAGAGCTGGCAACTGATCGCGCACCTTTTTTTGCGCCCGTTTGAGCATGGAACTGATGCCGCTGTAACTGTAGGCATCACCTTTGAGGGTGTGAATTAGCGGCTGGTGCAAAACCGTAACTGAGCCGGTGACCCGTTTTAATAAGTCATCCAACTTTCCGACGATACCAATATCCATTTTTTGGCCTGTCTTTCTCTGTTCAAACCGCAGGACTCGGCCTTCACCTTTGCGCTTGATGTTGGCTTGCGTCCAGGCTAAAACATCCACCTCGGGGCGCTGCAAGGTGCGATAGACCAACTCCATCATCAATTGCACTTGGAGCGGCGCGAATTTGTATACCGCCCAATATTCAGTGTCGGTGACATAGCGCTCGCGTTGGGTTTCTGTGTTGCGTCGCACGCCTGATGCCCTCATACACGGGTTGACAAACAGACTGCCTTGATTAGTCCTCAACATCCAGCTTAGGCAGGCTGACAGTGTGGCGCGTTCGCGGTTGGCGCGGACGGGGCGTTTGAGTTTTACGCCCAAAGCGAGGTAGGCAGTGACGTGACTGGGGCCAATATCTGAGGGCAACATTTCACCAAAATAGGCCTTGAGATGGGGCAATGTGGATTGGTAGTCCCCAAGGGTACGGACAGACATATCGCCGGCTTTGACCCGCGCCTCGCACTCTATGATGAACTGATCGAGATACCACGTTATCAGCCCAAACGCACCGGTTGGGTCGTTGAAATGTTCGGCTCTTTTTTTTGCGGCGACAAGGTCTTTACCGACATTTTCCCAGCGATTGCTATCGCGGTGAACGTAGTAAAACGACCCCGAACGGAGGTAAAGGCGGGTGCCTGCCAGACCTTGACTGTTGTCACTTCGGTTTCGGCTCATCTTTGCGTCCCATTTTTCTGTTCTGAAACTAGTTTCAAATAGGCATCCAAATTAGGCTGTGTCCCACTTGTTTTGGTTTCAACCTGTCGTCCGATCATCACGCGCTCGAACTCGCCGCGCGCGACAAGTGCCTTTCCGTTGGGTTTTTGCGCCACCATCATGCCCAGCCGTGCCAAGTAGCGGCATTGAGCCTTGCCAAGTTTGAGGGGTTCGCAGATGGCTGAGACCTCGGCGTCGCTTAGATAGGGGGAAGGGTGGGTCATGTGTTCTCCCCTAAGGTTTCCAGAGCCTGTACATCTGTGCGTATGCATGTCATTTCGAAGCTTTCGCTCCAAGAGCGGTTGAAGAACTCTGCATCTAACTGATTTTGAGTGAATGTGATTGGCGTTGTGTTCATAAAATTAGTTTAAACACAGGCAGGCATTTTGCAATTGCAAAAAGAGGGTAAAAACCTTGGTCTTTTGCTGAGGTTCAACTTCAACAACCTCTAACTGTACTGGCGGGGGCGAAGCATGGGTCGATGACGTCTGCCGTCAAGTGCGCTTGCATAGCGAAGTAGTTGAGATGTTGAAGCCAAAAGATATCAAAACCGGTACGGGTCCAACTGCTTACTATCTCACGCCTACCACCCAGCACAGCAGCTGGGATAAATGTACAAGCGGCATTGGTTCTCAGGACAGTACGTTTGTGGTGCCTTATCGGTATCGTGCGGCTGCGGGTTTGGCAACCATCACTGCCTCCTTCTCTCGTACTTCACCTATGATAGGCGGTACAGGTACATCATCTCGATGGACCACAACGGGTGCAATTAGCCTAACGGTGAACTGCGCTGGTGTTGAGTCCTACAGCAATGCCAACGCTCCTGTGCAGGCCAATCCGAGCGGTGTGATCTTGAATTATGCTGTCGCTGGCTCTGTCTCATGCGTTTTGACTGCCATGAACAGTGATCAAGAGCCTGCGACTTTAACAATCACGGCAAACTTCACGATGCCAATTCCGCCTACGCTTCAGGTTGGTTTTATGCGTACCGACTTTGATGTTGGTACTGGCGGTAGTCAAATTTATTGGGCAACGCAAAATGCGGCTACTCTTTACGTCTCTTGTTCAGGGTTCAACTGGGGGCCAGGCTATGTCGCGTTACAAGGTAATCCAAGTGGTGTCAATGTGGATTTACCGTATTCCGGAACGATCAGTTGCACATTCACGGCTACCAACGATATTGGGCAAACAGCCTCAGCGTCTGCTACGGCAATGTGACACGCCCGCCGCCGTGGGTCACTGGCATGGATTTTAATTTAATGGAGCTAAAACTTGTCCGCCACACGTTGCGGAGATCAATACAGCATTTATGGCGCTAGCGACAGTGATAATGTGTTAGTGCGCTGGTACACCTAAAGCCATTACCCAATAGCGACCATATTGGGAGGTTGAATTATCCGCACAACTAACAGCAAATTCTTGGTAGTCATCCAGCATCAAGTTTACACAGTGATGTGGGCTGTTCACCCAACCAGTAAACGCTTGCTCAATAGTCTGCACCTGTACATGAATATTCTCACCCACACCACCCACATACCCAGCAGCCTTACCTCTCGATTCGGGCGTTGAACCATTTAGGCCAGTGTGGCTATAAAAATTTAGATCCGCTTCATTTCTAGCATGCGTCGTAGTGGAATTTTGAAGTTTTTGGCTCCAAATCAATCGACCAACTTTTGGCATAACCTGACCAACACACACTGCACCACTAGCGCGAAGTGCATTAATTCGAGCAATGAAATCTTCATTAAAATTGGGCAACTGGCAGGTATGATCGAGGGCAGAAGCGGTTTGTGAAGTCGTACTCCCACTAGCCGTTGCCGCAGAATTATCGCTCCCGCCGCCGCCACAACCAGCCACCATCAACGCGCACATGGCGGATAAAACCAACGAAATCGACTTAAATTTTTTCATATTTCCTTTTTAATTTGGATATATCCTCCAAGCACGACATGTAATCGGTAGAACATTGAAACTCAGTTTAGCGAGGAAAATGTTGGACGCAAATCTGGTTGATTGCTTATTTAGACTGTGATTTGATTTGGAAAAAATGCTTCCGCCACATGTGGCGGAGATGCAAGAAATTAAATGAGAAGCCTGGCAAATCGTGCATTCGATGTCTTCGCCATAACAAAAACAGCAAATCACACCTAATTTTCAACCAGTTTCGACAACTCAAACTGCCAGCGTTCAATTAACATGGACAGTCCACCTGTTGTAGCAATTGAAATTTCTCCAAACCGAGCTTTGTCTCGCGTCAAACGGTCGTTGTAGGCGTTGTCTATGTGCATTTGTGTGCCTATAGACAAGCCAATACTGGGCTTCTCCTTTTATCTACCTCCGCTAGTAGCGGAATCATTTAAAGGATTAAATTATTGAAAATTCACTTTTTATCAATTTTCTCAAAACGCTATCCATGCGAATGAATCTTCTGAGAATTTTGATTTGGAGGATGAGCACAAGTTTGATGACGAACTTGGTTGGGTCTATGATGGGCAATCTTTGGTTTACAAAGGCGTCCAAACGGATAATTTCGCTGCCTTTAATGGACGCAAATTTGATATGCAAGTCAAAATTTGGGCTCAAGTAAACATTGGCTTCGGAGATTTTGGTATGCGCTTGAAAGAAAAATTAATTGGATTTGCAATGGTTCGAGGCCTTGAGTTTCGAGTTGAAGCGTAATTGAAAACAAACCAACCTCCTTATGGCGGTTGGTTTGTTTTCGTCAGTACTTTATGTTCAAGCCACCCATCGAAAATGGGTACATCCTAATATAGAGGCGATTTACACTCCGATTCCTGCTACCTCTCAAAAGAGGGGTACACAAAGGGTTAATAACCGCAAAGCCACGCATTTTCCAGCTACCTCTCAAGTGAGGGGTACAACCTATGGGAGCTATCTCGATGACTGACGCTGACTAATTCCAGCTACCCTTCAAACGAGGGGTACAAATTACAAAGTGTCGATAGGATTTGATGCTGGATAGTCCAAGCCACCCCTCAAAAAAAGGTAAAAATTAAGTCATTTCTTATTGTACGGCAAAAACATGAATCAACAAGTGGTTGCTGCCTCCCTAGTCTCATTTCCACTTACCCGAAGCACAGCATGAGAAAGATAAGAGTAATTTTGCATAATTTTAATGAGCATACGCCTTTGCAAACTACCCGTGCAGCTCGAATTCCACTACACCAATAAAATTGTTCCCGACTCCACTTGTTTACGAAAGCTTCCGACAAAAAGTGAAAACAAGGCCCAGCTCAGGTTCACGAACTCTAACAAATTTAAATAACCGCATTGGACGGCCAGTGTTTAAGTGTGGATTTTGAGTAAACGCATCAGTTGATCCAATAAACTGCAAACCATTGTCCTTGTCCAACCGCGTTTTTTTAGTTCGCGAAACGTAAAAACCTCATTTCTAGCTAAATTTTCAGTGTCCGCCACATGTGGCGGAAGATTAAAACTTGTATGAAAATGGTAAGACGTAGCAATATTTGATACACCTGCAGCGTTTAGCGTTATGGAATTAGATATTTGTTACTTGGGCAGGGTAGGGTGATCTCGAAATGGATGTTTAAGCCAATCCGTTACCGATCAAAAAGAACCCACGACTATTTGACATCACGCTTTGTCCATCTACATCAATCGTGTGATTTGGAAATCTTCGACGTAAAGCATTTACAAAATACTTAGCACCACCGCCAACCAACAAAATTCTGTCAAAACGACTCGTTAAATTTGAAGCGGTTACAAACCGGTCTACCACATCTCCTGCGAAGGCATCCATCCATTTGTTGTAGCCGATGAATTCTTGACTTTTCCCTTCGATGACTAAGGTTCCAGTTTTCAAAGCTATCTCCAACTCAACCAAATCAATAGCGGCAACACCCAGTTTCAGGCTTACTTGGCGAGAGAGCTCACTCAATAAACTAGACACGCCGCCAATCAAACTGCCTGACCGTTCAATGTCAGCCCTCATGCCACTGGCAAACAGCCAATCAAACGTGAGATAGCCTGGATCAATAATCAGTGTGGTTCTATTTAAATCAAGACCGGCTTGAGCATCCAGCTGTGCTTGCATGCGCAAACCACCTAACGGCTGCGGCACACAGAAGACTTTAGAAACATGCACACTCACCATGTGTCCATGTTCATTTTTAAGCAATTGCGGTGTTGGAATGAGGTGTGAGCCTTGGCAAATTTTGATTAAATCTGCTTTCTTGGTTGCAAAATTTGATACCGGCAAACCAACCACCATTGCGTCAATGTTCTCAATTTTGCCCCTTGTCTTTAACATGTAATACATCGCACAGCGCAAAAGTGCCAGATATTCTGGCCTGTTCACGAAATCAGTGTCTGTGGTCGAAACGGCCCCTGAAACGGCTGCTTCTGGCCCCACTAGAAACTTAAAACCGTCAACGTTAATCCCGACCCGATTCATGTCCTCACCGCCTGAACCAAAACCATCGGTGGCTTGCATAGTCCGCTTGGCCACAGACCTAAAAATGATTTCACTTTTACTATCAAACCCAGGGCCCCAAACCGCTTTGACATTGCCATATCCAACATCGATTCCGATTACTGTTTTTTCCATATGCATTTCATCCTTCGTTAATTATTGATTGTGGTTCGTCTAAATCAATGAAGCTACGCATGCCTTCATTAAAAATTTCGTCGAGTGTCATGTCCTGTTCGGGCTCACCTGTATCCCCGGGCATATGGATCGTCTCCTCTTCAGCTGTTGCCTTTTCAATTGAAGCATGAGGTCGCGCGAAGAGCGGGAAAGTCGGTTCAACCTTAGTAGCAGCATTTGTTACTGAATTGGTGGATGCCGGACTGGTGTTTTGACAATATCCATGCAGCACTTTTAACAAGATACGCCGCTTTGTACTCAAAATAGCAGCTGGTGTTGCGCCCTGACTACCCTCTTCAATTTCAAGTAGTTCATGATATAGCCGAGCGAAGCCAAGATCATCCTCGGAAAGGTTCAGTGCAAATCTAATTTTGATAATCCGTTTTGACATCCTTTAAGAATAATGTATGCTTACCTCAATGCAAATTTGAAAACGACAGTTAAATTAGCGGTTTTCAATATTTAGATTCAAATTCCACGCAAACTGACCCTGACCCAAAAAACCTGACCAAATAAAAGTAGAAAATTCCGGCATGTGACCCAACTACTGTGCCATATGGGAAAGTTGAACAGAAGTTAGACATTGGTTGAACTACTGTTTGACATCAGTTGCACGGTTGTTCAACAGTCGTTCAACTCGTTGAATGCGGTTAAAAAAGCCCCGTTTTTTCTTAATATTTGCGCCATCAGCTTCTAGCCAACACTTGCAGAATCAACAGATTTTTAAATTTATATTTAGCTTGCGTAATCAATAAAAAGAGTGCTAAGATTTGTCCATTCCCAACGATTGGGATCTGGTTTCACACGCCGCGAAATGCGGAAACAACCAAAATTACAACGACAGCTTGCTGTCCTACAAAGAGTAAAACACGCCAAGTGCGTGCTTTTTTTGTTGCCCAGTGAGGCGACCCAGGGAAAATCATTCCCTGATCTGAATTCACATTAAATCACGGAGTACAAATCGCCGCTATATTCCACGTGGCTTCTAGCCTGATTACAAACACTACTGAATTCACATTTACAAAAGTCCCAACCAAAAAAATGGGCAAAAACATACATAAATTCGATATAGGCTCAAAAAAACGAGTCTAACTTTGCACGCACAACCAGCCACATTTTCAACAAAGCAAAGACAACCGACAACACCCACATAATTTATAAAAATGGCACCTAATACGCCATCGACCACCTATACATAACTTCCAAATCTCACATAAAAACAATAACAAGCAAGAGATATACATAAACACAACGCAACAAACACCGAACCTCGATGGCCTTTGCAGCCTACTTACTTAGCCGTTACCCTGATTGTGGGTTTCGTCGGTAGGGGAAGAGTAGATTTGCTCCCGATTGGGTGGCGAGTCTGGAATGACTAGGTGAATTTGGCTCACCGAACTGCATTTGAATGCAGGCGCCAAACGTTTGGGGGAAAACGCAAGACCCGAAGCCCTCGTCTCATCTCTTATAGAGAAGGCAGGTTAACCAGAAGCTGTAAAAGCCATGGCGAGATGAACCGTAATACACTACGTTTCACCTTCGAAAACCATAAGTTCTAAAGAAAAATGTGTACTTTTGCAGATGGTTTGAGAGAGTTTTTTGAAGCGGGCTTTGGTTCCGCTTGATTAGTCGCGTCCGTACACCATGAAAGCTGCCAAAGCTGCTAAAGTTGAATCTGACGCCCCAAATTTGGATGCTCTTATATCTATATACAGAGAGAATCCATCCCAGTAGGCTTGCTCCCTGTGACTGAAAACAAGCGGTATTCCCTCGTTATTCGTCCCATTTATTACTAGATAGAGTCTCAAGATGTGTGGATACGGACTCTATAGCTGCCCACAGGGAAGGATATTCGCCACGGTGCTCGAGCACCATGTGCACAGCGCGTTCGCGAACTTCAGGGGGGAATTTGGTTGACTTTCTCATGTCTCAATTTTCTCAACGGTTGGGGCCTCCTAAAATACGGGGCGATTCACTAAAATCAGCAGGTGAGGCGATGGAGGTTTGAAATTTGAGATTCGCGCGTTTCTTCGTCCTCAAGCGGATTGATTGGGCTAGTAGCGGTGTATGTTTAGTTTTAGGTGAAAAAAGTTATAGTGATATTTTTTCGTTGACTTTTCACGGTTTAGACTGCTTTAACCTTAAAATTTAACTAATATCTGTGCATAACTCAAACTAGCAATTCAGCTTCCCACTTTTTTTCGTAGCCTGTATTGATATTCGAAATAGTTTTTTGAACTGCTCAATACGTCGCATTGCGGGAAGTGTCACCCCAGAAGATGTTTTAATTTTGTGATTTATCAAAAACAACCTTTGTGGTGTCATGCAGATAGTTAATTTGGAAGACGCATTACTAAAATATCATGAGTGATTCCAGAAATAAACTACTGACTGAGCTTGGCTTTCGCTTCGGTGCCAATGGCCCACACAGTGCCAGAACAATGATGCTTGACGACTTGCGGGTACTTTTTTCGCACGTGCCTGCCAACGCTGCACGCTCTGATTACGTACAGGCCATCTTCACGGAGAACATTCTTGGGAAACCCACCAAGAAGTCTCGTGAGTTGGCTTTGCGACACCTCACCACCCTATACGGTCTTGACACTCAACTGCCTTTGTTTCGAGCTTTGCGGCGCTTGTGGCCTGTCGATGAAGCAGCACAGCCAGTTTTAGCGCTCTGCGCCGCTTTGGCGCGTGATCCTTTGCTGCGCGGAGCTCAAACCTTTATCTTGGCAAAACAACCCGGTGTCCATGTTTCGCGCGAAGACCTGGAAAAGTATTTGGCTGCTCAAAATCGGGACCGGTTTAGCCCGGCCTCCCTCAAATCGTTTGCCCAAAACATAAATGGTACTTGGACAGCGGCAGGTTTCTTAAACGGTCGCTCTCACAAGACACGTTCAATCCTTGTGATTTCGCCCGTAAATGTGGTTTTCTGCATGCTTCTTGGACACCTTGAAGGCATGACTGGTCAACGGTTGTTCACTTCCTCTTGGATGAATTTATTACCCGGATCTTCAGTTGAACTGGAGGCGCTCGCAAACGCGGCGTTTCATAGGGGCTTGCTTGTTTTCTTAAATGCTGGCGGCGTTAAAGAGGCTCGGTTTACCGATTACCTGACACCGGAAGAAGAGCTAATGTGCCAGGAGGCTTCCCATGTCGTCTAGAGTCAGCAAACTTATATCTACCTATCGTCAGCATCTCACAGTGCCTTGGCAGCAGGGACTGGCAGCCGTCCAACGGGTTATTTTTGCCGTATACGACAAAAGTGACGAACTGCGTTTACGGGCCAATGCCGAAGAATTCGCATTGGTCACCCAGCAAGCAGGCAAGCAATGGTTGCTGATTGATGTGACCAACGCTTTCCCGCAGTGGATGGCAGACCAAGAATACCGCGATGCCTATTTTGAATGCCCTGAAGACATGGCGGGCTATTTGTCTGGGGAGCTGACCGAGTTCGTCGCAGACCTAATAGTCAAGCTCAAGACTCAAATTGCCGCCCAGGCGACGCCTGACACCGTTGTTGCATTGCTTGGCGTCGGCAGTCTGTTTGGCTTGGCTCGCGTGTCTACAGTCGTCGAAGGTATCAAGGATGCCGTGTCAGGGCGTCTGCTGGTGTTTTTCCCTGGAGAGTACCACCCAGAAAACCATACATATCGGTTACTGGATGCACGAGACGGCTGGAACTACCTGGCGGTGCCATTGCTCGCTACCGAATGAATAACCATTGAGAACAACCAGTACTGGTGAGGACTAAGAATGCTGAACAGGGAAATCTATAATAAATTACCTTCGGAGAACCGCCTCGTCAACAATGGCGTCGCGGAAGTTTCTGAAGACCACTCTGAAGCCGCACAAAGCGTGCTCAGATATGAACTCGAAACCTTTGTCTGCGACGGTCAGTATGAAAAAGGCTTGGAAATTGTTCTTGACAAGTTTCTGCACAATCTAGGCAGTCGCAACGAGCAACCAGGCATCTGGATTTCAGGCTTCTACGGCAGCGGCAAATCGCACTTGGCCAAGATGCTGCGCACTTTGTGGACCGATTACAAGTTTTTTGACGGCGCCTCTGCCCGCAGCCTGGCCAAGCTGCCCGATACAGTTGCAGAACATCTAAAAGAACTATCCATTCGAGGCAAAAGCCATGGTGGCTTGCATGCCGCTGCCGGTAAGCTGGGTGCTGGGGCAGGGGACAAGGTTCGTTTGGCACTGTTAGGCATCATCTTCAAATCAAAGGGCTTGCCTGAGCAATTCAACCAAGCGCAATTGGTGTTGTGGCTCAAACATGAAGGCTTGTTCGAGCCCCTTGTGTCAGTCTTGAATGCTGCCGGGCGTACTCTGGCGCAAGAGTTGCCGCATATGTATGTTTCCAACCACCTGGCCAAGGCCTTGTTGGCGGTCCGTCCCGGCATGGCCAATAGCGAGCCCGAAGCCCGTCAATTGCTCAAAGCCCAGTTTCCACAGGTGCAAGATGTCACCAACGAGCAGATGGTCAACGCCATCACCGAGGCTTTGTCAGAGGGCGGCAACTTTCCGTTGACCCTGGTGGTACTCGACGAGGTTCAGCAATACATTGGTAACGACGTTGAAAAAGCCTATATGGTGCAGGAGGTGACTGAGACTCTGTGTAAACACTTCTCAGGCAAATTGCTGTTCGTCGGCACCGGTCAGTCCGCACTGTCGGGCATGCCCAATCTGATGCGCTTGATGGGACGATTCCCTGTTGCCGTCATGCTTAGTGATGTAGATGTCGAAAACGTCACCCGCCAAATCATCCTGGCCAAGAAACCTTCCACACGACCCCAGGTCGAGCAGGCGTGGCGTAATAATTTGGGTGAAATATCGCGCCACTTGCGCGGCACCAAGCTCGAACACGTCACCGAAGACGAGTCGCTCATGACCGACGACTACCCCATCCTGCCAGTACGGCGACGTTTTTGGGAGCGCGTGCTGCGCACCATCGACACAACGGGCACGGTGTCGCAACTACGCAGCCAGCTTCGCGTGGTACATGAAGCCGTGCTGGCCACGTCTGAACTGCCTTTGGGCCATGTGGTTGCGGGTGATTTTCTGTACGACCAAATCGCAGCCAACCTGATATCCACGGCCCAGTTGCCCAAGGATGTTTATGAAAATGTCCAGCGCTTTGCAGCGGGCGATGCCAGTGCCCAACTCAAAGGCAAACTGCTCAAACTCATCTACCTTATCAACAAACTCCCCTCAGATGCAGCGCTTGATATTGGTTTGAAGGCCACCGATGACGTGCTAGCCGATCTGTTGGTCACAGACCTGGCTTCAGGCTCCAGCGAACTTCGTAAGCAATTGCCCGACCTGCTGCACAAACTGCAAAATGACGACCGACTTATCATGTCAATGGCTGGGTCGAATGGCCTGGAGTACCGTCTGCAGACCATCGAGTCCAGCGCCTGGTACGAAGAATTTCGCGCCCAGGAAGCTGAATTCAAAGCATCACCGCAGCGCATAGAGCAAAAGCGTGCCGACCTATTCAAAGCTCGCTTTGGCGATGTACTCAAAAAAGTGCGCGTCGCGCAGGGCAAAGAAAATGTTGTTCGCAGCCTGACGCCTACCTACGACGAAACACTACCCAAGGATAATGACAAAGCCCTGTACCTGTGGATACAAGACGGGTGGCAGACTGAAGAGAAATCCGTTATTGCCGAAGCCAAGTCGAAAAGTCCCGACAACCCCACGCTCTTTGTCTTTTTGAGGTCCCAAAACAAGACCGAGCTGAGCAATGCCATCGTGACGCTGGAATCTGCCCGCTCAACCCTGAGCAAGAAAGGTACTCCAGTTACCGAACAAGGCCGTGATGCCCAGCGCTCCATGGAGAGTCGCGAGCGCAACGCTGAGAAAGGGTTGAAAGACCTGCTTGACGCGCTTTTTGCCGGTGCCCGGGTCTTTCAAGCCGGAGGCCAAGAAGTAGCAGACGGCAATGAGTTGTCTGACCGCATCAACCTCGCGGCCAAGGCATCGGCGATCCGTCTGTACAAAGATTTTGATGTGGCCGATAGCGACCAGTGGAGCAAGGTGCTCGACGAAGCGCGCAAAGGCAACCTTGAAGCCCTTAAGGCTGTGGGGCATACCCAAGAGGCCGACAAGCAGCCCGTGTGCCAAAAGTTGTTGGCTTGTATCGGCCCCGGCAAAAAAGGCAGTGAAATTCGCGACAATTTCGAAAGTCCGCCGTTCGGCTGGCCGCGCGACGCCATTGAC
>JAYVJL010000091.1:0-7646 GCA_043769295.1 Polaromonas sp. | reverse complement strand
CTTTATTTAGTTTCTTCATTTGTATCCTCAGAAATTAATCTGCAGCAAAGCTGCGAAAACCCTACGCCTCATGTGACCATCACACAAGCCGTTACGTGTTATTGTGCCACAGCCGCAAAGCCTGCCCAGCGCCAAATCGCGATGAAAGTTCCTGAAAGCGCTAAAAAAACATTTCCGTTGCTCGCACGCAACACCCAAGCCAGCTTAAAATCCAGCTGTGAATACGCCATATTTAAAGTCTAGCCATGGCGGTTTTGTGCATTTTTGTATTTCCTTTGCCTAATTCTGGTGCCCCACAGGTGCCCCACTTCCAATGACCCAGTTCGCCAAAGAAACCTTGCCCATCAGCCTAGAAGAGGAAATGCGCCGCAGCTACCTCGATTACGCGATGAGCGTGATTGTGGGTCGCGCCCTGCCCGATGCGCGTGATGGCTTGAAACCTGTGCACAGGCGCGTGTTGTACGCCATGCACGAGCTGAGCAACGACTACAACAAACCCTACAAAAAATCTGCCCGTATTGTGGGAGATGTGATTGGTAAATACCACCCGCACGGCGACAGCGCGGTGTATGACACCATTGTTCGGATGGCGCAGGATTTTTCGATGCGCCATATGTTGGTGGACGGTCAAGGCAACTTCGGCTCGGTGGACGGCGACAATGCCGCTGCGATGCGATACACCGAGATCCGCATGGCGAAAATCGCGCACGAACTGCTGGCGGATCTGGACAAAGAAACCGTTGATTTTGGCCCCAACTACGATGGCAGCGAGTCTGAGCCCCTGGTCATGCCTGCGCGCTTCCCGAATCTGCTGGTCAACGGCTCATCGGGCATCGCCGTGGGTATGGCAACCAACATCCCGCCGCACAACTTGAACGAAGTGATCGACGCCTGCCTGCACTTGCTGGCGAATCCGCAAGCCAGCATCGACGAGTTGATGGAAATCATCCCCGCGCCGGACTTTCCGACCGCCGGCATCATTTACGGTATCAACGGCGTGAAAGACGGCTACCGCACCGGCCGTGGCCGCGTGGTGATGCGCGCCAAGTGCCATTTTGAGGACATCGACAAAGGCCAGCGCCAGTCCATCATCGTCGACGAACTGCCCTACCAGGTCAACAAAAAAACCCTGCAAGAGCGCATGGCCGAGCTGGTGCATGAGAAGAAAATTGAAGGCATTTCGCACATCCAAGACGAGTCCGACAAATCCGGCATGCGCTTGGTCATTGAATTGAAGCGCGGCGAAGTGCCCGAGGTGGTGCTGAACAACCTGTACAAGCAAACCCAGCTGCAGGACACCTTCGGCATCAACATGGTGGCCTTGGTCAACGGGCAGCCCAAGTTGTGCAACCTGAAGGATTTGCTGGAGGTCTTCCTGGACCACCGCCGCGAGGTCATCACCCGCAGGACCGTTTTCAACCTGCGCAAAGCCCGCGAACGCGGCCACGTGCTTGAAGGTTTGGCCGTCGCACTGGCGAATATCGACGAATTCATTGCTCTGATTCGCAACGCACCGACGCCGCCTGTGGCAAAAGCAGCCTTGATGGCCCAATCGTGGGACAGCAAACTGGTGCGCGACATGCTCACCCGCACCCGTGCCGACGGTGGCGTGATCAACGCCGATGATTACCGCCCTGACGGTTTAGAGCGTGAATTTGGCTTGGAAACCGGTGGTTTGTACAAACTCTCTGAAGTCCAGGCGCAAGAGATTTTGCAGATGCGTCTGCAGCGTTTAACCGGTTTGGAGCAAGACAAGATCGTCGCCGAGTACAAGGAAGTCATGGCCGAAGTTGACGACTTGTTGCACATTCTGGCCACGCCCAACCGTGTCTCCACCATCATTGGTGAAGAACTCAGCGCCATCAAACTTGAATTTGGTCAAAGCAAACTGGGCGTGCGCCGCAGTCTGGTCGAGCACAGCTCGTTCGACCTCAGTACTGAAGATTTGATCACACCGACCGACATGGTGGTGACCATGAGCCACAGCGGCTACATCAAGAGCCAGCCCTTGTCTGAATACCGTGCCCAAAAGCGTGGCGGACGCGGGAAACAGGCCACGGCTACCAAAGAAGACGATTGGGTTGATCAGCTGTTCGTCGCCAACACGCACGACTACATTTTGTGTTTCTCCAACCGCGGCCGCCTGTATTGGCTCAAGGTCTGGGAAGTACCCGCCGGCTCGCGCGGTTCGCGCGGTCGCCCGATTGTCAACATGTTTCCACTGCAGGAAGGTGAAAAAATCACCGTTGTGTTGCCATTGACGGGTGAAAAACGCAGTTTTCCGGCTGATCAATACGTGTTCATGGCAACCAGCATGGGCACGGTCAAAAAAACCGCGCTGGATGAGTTCAACAACCCGCGCAAAGGCGGCATCATCGCCGTGGCTTTGGACGACAACGACTACTTGATTGGTGCAGCTCTCACCGACGGTGAACACGACGTGATGCTGTTCAGCGACGGCGGCAAAGCCGTGCGCTTTGATGAAAACGACGTGCGCCCCATGGGTCGCAACGCACGCGGTGTGCGCGGCATGAACCTGGAAGACGGCCAAAGCGTGATCGCCATGCTGGTGGCCGAGGACGAACAGCAAAGCGTGCTGACCGCCACTCAAAACGGCTACGGCAAACGCACCAGCATCACCGAATACACCCGTCACGGACGTGGCACCAAGGGCATGATCGCCATCCAGCAATCCGAGCGCAACGGCAAAGTGGTTGCAGCGACTTTGGTGCACACGGATGACGAAATCATGCTGATCACCGACAAAGGCGTGCTGGTTCGCACACGTGTGTCTGAAATCCGTGAAATGGGACGTGCGACACAAGGCGTGACCTTGATTGGTTTGGACGAAGGCTCTCAACTCAGCGGCTTGCAGCGCATTGTAGAAAACGATGCCAATGTGGTCGATTCGGCTGAAACAGACGAGGCTGGCGATTCAGGGACTGAAGACAGTCCGGATACAAGCCCAGATGGCGGCAATGAAGCGGCGGGTGATGCTGAAGTCTAAGCACGCTTCAACATATTATTTACTATATATTTAATAGCATACTAGGCAATAAATACGCCGGCTAGACCTTTATTTCACGACCCAATGGCGAAAACATTATCCGAACTGCGTGAATTGATAGACGCGACAGACAAAGAGCTGCTGGCGCTTTTAAACCGCCGCGCTGGTTTTGCCAATGAAGTGGGTGAGATCAAACGCATTGATGGCTCGGCCGTCTTTCGTCCAGAGCGTGAAGCGCAGGTCATCAGCGGCTTGCAAACGGCCAACCCCGGCCCGCTTAAAAAGGCCAGTGTTGCCTATATTTGGCGCGAGATCATGTCGGCTTGTCGCGCCCTGGAAGCGCCGCAACGGGTTGCGTATCTGGGGCCCGCAGGCACCTTCAGTGAAATGGCGGCCTTGCAGTTTTTTGGCACCAGCATTGAGCACGTGCCCTGCAGCAATTTTGATGAAATCTTCCATGCCGCCACCGCAGGCAGCGCCGATTTTGGCGTCGTCCCTGTTGAAAACAACACCGAAGGCGTGGTCACCCGCACGCTGGACCTGTTCCTCAACACCCCCCTGCATGTGGTCGGTGAAATCAGTTTCCTGGTGCGCCACCACTTGCTGCGTTTGACGGATTCATTGGACAGCATTGAAGTCGTTCTGGCCCATCCGCAAGCCCTGGCCCAGTGCCAAGGCTGGCTGAACAAGCACCTGCCCCAAGCCGAACGCCGAGCGGTGTCCAGCAACGCCGAAGGTGCTCGTCTGGCAGCCACCAACCCCGCATGGGCAGGCATTGCCAGCGAGCGCGCGGGCACAGAATTTGGCCTGCACATCGCGGCCCATGCCATTCAGGACGACGCCTTCAACCGCACCCGCTTTGCCGTGGTGTGTTTGCCTCAAACCCTGCCCATGCCAGCGGCATCCGGCAAAGACTGCGTGAGTTTGATTGTGTCAGTGCCCAACCGTCCAGGCGCGGTGCATGATTTGCTGATTCCTTTGAAAAACCATGGCGTGTCGATGACGCGGTTTGAGTCCCGCCCGGCCCGCTCTGGTCAATGGGAATACTTCTTTTACATCGACCTAGCCGGTCACCCCTCACAGCCGCATGTGGCTGCGGCCCTAAAAGAGCTGCAGGGTTTGTGCGCTTTTTACAAATTATTGGGCAGCTACGCTGTCAGCGATTGAGCCTGCTCTATTTAGCCAAGCATCAGCATCGTGAAAACTTTCAGTTCTTCCCAGTCTAAAAATCCCATGTTCGATCAGCTCGGCATCATTGGCTGCGGGCTCATGGGCGGTTCGTTTGCTTTGGCGATGAAGCGCGCCGGCTTGGTCAAGCGCATTGTGGGTTACAGCAAATCACCCACCACCACGGCCCGCGCCTTGCAGATGGGGGTGATTGATGTGGAAGCCGCCTCGGCTTTGCAGGCCGTCTCCGGCTCAGATATCGTCCTGGTCGCCGTACCGGTGGCCGCTACCGAGGCCACCCTCAAAGCGATCAAGCACATGATCACGCCGGGCATGCTGGTCATGGACGTGGGCTCCACAAAGCGTGATGTGGTGGACTCCGCGCAACGCACCTTGGGCTCATCACTGGGCACGTTTGTACCCGCGCATCCGATTGCGGGCAAAGAATTGTCTGGCGTGGAGCATGCCGACGTCAATTTGTACATGGGTCGACAGGTCATTTTGACCCCCATTGGCAAAACGTTCACGGCCCAGTTGCTCAAAGCCGAAGATGTGTGGACCGCCTTGGGCTGCTCGGTCCAAAGCATGTCGCCCGATGCACATGATGCCGCTTTTGCCGCTGTCAGCCATTTGCCGCATTTGCTCGCATTTGCCATGATGAACAGCATCACCTCACAAAAACAAGCGGCCGACTATTTGGCCCTGGCAGGCACTGGTTTCAGAGATTTCACCCGCATTGCCGCAAGTGACCCCAAAATGTGGCATGACATCCTGCTGGCCAACCGCACACAGGTGCTGGAGCAGATTGGCCATTACAAGCACAGCCTGCAAGCGCTGGAAACCATGATTTCCAACAACGACAGTCCGGCGCTGGATGCGGCGCTCAGCGCCGCCAGCCAGGTGCGAAATCAGTGGCATTTGACGTCTACCAAACCAAAAAAATAAGCGCTTTCAACAAACATGTTCAGTACGGATTTTTTAGACCTTCCCCACCTGACGCATGCCTCTGGCACTGTCGTTTTACCCGGTTCAAAAAGCATATCAAACCGCGTCCTGCTCCTGGCGGCACTGTGCAACGGCACCACCACCGTGCATGACTTGTTGGACTCGGACGACACGCAGGTCATGCTGAACGCCTTGCAGCAACTGGGCTGCAAGTTGAACCAAACTGCGACAACGCTTGAGATCACCGGCTTGGGCGGGCTCGCCAGTTTGCCGTCCGCCAAGCTGTTCATGGGCAATGCGGGTACGGCGATGCGGCCTTTGACGGCGGCTTTGGCGCTTTTGGCCCATGGTTCGACCGAATTCGAGCTCAGCGGCGTGCCTCGTATGCACGAGCGCCCGATTGGCGATTTGGTTGATGGCCTGCGTCAGCTGGGCTGCCAGATCGACTATTTGGGGCAAGACGGCTACCCGCCCTTGCGTATCAAGCCTGGCATTGAATCCGCATCCAAACTCAATTTAAACGCACCCATTCATGTGCGCGGCGACGTATCCAGCCAGTTTTTAACAGCTTTGCTGCTGGCTTTGCCACTGGTGGCGACGCAGGACATCGTGATTGAAGTCCAAGGTGATCTGATCTCCAAGCCCTATATTGAAATCACACTCAACCTGCTGGCGCGTTTTGGCATTGCAATACAACGTCAGGGGTGGCAAAAATTCACCATTCCCGCGGGCAGCCGCTACCAGTCGCCCGGCAGCATCCACGTCGAAGCCGACGCTTCATCTGCTAGCTATTTTATAGCTATTGGAGCAATAAATAAGCCGGCTACAGTCAAAAATAGCATTGAAAATGCGGTTTTTTACGGTATTCGCATTGAAGGTGTGGGTGCGGACTCGATTCAAGGCGATATTCGCTTTGTAGAAGCAGCGCAAGCGATGGGTGCCATCGTTACAAGTGGGCCGAACCACCTAGAAATTTCACGCGGTTCGTGGCCTTTAAAAGCGGTCGATTTGGACTGCAACCACATCCCTGATGCAGCGATGACCTTGGCCGTGATGGCGTTGTATGCAGATGGCACCACCACGCTGCGCAACATTGCCAGCTGGCGCGTCAAAGAAACAGACCGCATCGTGGCGATGGCAACCGAACTGCGCAAATTGGGGGCGACGGTTGTTGAAGGGGCGGATTTCATCAGCATCACGCCGCCAAAGACGACACGTGACTGGTCGACAGCACCGATCCATACCTACGACGATCACCGCGTTGCCATGTGCTTTTCACTCGCGGCGTTCAACCCTGCGGGTTTACCGATCCGCATTTTGGACCCCAAATGCGTCGCAAAAACCTTCCCCGATTACTTTGAAGCCCTGTTTTCAGTCGCACAAACCGACACGGCCAGCATTCCCGTCATCACCATCGACGGCCCCAGCGCGTCTGGCAAAGGCAGTTTGGCCTCCTGTTTGGCGCAGCAATTGGGTTACCACTATCTGGACTCCGGCGCACTATATAGAGTGACAGCTTTTGCGGCTTTGCAAGCAGGTTTGAGTCTGGAAGCCAAAGACGAGGCTGCCATCGCCCATCTGGCAGAAAAGCTCAATCTGCGGTTTGTGGGCGATCAAGTGCTGCTTGACGGCATCGATGTGAGTGATGCCATCCGCAGCGAAGCAGGCGGTATGCGTGCCTCGCAAGTCTCGGTTTTGCCTGCGGTACGACTGGCTTTGGTCCACTTGCAGCACAGTTACCAGACGCTGCCCGGCCTGGTTGCCGATGGGCGGGACATGGGTACAGTGATCTTCCCCCATGCTGCGCTTAAAGTCTTTTTGACGGCAACCGCGGCCAAACGCGCGAATCGACGTCATAAGCAGTTGATTTCAAAGGGATTTTCAGCTATACTCGACAAACTTAGCGCAGATTTGGAAGCGCGTGATGCCAGGGACTCCTCCCGCAGCGTTGCACCTTTGAAACCTGCGCAAGATGCCAAGCTTTTGGACAACTCTGATTTGTCGATTGAAGAATCGGTCAATACGGTGCTGAACTGGTGGCAAGGCAAGCAGCGCTTTTAGACTCCCGTCGCACAATATCCACATGCAGCAAGTGCATGGTGTGCATGGTTTAAAAGCATTCTATTAAACTTAACCCGCCCTAACCGGCAGAAAATATCCGTCTTTAGCTATATAAACAGGAGCAATCGTGCTGCTGTAATCTTCGCTCAATATGGAGTTTCAATACTTTGTATGCTGCGATGCCCGCTGATGACGGCTTAGGAAAATACATGTCAGAATCTTTCGCAGATCTATTTGAAGAGTCACAAAAAAGCTCCGAAACACGCATTGGTGAAGTCGTCACCGCTGAAGTGATTCGTATCGAGCACAACTTCGTTGTTGTCAACGCAGGTCTCAAATCAGAGGCTTATGTTCCCCTTTCAGAATTCAAGAGCGACAAAGGCGAAGTCGAATGCCAAGTCGGTGAATTCGTTTCTGTGGCCATCGTGGCGATGGAAAACGGCTACGGCGACACCATCGTCAGCCG